>JANQQD010000375.1 GCA_028285185.1 Anaerolineae bacterium | reverse complement strand
CGGGGAAAACATGTACCTGGCGGGCAGGCTTCTGGCGATAGGCCTCTGTGTGGGCACCTTCTTCGGCGGTGCCGAAGTGCTGTTGCAGCCGATTCGCGGGGACCAACACCGAACCCTCCTGCTGCCGGTCAAACCGGCATTCGCCCAGTCCGATCTTTTTGCGGCCGCGCGCGAAGGCGACGGGGCAACGGTCGCGCGCCTGCTGGACGACGGAGCAGATCCGAACGAACCGGGGCCGCGCAACCAAACGGCACTGATGGCGGCCGCTTTCGTCGGCGCGACGGAGGTTGTCGAGGTGTTGCTCGCGGCCGGCGCCGACCTTGATCTTCTCGACGAAGAGGGCAGGTCGGCGTTGTTCTTCGCTGCGCATCGCGGGTCTACCGGAGCTGTCGACGCGCTGATAGACGGCGGTGCCGCTGTCGACGTCCAGACGCTTGATGGCGCGACTCCGATTCTCGCAGCGGCGGCAGCAGGACATGGCGAGATCGTCAGTCGTCTGCTGGCCGCAGATGCAGCGGTCGACATTGCGGCAGCCGACAGTAGGACCGCCCTCTGGCACGCCGTGAAGGCAGACAGCGTAGGGATTGCCCGTGCGTTGCTTGACGCCGGCGCCAACCCGGACATTCGGCCGACAACGCGTCCGGCCAGACAGACCCCGCTTGGGCTCGCTATCTTGTCGGGCAACCGCGAGTTGGTCGACCTGCTGCTTGCGGCCGAGGCCTCGCACGACTTGGCCGACGAAGACGGCTGGACACCTTTCCTCGTCGCTCTGGCGGAAGAGGACATGGATCTGGCCTGGATGCTGCTTGAGCGCGGTGTGGACCTGACGGCAGGTGCTGGTACCCGCGGCACCTCGGCACTGCACTTCGCCGCACAAGCCGGTGACCTCGACATGGTCGATCACCTGCTCGGCCAAGGCATGGCGGCCGAAAATGCCGACGGCAGCGGCCGCACGCCGCTGGTCATGGCCGCCGAAGGGTCATGTTCGGTCGAAATCGCGGCCCGGCTGCTGGCCGCCGGTGCCGACGTCGACGCCCGTTGGGGAACGGCAGATGATCCCGGCTATGGGGCACTGCATTACGCCGCCCGTTGCGGCAGCCTCCCGCTGGTCGAGCTGCTGATCGACGAAGGCGCGACCGTCGATTTGCTGGGCGACTTCGGGCAGACGCCGTTGTACGCCGCGGTCGGTCATGGCGATGTGCAGATCGTCGACGCGCTGCTGGTGGCCGGTGCGTCGCCCCATCTTGCCAGTGAGGACGCGGTAACGCCGCTGCACCAAGCGGCCCGCCTCGGCCACGTAGATGCCGTGGATCGGCTGCTCACTGCGGGGGCCGAGATCGATCCGGCGGATCAAGACGGAGAGACGCCACTCTATCTGGCGGTGGAGGAGAGGCGCGCCGATGTGGTGGACAGGCTGCTGACGGCCGGTGCAGACGTCAATGTCCGCCAGGAGGACGGCAGAACAGCCCTCATGCAGGCCGCGCGTCGCGGGTATCCTGAGATGGTGACCCTGCTGATCGAGGGCGGAGCGGATCTGACGGTTACGAACGACGACGGCGCGACGGCGTTTGATCTGGCCCGATCGGATGAGATCCGCGCGTTGTTGGACCCAGCACGCTGATGCGCGACACCGTCCGCGCGCGGCCTTGCCATCCATCGGCCCGCGGATATGGCCATGGCAGTCTGCCGGAGCGCTCTGGCCGCCGGCCGCGTGTTGGATAGTGCCTTGGTGCCAAAAGGTTCGCGTCAGGCGGGATCAGGCCCCCCGACTTCGCCGCATCGGTCGGGCTCCGCGCTGCGCACCGTGGTGACGATCCAGTCCAGGACGGCGCTCACGCGGGCCAGCGGGCGCAGGTCCCGATGGACCAGCAGCCAAAGCTCCCGCTCCACCACGGGCTCCGGGCCGCCTTCGCGAACCAGGGCGCTGACGGTCTCCGCGACGAAGCAAGGCAGCACGCTGCGGCCGAGCCCGCCCCGCACGGCCGCTAGCAGGCCTTCAGCATCATTGACCCACAGCGCCGGCCGCGCCCCAGCCAGGACACGGTGAATCCAGCGCGCCTGCGGCAAGTGGGCCAAGGCCTCCTCATAGGTGATCCAGGGCGGATCGGGCGTGGTGTCGCCGGCCGCCCGATAGACCGCATAGGCGACGGTGCCGATTCGCCGCGCCAGCGCCGCCCCACCCACGGGCCGAGCCAGCCGCAAGGCGACATCCGCCTCTCTGCGCGTCAGGCTCAAGCTGCGGGGCTCTGCGATCAACTCTATCCGGAGATCGGGATGATGGCGCCGCAGGGCGGGCACGGCCGGTGCCAGCAGCCGATTGACCAGGATCGGCACCGAAGTGACTCGAACGGTTCCCGACGCCCCGGCATCGCGCCCGGCGACGGATGCTTCGAGTGCCAGCACATCGGCCTCGACCATCTCGGCGCGTTCGATCAGGTCCATCCCTGCATCCGTCGGTACAAGGGCGCCGTCAACACGCAGAAACAGCCGGGCCGACAGGGCCTGCTCTATCGCCGCGAGCCGCCGTGCGACGGTGGTCTGATTGACACGCAGATGCCGGGCCGCGGCTGACTGCGTCCGCTCCCGTGCCACGGCAAGCACGATCTTCAGATCGTCCCAATTCATGAGATCGTCCCAATTCATGGGCTCTGCATCTCCGCAGAACAAGCATGCAGGAATGGTCGTGTACCCTGCTAATTTGCATATGCCAATCTGTCGGTGCACGCCAGATGCCGATTGGGCTATGAGTGCGCCGGGGACCTTCAATGGGCACATGGCTTTTCGACCTGATCGCTCCGGCGCTGCAGACGGACTGGCAGTGGGCCGTCGCGGCTGCCGTCTGCGCAGGCCTGATTCGCGGCTTTTCCGGCTTCGGCGGCGCCATGGTGTTCGTACCGGTAGTGGGCGCGGTCTACGGTCCGACAGTGGCGCTGCCGGTGCTGACCATCATCGACACGGTGGCCACCGCGCCCCTGCTGCCGCCGGCCTTCCGGCGCTGCCGATGGCGGGAGGTGCTGCCGCTGCTGGTCGGTGCGGTCCTTCTGCTGCCGGTCGGCATTGCCGCACTGGTGCATATCGACGGCGCGGTCCTGCATACGGCGATCGTCGCCGTCGTGCTGGCGGCTGCGGCGGTGCTGGCCACCGGCTGGCGCTATGAGAGCACGCCGGGCACGCCGGCCTGTGTGGCCATCGGGGGACTCTCCGGCTTCCTCGGCGGGTCGACGGGGCTGTCCGGACCGCCGGTGATCCTGTTCTGGCTGGGTGGCCGCACGGACGCTGCCGGCGTGCGGGCCAACATCATCGCGCTGTTTGCCCTGACGACGATCTTCACCGTAGCTGCCTATTGGGCCAACGCGCTGTTCACCCCCCAGGTTTGGGCGCTCGGCATCCTGCTGATGCCGATCTATACCGCCGCCATCTGGACCGGCGCCTTCATCTTCCGCCGAACCGGCGAGCGCACGTTCCGCCGCGTGGCCCTGACGGCGATAGCCGTGATCGCGGTTGCCAGCCTCGCGCTGTGACAATCCTTGCGGGCATGTGACCGCCAATACTGCCCGCGACCTCCTTCTCAGCCATGGTCGGTGGCGCCGGCGCCAATCAGGCCGGCTGCTCGCAGAAGAGGAGGAACAGGGACATGCGAAACACTCGTACAGGACGGACCGCCCGATCGATACGACTGGGCCTCGCAGGCCTTGTCACGGGCGCCATTGCGCTCTCCGCGACCACCGCCGGCGCGCAATTTGAGATGCCGGTACCGCTGCCCGGTGTCAGCGGGCTGGGCGATCGTCCCATACCGCAACTCACTCTGACCTGCCCTGACCCCGCCGCCCGGATCCGTGCCGAGGTGATTGCGCCATCAGTAGGTGGCAGCACAGGACGCGTGCGCATCCACGCCACCGTCCACAACAATGGTGCGGACTACGTGTCTCGGCCCGGCCAGCAGGTGGCGCAGCTCTATCAGGGCTCCGCACCGGTCACCTCGCGCGACTTCCCGAGCCTTGGTTCGGGCGGCGCAGCCCCGCTGACCCTGGATGTGGACTGGACGCCGGGCGGCGAATTCAACAGCGACTTCCTGCTGCTGCTGACCTATGGCCCCGACATCTTCATCGACGACATGGCGACCAACGACGACTGCCGGATGACGAACAATGAGGCCCGTCTGACGGCCGCCAGCATCGACGCGCTGTTCAGCGGATAGGTTCGGCCGTGCCCTCCGCCGCCCTGGCGGAGGGCTGCCTGCCTCCCGACGAGAAGGCGATTGCAATGGGGCGTATGGGACCGGCAGAGTCCTTTCCATGAAGCGCAGGCAAGCCGTCTCTGAACGCGCCGGGTTGGGTGTGGCCCTCGGCGCGCTGATCTCTTTTGTCATCGACGGCCTTTTGTGGCCGGCGGTGGGCTTGGCCATCGTGCTCGGGGCGACAACGCCTGCCTACGACATTGCTTACGGCCTCTATGCAGTCTACCTGGGCGACCCGGCATGCGAAGACGATGCCGTGCTGGCTGAGGTCGTGGATCAGCTCAGCGCCGGTGACTGGGCCTACTCTCTGCCAACCGGCGAGCGCATTCGACCGATCCCGGATGAGTTGAGCATCATGGGGGCACATATATCCACGACTTCGCATCGCGCCGACTGGACCATCGACGCCATCCGATGCGAGGCGGACTTCGTTGGTCGGGACGAAGTGCCCCTCGCCGTCCGCTATTCCGTTCGCATGGCAGACCGGTCGACCCAAACGGGGCGCGCAGCCGACATCGAGGTGACCGACCTCGCGCATCCCTGAAGCGCCGGGATAGTTGACGCCGTAACGCTGACCTTGGGCGTGGACTGGACGCCCGTCGGCGAGCCCAACGGCGACTGCCGCATGACGACCGCCAGCGGCGACATGCGGCAGCCGCCAAGTAGGTTGGCCTCTGCAGTCCGCCCCGCAGATCTGGCCTACGGTAGAATATATTTACTTGCATTCGAGATCTAATCTATTTCCAGGAGCCATAACTCAGGCCTAGGCATAGTATTGCGCGACACTTAACTATCGATTCACCCGCGGGGCATAGGATGGACTTCGACACGATCATATTGATTGGTTTGCAGTGAAGATTCTCTCATGTGATGTAGAAATCTGACTAACAAACAACCAATAGGATTTGTGGCTAGTGGAGACTGCGGTGATCGCAAGTAGGTTCATCCGGCAAATCCGCGAGAAAGGTGTGCGAGAGCTCATCTCGTCAATCCGTTGGGTCCGCCGAGCCTGTCGCGATCTTCGCCGGAGAGTGCGGAGGTCATTGAGTGCGCTTGAGGACCTATTTCCACCCCGGCGGCATCAAGCTGCCCGCGGGCCCAGAGGTCCCTTTCTCACAACCGCGATGCGGTGCATCGACGATGAACAATCCCGGAGGAAACAGATGCAGAAAGCAGGACTGGCAAGTGGGTTGGCGTTAACGATTTCGCTGTCGATCGCCGGAACGGCAGTCGGCGACGAGATCCGCTATGTCGGCTCGTCGACGGTCAACAAATTCCTGACCGCAGCTGCCGAGGTCTATACGGCACACAGCTTTAACGTCGACACCGGCCCGGAAAGCTCAGGCGGCGAGGTGTGCACGCTGCAGGGCTCGTGCGACATGGGTGGCGTTGCCCGCGACGTCAAATCTGAGATCCTCGACCAGGGTGTCGAGGCGACACTGATCGGCCGCGATGCGATTGCCGTGATCGTCAATCCCGCCAACCCGGTGGAGGATCTGTCGACCGAGCAGCTTCGCGGCATCTTCACCGGCGAGATCACCAACTGGTCCGAGGTCGGCGGTGCCGACGCCCCGATCAGCCCGTACATCGTCACCGCCGGCTCGGCGACCCGTTCGGTCTTCCAGTCGATCATCCTGGACGGCGATGACTATGCCGGTGCCGAAGTGATCGAGCCGGATGCGCGGATGGTGCCGACCGTGGCGCGCGACCCGAACGCCATCGGCCAGATCAGCTTTTCGTTCACCTTGGGTGTCGACGCGGTCCGCGCGATCGGCGTGGACGGCGAGGCGGCGACCGTCGAGAACCCGACATATCCCATCACCCGGCCACTGCACATCACGACCAACGGTGCGCCATCGGGGGCCGTGGCCGAGTTCCTGGAATGGACGCTGTCGGACGAAGGGCAGGCCGCCGTGCGGCAGAACTTCGTCGGCGTGCAGTGATCCGTCCGGCTCAGTGTTGAGAGCCTAGATAATCGATTGGGAGGAGGCCATGCGGCGCCTGTCGATACAAAGCAAGTTGATCGGCCTGGTGGCGGTCTTCGTGGTGCTGTTCGCATCCGCGATTGCCGCCGTGCTTTACATGGCCAACTCCCAATCGCAGGACGGTGTGGTCATCAACCTGGCCGGCCGCCAGCAGATGCTGGCGGCGACGATGCAGATCGACTTCGGCGAGGTGAAAGACGCAATCGAGACCGAGTCATCGGTGGAAGAGAAACTGACCTCCTTCGACGCCGAGAGGGATCTGTTCACGTCCAATCTCGTAGCCTTCGATGTCGGGGGCACGACCTTCGACGGCAGCGGCAACGAAGTCAGGCTGAATCCGATCACCGGAGCGCCGCGGGCGCAGCTGGCTGCGGCCATTGCGGCATTGGAAGCCTACTCAAGCATGGTCGACCGGTTCATCACCGGCGAGATCGCGCTCTGGTCGCAAGAGCATTTCGCCATGGAGGATGCGCTGCCGGGCTTGACGGATGGCCTGATGGCCGCCTCTGGTGAACTGGTCCAGGCGCTGGCGACACAGTCCAGCGAGCGCAGCCATCTTCTGATCACCGCCCTGCTCGTATCCTTCGCCGCTGCCGTCGGCGTTGCGGTCCTGGGTATCCTGGTTGCCCGCGGCATTTCCCGACCGATCCGCCAAATGACGATCGCCATGAAGTCGCTGGCGGCCGGCGACATGACCGTTACGGTGGCCGATCAGACCAGCCGCGACGACGAAGTCGGTGCCATGGCCGGGGCGGTCGAGGTCTTCAAAGACAACATGATCCGCGCCGACACGCTGAGCCGCGCCGCTGCTGAAGAGCAGGCAGCCCGCGAGGCGCGTGCCAACCGGCTTGCGGCGCTGACCGCGGATTTCGACAAAGCCGTCACCGAGATGCTCGAAAGCGTCGTGGCGGCCAGTGCGCAACTGAAGGCGACGGCCACCGACTTGTCGAGTGCTGCTGAGGAAGGGTCACATGAGGCCGCCACCGTCTCCACCGCATCGGAAGAGGCCTCGTCCAACGTGCAGACGGTCGCGTCGGCCACCGAGCAGCTGAGCAATTCCATCCAGGAAATCGGGCAGCAGACAAGTCATCACACCCGTATCGCCGACGAGGTTGTGGTCACGCTCAGCAAAAGCGATCAGCTGGTTCAGGCGCTGGACGAAGAGGCCAAGGGCATCGGCGACGTCATCGCCCTGATCACCTCCGTCGCCGAGCGCACCAACCTGCTGGCCCTCAACGCCACCATTGAGGCCGCCCGTGCCGGTGAAGCCGGCAAGGGCTTTGCCGTCGTTGCGTCGGAGGTGAAGTCCCTGGCCAACCAGACTGGCAAAGCCACCGAACGCATCACCAGCCAGGTGGCCGCCATTCAAGGGGCGACTGGCGAGACCGTCGAGACGATCCGGGCGGTTGCGGACCACATCAGGGAGATGCGGGATACCTCCACAGCCGTCGCCGCCGCCGTGGAACAGCAGAATGCGGCCACACATGAGATCTCGGCGAATGTTCACCAGGCCGCGGAGGGCACGTGCGAGGTTTCGCGAAGCGTCGTGCGCGTGTCGGAAGCCGCACAGCAAACGGGACGGTCGTCGCACGGTCTGCTCGATGCATCGGAGGCGCTGGCGCACCAAGCCAACACGCTGAAGGGCTTTGTCGACCAGTTCCTGTGCGATGTGCGCTCGGCCTGATCCGGGCGCTCGAGTCGTCGCCCCTCTAAGTCATGCGGTGAAGATCTGGTCCGAGAGGTAGGAGCCACGTTTCTTCAGGAAGGCCATCAGCCGGTCGGGATAATCCTCTGCGACCGCGTCGCGCACTGAAGCACGTGCCGACAGTGCTTCGCGATATGCCCGAACGCGAGGCAGGTCGGCGAAGAAGCCGAACGCGCCGATGCGTTCGAATGTGTCGAAATAGCGAAACAGCGGACCGAAAGCCGCATCCACCAGGCTGAAGCGCGCACCGGAGAAGTACGGGCCGTCGCTCACATGACGCTCCAGCCAAGCGAAACGCTCGACCAACCGCACGCGCTTCGCCTCAAGAGCCGCAGCGTCCGGGGCGTTGTAGAAACCGCCAACGTCATTGAGCGTCGCCGACGCGAATTCGATCCATGCCCGGTGTTGTGCGCGGGCAAGCGGATCTTCCGGGTGCAGCGGTTCGGGCTGGGTATCTTCCAGGAATTCGCAGATCACGGCGCTCTCAAACAGGATCGCTTCACGACCGCTCCCGCGCTTCACGCGCAGCAACGGGACCTTGCCGAGCGGCGAGATGGCGCGGAACCAATCGGGTTTGTCAGCCAGGTCGACATCGATGCGCCGATGCGGCACCCCCTTTTCGGTCAGCGCGATCACCGCACGCTGGACGTACGGGCACAGATGGTGGCTGACCAGATCGAGGTTGGAGCCAAAGGCGGCCGTCTCTGCGACGCCGCTTGCGCCGGACGCCGGGGTCGGGGAAAGGTCGATTGTCTCCATGACGGTCTCCAGGCTTGCATTGGGCAGCAGATTACCCTGTGCTGATCCGCAATAGATTCTGGCAATTTCGCACAGAAGCTTTGCAAATGAGCACACCAGCATTGCACTGGGATGACCTCCGTTATGTGCTGGCGGTCGGCCGGCACGGAACGCTTTCGGCCGCTGCACGATCTCTTCAAGTGAACCACTCCACGGTGTTCCGGCGGATTGGGCAGATGGAACACCGTCTCGGCGTCCGGCTGTTCGAACGGCACCAAGACGGCTACACGCCGACATCTGCCGCGGCGGCTGCGATTACGCTTGCCGAGCGGATGGAGAGCGAGGTCGGGCACCTGGAGCGGCGCCTGGCCGGGCAGGACACAAAGCCATACGGAACCGTACGGGTTACCACCACCGACACGCTGCTTCAGGGCGCGCTCGGCCCCATGTTTTCGGCCTTCCGTACCGCACACCCTGAAATCACGCTGGAAGTGGTGGTGGAGAACAGGTTCCTCAGCCTCAGCAAGCGTGACGCCGATGTCGCCCTCCGACCAACGCGGCAGCCACCTGGCGCCCTGGTAGGCCGGCGGGCCTGCGGACTTGCAACGGCCGTCTACGGGTCGACATCGTACCTCGCCGCCGCACCGTCCCCCGACGCGCTCGGCCGCCATGATTGGGTGGCGCCCGACGACAGTCTGGCCCATCTGCCATCGGCCCGTTGGCTGGACACAACTGTTGGGCCTGCAAAGATCGTCGCGCGCGCGAACACGTTGCTTGGGCTGTTGACACTGGCAAAGGCCGGTATGGGGCTTGCCGCGCTGCCTTGCTTTCTCGGGGACACTACAGCGGAGCTGCAGCGGGTACGTCCGCCGATCGCCGAGCTGGCAACCGATCTTTGGGCCCTGACCCACGCCGATCTCCGGCGCGTTCCAAGGATCCGAGCCTTCCTGGATTTCCTCGATGGCGAACTGCGGCGCAGCCGCCGGCTGTTCGAGGGCCTGGGACCGGGCAGTTCTGCTGAGCGGGATAGCGACGACAGCATTCCAGACTGAGGCACCGGAGGTCTGCGGACTGGGCTTACTCCGCCGCAGCCAACGGCCGGTGCGGACGGCGGAACGCGTCCATCAGCCCCGCCTCCCGAACCTTGGCGGCCTGCAGATGGCGCTCCTTCACATGGCCGAAGCCTCGGATGTCCTCGGGGATACTCGCGATCTCCACCGCCAGGTCGTGGTTGTGGGGCGCGAGTCCCGAGATCAACGCTGCGACTGTGGCCTCGTAGTCCGCAATCAGTTGGCGCTCCGTTCGCCGCTCCGCCGTTCGGCCGAAGACGTCCCATCGGGTGCCGCGCAAGCCCTTGAGCTTGGCCATCAGGCGGAAGGCCCGCATCATCCAGGGCCCGTAGGTGCGCTTGACCAGATGCCCTGTCTCCGGATCGCGATCAGCAACCAGCGGCGGCGCCAGGTGGAAACGCAATTGTATGTCACCGTCGAACTGCGCCCGGATATGCCGCAGGAACTCGCCGTCTGTGTAGAGACGGGCGACCTCGTATTCGTCCTTGTAGGCCATCAGCTTGTAGAGATAGCGCGCTACCGCCCTCGACAGTGCATCGCCGCCGATTGAGGCTTCGGCCTCGCGGACGCTCGCCAAGAGATTCCGGTATCGTGCGGCATAAGCCTCGTTCTGATAGGCCGCCAGATCGCGCGCACGGCGCTCGATCGCTTCGTCCAGGCTCTCTGCCTGGCGGCGGTGCTCCGCTGGGACCTCAGACGCCAATGCGACCACATGCTCCACCGCCGACAGGTCGTGCGCGGCGCGACGGCCCCATTGGAACGCCTGCGTGTTCATTTCCACCGCAACGCCATTGGCCTCGATCGCCCGCTCAATCGCCTCGCCAGAGACCGGGATCAGGCCATGCTGGTAGGCGTAGCCGACCATGAACAGGTTCGTGGCGATGCTGTCGCCAAACAGCGCCATCGCCAGCGCCGAGGCATCAACGACATGCATTGGTGCCCCGCCGACGGCGTCGCCGATGACGCCCAACAGTTCGTCAGCCGGAAAGCGGAAGTCGGGTTGGTGCGTGAAGGCGCCGGTCATCGCTTCCGCCCGGTTGACGACCGCCGCGGTCACGCCCGGCTTGATCTTGGACAGGACCTCGCCGCCGGCCGCGACAACCAGATCACAGCCCAGAACCAGCCTTGCGCCACCGCCGGCAATGCGCACGGCGTGCAGATCCTCAGGCGCGGGCGCAATGCGCACATGGCTGACGACCGCCCCGCCCTTCTGGGCGAGCCCCGTCTGGTCCAGCACGTTGCAAGCCTTGCCTTCCAAATGCGCCGCCACGCCCAAGAGCGCGCCGATCGTCACCACGCCGGTGCCGCCGATGCCGGTGACCAGAATGCCATAGGGGCGGTTCAGCTCAGGCAGCTTCGGCTCCGGCGGCAGCGGCAATGCGTCTTCCCCCGTCGCCTGCTTCGCGGCGCGAGACTTGCGAAGAGTGCCGCCCACGACCTCGACGAAACTGGGGCAGAAACCCTTGGCGCAGGAATAATCCTTGTTGCAGGTGGACTGGTCGATCTGCCGCTTGCGCCCGAACTCGGTCTCCACCGGCAGGATGGACAGGCAGTTCGACTGATCGCCGCAATCGCCGCAGCCTTCGCACACCCGCTCGTTGATGAAGATGCGCCGCGGCGGGTCGGCCATCAGGCCACGCTTGCGCCGGCGGCGCTTTTCCGCCGCACAGGTCTGGTCGTAAAGCAGGACGGAGACACCCTGGATCTCCCGCATCTCACGCTGCACGCGGTCCAGCACATCCCGGTGCTCAATGCGCGTATGGGCCGGCAGTGCCAGCGCACCGCGATACTTCTCCGTATCGTCGGTGACGACGATGATGCGCGCCACGCCCTCGCCTTCCAGCTGGCGCACGATCGCCGGTACGGTCAACTGGCCGTCCACCGGCTGGCCGCCGGTCATGGCCACGGCGTCGTTGTAGAGCAGCTTGTAGGTGATGTTGACCTTCGCCGCGACAGCGGCCCGGATCGCAAGAATGCCCGAATGGAAGTATGTGCCGTCGCCGAGATTGGTGAAGACGTGCTGCGTCTCGGTGAACGGCGACTGACCGATCCAGGTTGCCCCTTCGCCGCCCATCTGGGTCGTGGCCTCGGTGCGCCGGTCCATCCAGGTGACCATGTAGTGGCACCCGATGCCGGCCAGCGCCCGGCTGCCTTCCGGTACGTTCGTCGACGTGTTGTGCGGACAGCCTGAGCAGAAATACGGCAACCGCGAGATGGGCGCCTGGTGGCCCACCTTCTGTCGTTCCTTGGCCTCCAGAAAGGCCACACGCTCCGCCAGTGCGGCATCGTCGATGCGCTTCAAGAGGCGCCGGCCGATGACGACCGCAATCTGTCCGGGGCTCAGTTCGCCGGTCGACGGCAGAATCCAGTCGCGCTGTTCGTCGAACTTGCCGACGATCACCGGGCGGCGATCCGCACGCCAGTTGTAGAGCTGTTCCTTCAACTGGTTCTCGATCAGGGCGCGTTTCTCTTCGACGACGATCAGTTCGTCCAGGTTCTCAGCAAACGCCCGCACGCCCTCCGGATCGAGCGGCCAGGTCAGGGCCACCTTGAAAAGGCTGATGCCGAGCTCGTGCGCCCTTGCCTCGTCGATGTCCAAGTCTTCCAGTGCCTGACGGACATCCAGATAGGACTTGCCGCAGGTGACGATGCCGAAAGTGTGCTTGGGGCTGCGGAAGATGATCCGATCCAGGCCGTTGGCGCGGGCGAAGGCGATGGCCGCATAGAGCTTGTGCCGCATCAGGCGCTGTTCTTCCGCCAGCGGCGCGTGTCCGGCCAGGCGGATGTTCAGGCCGCCGGGCGGCATCTCGAAATCTGTGGGCAGGCGGATCTGGCTGCGAGCCGAATCAATCGATACGGAAGCGGAACTATCGGCGTTTTCCGCCAGAATCTTGAACCCGATCCAGCAGCCGGAATAGCGGCTCATGGCCCAGCCGTAGAGACCAAGATCCAGGACTTCCTGCACATTCGCCGGGTTCAGGATCGGCATCATGGCCGACACGAAACCGTATTCCGACTGATGCGCGACGGTGGAGCTCTTCGACGCATGGTCGTCACCGGCCAGCACCAGCACGCCGCCATGCGGCGCGGTGCCGGCGGAATTGGCGTGGCGGAAGACATCGCCGCTGCGGTCCACGCCGGGCCCTTTGCCGTACCACATGGAAAAGACGCCGTCGTACTTGGCGCCGGGCCAGAGATTGACCTGCTGCGTGCCCCAGACGGCCGTGGCTGCCAGGTCTTCGTTGATGCCCGGCTGGAAAACGACGTGATGATCGTCAAGGAATCGCTTGGCCCGCCAGGCGGCCTGGTCGAGGCTGCCGAGGGGCGATCCCCGATAGCCGGAGATGAACCCGGCGGTATTGAGGCCGGCGGCAAGGTCGCGCCGGCGTTGCATCATGGCCAGCCGCACCAGGGCCTGCAGTCCGGTCAGATAGATCTGGCCCGAGGTCTTGGCGTATTTGTCGTCCAGCGCCACTGCCGGCAGCGTCATGGCGAACCTCCCCTGTCCGTCACCGTGTGCCGTCAATTATTAGGTAATGAAAGCTGACCCATTGGCAATTGCGTCCTTTGGGCGCCTTGAGAAAAAGCAACGATGTCAGGCGCCGTCGCCTGGATGTTATGGAAAATTACCCACGCGCATCGCCACCACGAAACACGTCTGCCACCGCAATCGCCCGACTATGTTGCCCCCAGCCATTGGCGCCCTGGGGCGCGTGCGCCATATTGAGAGCATCGTCAACGGAGTTGCTGAATGACAGAGCCGGCCCTTTCCCAGGAAGCGGCACCCCCGCCTTCCCCCTCTCTGCCGGAATGGAACCTGACCCATCTCTATGAAAGCCGCGAGTCGGCGGCGTTGTCGGCGGACCTGCGTGGAGCGGAACAGGCCGCCCTGGGCTTCCATGCGCGCTATGCCGGCAAACTGGGCGACCTGGATGGCGAGGGCCTGGCGGCCGCGATCGTGGACTACGAAACGATCGACGAGACGCTGAGCCGGGTGATGAGCTATGCCTATCTGGTCTATGCCGAGGACATGTCCGACGGTGCCAACGGGCGCTTTCTGCAGGCAATGCAGGAGCGGGTGACCGGGATTTCCAGCAGCCTCCTGTTCTTTACGCTTGAGCTGAACCGCATCGAGCAGGCCGATCTGGACCGGCTGATGCAGGTGCCGGCGCTGAAGCGGTATGAGCCATGGCTGCGCGATGTCCGCGTCTTCCGCGATCATCAGCTGAGTGACGAGCTTGAGCGCCTCTTGCATGAGAAGGCCGTCGCCGGTCGCAATTCCTGGGTACGCCTGTTCGACGAGACCATCGCAGATCTCCGATTCCCGATCGGCGGTCAGGAGATGACGTCGTCCGATGCGCTGAACTGCCTTACCGATGCGTCCGCCGAACGACGCAAAGAGGCGGCCCAAGCGATCGGCTCGGTGCTGGGCGCCAACATCCGCTTGTTCACGCACATCACCAACACGTTGGCCAAGGACAAGCACATCGAGGATACGTGGCGGCGGTTCCGCGAGCCCTGGTCGTCACGGAACCTTTCCAACTATGTAGAGGACAGTGTCGTCGATGCGCTTCTGACGGCAGTGCGCGCGGCGTATCCGGAGCTGTCGCATCGCTACTACGCCATGAAGGCGCGGTGGTTTGGTGCCGACCAGATCGACTATTGGGACCGCAACGCCCCCCTGCCCGACGACGACGACAGCACCATCCCCTGGCCGGACGCCGAGCGGATCGTGCTGGACGCCTATCGGCGGTTCACGCCCGAACTGGGGGCGATCGGCGAGCAGTTCTTCACCGAGGGTTGGATCGACGTGCCGCCGCGCGCCGGCAAGGCGCCCGGTGCCTTTTCGCATCCCACGGTGCCGAGCGCGCATCCGTACATATTGCTGAACTATCACGGCAAGACGCGTGACGTGATGACGTTGGCTCATGAGCTGGGGCATGGCGTGCACCAGGTGCTGGCCGGCGCGCAGGGCCACCTGCTGGCCGATACGCCACTGACCCTGGCCGAAACCGCCAGCGTCTTCGGCGAGATGCTGACCTTCCGGTCGCTGATCGACAGCGAAACGAACCCACGCCGCCGCAAGATCATGCTGGCCTCCAAGGTGGAGGACATGATCAACACCGTGGTGCGCCAGATCGCCTTCTACGAGTTCGAGCGGCGCGTCCACAGCCGGCGCCGCCAGGGTGAGCTTTCGGCCGAGGAGATCGGCGGCATCTGGCTAGACGTCCAGCGTGAGAGCCTGGGCCCAGCCATCCGCTTCGATGACGACTACGCCGCCTGGTGGGCCTATATCCCCCACTTCGTCCACTCGCCTTTCTATGTCTACGCCTATGCCTTCGGCGATTGCCTGGTGAACTCGCTCTATGCGGTCTATCAGCGGGCGGAGGACGGGTTCGCGGAACGGTACCTCGACCTCTTGCGGGCAGGCGGCACCCGGCGCCACCGTGAGCTGTTGGCGCCGTTCGGTCTGGACGCGACGGATCCCGGGTTCTGGCAGGAAGGCCTGGACGTCATTCGCGGATTGATTGACGAACTGGCGGCCATGGACACATGACGGTCTGGCGGAACCGGAACATCTGACACGGGGAACCATGGGCTCGGAGGAAAACAGCTTCGGCGGCCGCATGATGCGGTACGCCCGTGTCTCCACGCAGATGGGCGGCCTTGCCGCCCGGCTGGCGGGCGAGCGCTATCTCGGCCTGAAGGTGGAGCGCACCAAGCACGCCGCCGACCTGAAAGAGGCGCTGGGCGGCCTGCGCGGGCCTCTGGTGAAGGTGGCGCAGATGCTGGCCACCATTCCCGAGGCGCTGCCACAGGAATATGTGGGCGAACTGCAACAGCTTCAGGCGAACGCACCGCCCATGGGCTGGGCCTTCGTCAAACGACGCATGGCATCGGAGTTGGGGGCCGGCTGGCAGCCGAAGTTCAAGAGCTTCGAGCATGAGGCTGCCGCGGCGGCCTCACTGGGCCAGGTGCACAAGGCGGTGCACCACGACGGGCGCCTTCTGGCCTGCAAGCTGCAGTATCCGGACATGCAATCGGCGGTCGAAGCCGATCTAAAGCAACTCAAGCTGATCCTCTCGATCTTCGAGCGCTACGACAAGGCGATCTCCACCCGCCAGATCCATGCTGAGATCTCAGCCCGTCTGCGCGAAGAGCTGGACTATGAGTTGGAAGGCCGGCACTGCAACCTCTACCGCGCCATGCTGGCGGACGAAGCGGGCGTGCATGTGCCGGAGATCGTGCCCGAGCTCTCGACGCGCCGGCTGCTGACCACCAACTGGCTGGAAGGCGAGCCGATCCTGTCGACCGTCAACGGCGACCTGGAACGCCGCAACGTGTTGGCCATGAACATGTTCCGGGCGTGGTATGTGCCGCTCTATTACTACGGCGTAATCCACGGCGACCCGCATCTCGGCAACTATTCGGTCCGGCCGGACACCTCCATCAACCTGCTGGACTTCGGCTGCGTCCGGGTGTTCCCGCCACGCTTCGTCGGCGGTGTGATCGAGCTATACCGCGCCCTGCAGACCGACGACCGCGACCGCGCAGCGGCTGCCTACAGGACCTGGGGCTTCGGCAATCTGAGCAACGAGCTGGTCGACGTGCTGAACGTCTGGGCGAGCTTCCTCTACGCCCCGGTGATGGATGACCGCGCCCGGACCATGGGCGAGACCAACAACGGCGTCTACGGCCGGGAAAAGGCCGCCATGGTCCATGGCGAGCTGAAGCGCCTCGGCACCATCGAGGTGCCGCGGGAGTTTGTGTTCATGGACCGCGCGGCGCTGGGCCTCGGCTCGGTCTTCATCCATCTGAAGGCGGAGATCAACTGGTATCGCCTGTTCAACGAGCTGATCAGCGATTTCGACGAGGCTATGCTGACGGAGCGCCAGCGCACCATGCTGACCGAGCACGACGTCCCCCTTCCGCCGGAAGAGACGGTGATGGTCGACCATCCGACGGAGTGACGGGTGGGACGGGGAAGTACGGCACGCTGCTTCGCCGTTTTTGCTCGTCATATCCGCGAAGGCGGATATCTCATGCCGATGTCAGTGCCCAAGGACAGGGAGGTCCTCGCCTTCGCGAGGACGACGAAGAGTCGGGAATTTGGCAGGCCGCTCCCCTACCGGCACTCGTAGAAGGCCACCACGCGGTCGTCGCCTTCGAAGGCCGTGTAGCCCAGATGCGGTCGGCGGGCATAGCGCCGGCAGTGGTCCTCCGCCTCTTTCTCCGCCAAGTCCACGCCTGCGCCGTCGGTCAGCTCCAGCGTGATGCCCAGGCCGCTGGCATTGAGGACCTCGACCGTCCCCTCGTCGTCGCCACCGCAGGCCGCGCAGACAAGGGCAAGGCTCGTGACGACGGCAAACCGACCGTGGGCAAGCGCTGTCATGGCGCTACGGTCAATCACGGGCCGCCCATCCGCCGGCCAGGGGCCTGCCGGCCTCGCCGATCGACATCAGGCCGCCGATGCGCACGGTGTCTTGATGCCGGACCGATACCACCGGCGTGACCCCATTCACCCGCAGCCGCGCGGCCGCCCGTTCCGTCAACAGCACCTCCGCGCACGGGATCGGCTCGCGGTCGCCGTCTTCGGTGTCGGCGACGAAGAAGGGAAGCCCGCCGATCTCTGTCTGTGCCTCAATGCGAAAGCCCCAGCCGACTTCCGCATAGGCCGTGCCGACGGCGTAAGCGGCCGCAAGCCCGGCCTCGCCCCACAGGAAATGCTCGTGCGCCGGCACGCCTTCGATCTCCTCGAACACCACCGTCTCGCATGGGTCGCTGTTCCGACCGTAGGGCTGGCGCAGCAAGATCCGTGGCGCCAGCAACGCCAGAAAGTCGGCCTCGGGCAGCAGTCTCAGTGCCGTCCAGGCTTCCCGATCCGCCGGCTCGCCGGGCATCGCCCAGTCGTCCGGGTCCGACGTCACGCCAAGATCGCCGGCCCCGAACATCGCGGGCTCTGCCGTTGCGGCGAACGGCGCACCGGCCAGCGTCGCCAGCCGCCCGATGCGGCCCAGCAAGGCTGCATCGGCGGCGTCCTGCCCGAACCCGAACAGGCCGACGAACAGGCCCCAGCGGTCACCGCCTTCGACGCCGACACTGGGTTCGATCACGGTCTTGAAGAACGCCGTCCGCTGGAGGTCGGTCGCCTCCATCAGATCGGTGGCCAGCGCCTGCCGCCCCACATCCAGCATATAGAGTTTGAGCTGCGATCCCGTGTCCAGTCGCCTGACCAGCAGATAGAGGGCGCGCCAAGCTGCTTCCAGCCGCTGGAACGCGGGATGATGCAGGATCGCCCGCATGCCGTCGGCGATCGCCGCATCGACCGTCGCAAGCATTTCGTCCAGCCGCGGATCGGGCCGCGGGATCACGTGCGGCGCCACCACGGACCGCACCAGCGCGTCAACCAGTGAGTTCGCGCGGCCCGAAGGGCCGGCTGCGCCGGGTGACGGCGTCGCGTCGAGCGCGGACTGCAGCAGGTCCGACGCGTCGATGGGCGGCGACCCTTCCGGTGCACTGACGTCCGGCTCGCCTGCGGGCGATGCCTCCGCGGCCTGCCCCCAGGCGGCGATCTCCGCGGCTGCTGCGGCGAACTGCGACGGATTCTGCAGCCGGCGGCGCAAGGCCCGGAGCCGCTCGAAGATCGGCGCCCGATCGAACAGCCGATCGGGATGGAAATCGTCCAATTCGCTGAACGCAAGCTCAAGGGAACCTCCGGCCAAGTCGAGCCGCAGGTTCGGGGAAAGCTGGGCCATGCGGTCTTCAAAGTCGTCGCGGTCAATCCCCATGGGTCGCTTGGTGCCGGCTTCGTCACCGCGGCTCTCGGCGCCGCTGAAATCGCCGATCAAGAGGATACGAAGTGGCTCTGCCGACGCCACCATGGGGCGTCGCGACTCCGCCATGTCCAGGATGCCGAAGGAAATGCTCGGCTGCATGGTTTTCCGCCCTCCTTGGCAACTGGCCGTCCGGCGCGCGACCGTCGGCGGCTGCCAGTTTGGCAGCCGGTGCCGATGCGGGCAATCGGCCAACGGCGCTTTCGTCAGACATTCGGCGATGGCGGGACAATGCCGGTTTTGCCGGCTTCGCGCGCCTGTGTTAAGCAGGGCTTCCCTTCGGTCACGAACTCACCCCCCGAGGTCGCTATGCAAAGCTGGTCGGGCGGCTATGTCGCCGATGTCGAATACACCGGCGGCTATCATTCGGAATTGTCGCCGTCGCTGTTGCATGCCGCCGCGTTGCTGAACGGCTTCGAACCTGCGCCGCTGCCTGAGAAATACACCTATTGCGAGCTTGGATGCGGCGCGGGCCACACCCTTTGCGTGCTCGCCGCCACCAACCCCCAGGCTGAATTCTACGGCGTCGACTTTCTGCCCGGCCATGTGGTCGCCGGTCGACAACTCGCCGAAGACGGTGGGCTCGCCAACGTCCATTTCATCGAGAACAGCTTTCAAGAACTGGCCGAGGACCCGCCGGCGGACCTGCCCCAGTTCGACGTGATCGCCCTGCACGGCGTCTACAGCTGGGTCAGCGAGGAGAACCGGCGCGCCATCGCCCGCTTCATCCGAAGCCATCTGAAGACGGGCGGCGTCGCCTATGTCAGCTATAACTGCCTGCCTGGCTGGACCCTGGGCATCCCCCTGCAGCGCATGCTGCTGGAATTCAGCCGTCTGCATCACGGCCGCAGCGACTTCCGCATCCGCCATGCGTTCGACTTGGTCAATCGGCTGGCGCAGACCGATGCCTCGATCATCAGGGACAATCCCTCGTTCAAGATGATCAAGAACCATGCCGATCGCGACATGTTCAACTATCTGGCCCATGAGTACATCAATGAGCACTGGCACCCGATGTACTTCGCCGATGTCGCGGCGGAACTGGCGGATGCAAAGGTGCGCTTCGTCGCCTCGGCGGGGCTGGTGGAGAATTTCCAGGACCTGACCGTGACGGAGGAGCAGGCGGCTATCCTCGACGAGATCGAGGATCCGATCCTGCGGGAGACGGTGCGGGACTATTGCTACATCAAGAAGTTCCGTCGCGACATCTTCGTGCGCGGCGCCCGGAAGCTGTCCCGCGGGCGGCAGGAAGAGCTGCTGCGCCGGGTCCGGCTGTGCCTGGTGGTTCCCGGCGACAAGGTGAGCCGGACCGTGAAGGTGCCTAAGGGCGACGCGACGCTGGGCGAACGCGCCTATGTCCCGATGTTCGAAGCGCTGGCCGATGGTCCGCGTGAGGTCGGCGAGTTGCTGCAGATCCCGGCCGTCAGGGACGACACCGATGTTCAGGCGCCGGAGGCCGTCGGCATGCTTGCGGGATCGGGCCAGGTCGTGATCACGCCGCCGAAGCATCAACTGGCGGACAATACCGCCGTACAGCGTCTGAACCGTGCGATAGCCGAGCGCAGCTGGTACCACGATACGCGCGTGCGCGAAGCGCTCGCCGCGCCGCAACTCGGGGCCGGCCTGTCCACCGACATCGTTGAACGGCTGCTCTATCTGGCTCTGACGACCGGCGTGGCCGCGGAGCCGGAGCCGCTGGCCAGTTTCGTGATCGAGCCGGTGCTGGCGCGCGGCGAGGATTTCATGGAAGACGGCGAGCCCATCAAGGACGATGAGAAACGGCGCACCCACGTGATCGAGAAGATGAACGAGTTCCTGACCTTACGTCTGCCGATCTGGAAACGTCTGGAGATCATGTGACCGGGCCCATGCACCTTCAGTAGGGAACAGCCTCCTCCTCAGGCGGCCGATCGTAGATCAGCGTCTCGCCGGGCGGCCGCCCCTGGTCATAGACAGCCGGCGGGTCGTAGCGGCCGCCCGGCTGATAGATATCGCAGTTCGAAGCACTGCGGCACATGCTGACGGCCATCCTCTCCAGCATCCGATCGGTATTCACGTCGGCGCAGGCCGACAGTGCCAGACCGCCGCATAGCATTGCGGCAGCACGCCAGTGTGCGAATGCTGAGACCATGGACCCTCGCCTTGAGCTTCTTCTTCGACCGTTGCCTTCGACCAAGCTGAAGCGGTCTCGGCAGGCAGCGAGAATGATGTCGAGCATCAGCTGGCACCGCCCGTCAAGGTCTTCGCGCCATCCCAGGCGCGCCCTGCCGTCACCGTGAATCCGGCCGCCGGTCCCCGTCCAGACTCAACAAGCCGCCGTAAAGGTCAGGCCGGCGGTCGCGGAACACACCCCACGCCGCCCGCTGCCGCGCGATGGCGTCGAGATCGAGATCGGCGACGATCACCGCTTCTTCATCGCGCGCCGCCAGGGCCAGGATTTCGCCCGTCGCCCCGGCGATGAAGGACGACCCGTAGAAGGTCAGCTCCGACGCATGGCCGATTTCGCAGCCGATCCGGTTGGCCGCGATCAGCGGCGTGAGGTTTGCACCGGCATGGCCCTGCATGACACGGGTCCAGTGATCTCTGCTGTCGATGGTCGCATCCTGCGGCTCGGACCCGATGGCCGTGGGATAAATCAGGAGTTCCGCGCCCTTCAGCGCCATGACACGGGCGCATTCCGGGAACCACTGATCCCAGCAGACGGCGCAGCCGAGACGCCCGAACCGCGTGTGAAACACCCGGAAGCCCGTATCTCCTGGGTTGAAGTAAAATTTCTCCTGATATCCTGGCCCGTCGGGAATGTGTGACTTCCGATACACCCCAAGGTTCGTACCGTCGGCGTCGAATACCGCAAGACTATTGAAGTACGCGTTGTTCGCACGCTCGAAGAAGCTGATCGGCAGCACGATGCCGAGGCTGGCCGCCAACGCACCCATGCGCGCGAGCAGGGGATGATCGGCGGCACTGTGCGCGAGTGCGAAATAGCCTGGGTCCTGATCCTGGCAGAAATACGGTGTGGCGAACAATTCTTGCGGTACTACCACCTTTGCGCCAAGCGACGCGGCCTCTCGGATAAGGCGTTCGGCGCGATCGATATTGCGGCCCATTTCCCGATCACATGCCATCTGCACGGCGGCGACGGTGAGCATGCTCATGATTACCCCGATATGTTTCCAGCAGATGGCGACCATACCATCTCGATGGATCCGGTCCATCGCACGGATGCAGCGTTCGAATTGTAAGCGATTGCCAGTGTTTAGGAACTAGACCAATAATCATTCCAAAGAAAACTGCAGGTGACTGCGGTCTTTGTGTATTCAGCGGCCACCTGACCCATGGCCGCGTCAAATTTGTGGTTAATCGATGCCACATTCGGACTACGTTCGCCAGTTTTTCATTGCAGAAATCGAAAGTTTGCTTACATAGTGGCATGTCGAGAGCATACCATATGATACTGAAGCGATGCGTCAGTATCCCTCGGGCGCATAGGGCGTCCGGGAAAGAACCTCGGGGTCGGGCCAATTCCCGGCGCCGACCAATTGAGAGAGAAGGACGATGTTGACGAGGGGTCAGGAAGCCCACGACATCGACGTGGGGCCCGTCACCAGGCCAACCCTGGTCACGGCGGATTACGGTACAGCCCATCTCCTTCGTGACGCACAGCGTGCCATGTCGCGGGCGCTAGCCACACGGATCTCGACGTTCAACGTCTCGATCGGTCAGTGGTACTTCCTGCGCGCGCTGTGGGAAGAAGATGGACTGACCCAGCGTGAGCTGAGCCATCGTGTCGGCATGATGGAGCCGACCACGGTGACCGCCCTGAACAGCATGGAAAAGCGTGGGCTCGTCGAGCGCGTGCGCAACCCGCGGGACCGTCGGAAGATGAACATCTTCCTGACCGAAAAGGGCCGGTCGCTGCGCGACAAGCTGATGCCGTACGAAGCGGAAGTGAACCACCTGGCGGTGCAGGGCCTCAGCCCCAGCGATGTCGAGGTGCTGGAGCGCGGGCTGCGCAACATCCTGCAGAACATGGCCGAGAACGGCGATTAAGCCGTCCTGAGGGGCCTACCGCCCCGCTTTCCGCAATGAGTCAGCCGATCCGGCGGTAACGTTCAGAGCGACGTCACCGCCGGCCAAGCCTGTGAAACTCACCTCAATGCGAATCCCGAGGGTTGCCGCGCTCGCGGATCACGTCCTGGAACGCTGTAGCGAATTCCAGGCAGCCGCCTGAGGCCAGTGGCCCCACCATTCGGCGGAACATCTCCTGCCATGGCGTCTGGTCGACCAGATCGGGCGGTGACCAGGCGCTGCGGCGCGCTTCCCATTCCGTTTCCGACACCAACGCGTCAGCCCGGCCGGTGTTCAGGTCGATGCGCACGCGGTCTCCGGTGCGCAGAAGTGCGAGGCCGCCACCAGTCGCCGCCTCCGGCGAGGCGTTCAGGATCGACGGGCTCGCCGACGTGCCGCTCTGGCGCCCGTCGCCGATGCAGGGCAGGCTGACGATCCCCCGGCGGATCAAGGCGTCGGGCGGCTGCATGTTGACGACCTCGGCCGCGCCCGGATAGCCGACCGGACCGCAGCCGCGGATCACCAGGATGCAGGTCTCATCGATCTCCAGAGCCGGGTCGTTGATGCGGTCGTGATAGTCTTCCGGTCCTTCGAAGACGATGGCGCGGCCCTCGAACGCGTTCTCGTCGCCCGGCTTCTCCAGATAGCGCCGACGGAATTCGTCGCCGATCACCGACGTTTTCATGATCGCCCCGTCGAACAGATTGCCCGACAGAACCGCAAAGCCGGCCTCGCGCACCAGCGGATCCGCAAACGGGCGGATGACCTCGCGGTCCCAGCACGGCGCGTCGGCGCTCTCTTCGCCCATGGTTCGGCCTGTCACTGTCAAGGCATCGCCGCGCAGCACGCCAGCTTGCATGAGTTCCCGCATCACCGCCGGCAGACCGCCGGCATTGTGGAAGCCCTCGCCCAGATGCTTGCCGGCCGGCTGGCAGTTCACCAGCAGCGGCAGGTCGAGGCCGATCGTCTGCCAGTCCTGCAGACTGAGTTCCACGCCCATGTGCCGGGCGATGGCATTGATATGGATCGGGCAGTTGGTCGACCCGCCGATGGCCGTGCAGGCGATGACCGCATTCTCAAACGCGGCACGCGTGAGGATGCGTGAGGGCGTCAGGTCCTCATGCACCATGTCGACGATGCGCTTGCCGGTGCGATAGGCCATCTGCCCGCGTTCCCGGTAGGGCGCCGGGATGGAGCCGCAGCCCGGCAGCGACATGCCCAAGGCTTCCGCCAGGCAGTTCATGGACAGCGCCGTGCCCATGGTGTTGCAGTGGCCGATCGAGGGTGCCGCCGCCGCAGCCAGTTCCATAAACTGCGCATGGTCGATCTCGCCGGCCGCCATGCGCTCGCGCCCCTCCCAGATGATCATGCCGCTGCCGATCAGATCGCGACCCTGATGGTGCCCATCCAACATCGGCCCACCAGACAGCACGATCGCCGGTATGTTGACGGTGCCGGCCGCCATCAGCAGCGCTGGTGTCGTCTTGTCACAGCCTGTGGTCAGCACGACGCCGTCGAACGGATAGCCGTACAGCACCTCCACAGCGCTCAGATAGGTCAGGTTGCGGTCCAGCCCGGGCGTCGGGCGCTTGCCCGTTTCCTGAATCGGATGGCACGGGAACTCGATCGGAATGCCGCCGGCATCCCGTACACCGTCCCGGACGCGGTCGGCCAGATCCACCAGATGGCGGTTGCAGGGCGCCAGATCGCTGCCGGTCTGCGCAATGGCGATGATCGGCCGGCCCGTCGCCAGCTCCTCCAGTGTCAGCCCGAAATTCAGGTAACGCTCAAGATAGAGCGCCGTCATGGACGGGTTGCCGGGATTGTCGAACCAAAGCTGGCTGCGCAGCCGCCGGGCGTTGTCCGCCCCACCATTGCCCTTCGTCATCTGGGCCTCCATGATCCCGCACCGGCCCCTCGCAAGGGGCTGTTTCACCAGATGGTTACGCCAGACACCGCCCACCGTCGAGGGGCCACGCCCGCATGCCAGCCTCCAGCATAGCGCGTGCCGCGCAGTGCGCGGACCGGGTCACGGTTTCACGATCGTATGCCGCCCGGCTGTACGCCCGAAGCAACACTGCGTACATTGGCCGTACACCTTGCATTGTGGGCCGCAGCCAGCCTTGAACGCCATCGCCGGTATTATCGACATCCTGATCCTCGCCAGCCCATGGCTGGCGATCGGCGCCGCTTATCTGGTCGTCAACAAGGCCTGGAGCCGCAAGCATATCTCCGAAGCCGCCGAGAGCATCTCGATCACGGCCGCGTTTCTGCTGGCCCTGGCGCTGATCCCGATGATTCTCAGCTGGATCATCGTGCAGGGCCGCTATGCCGCCGCGCTCGCCGCCTTCGTCTGGCTGTGCCTTGCGGTGATCATCATCCTGATCGGCAGCAAGATGTGGGTGCCCGACCGCCGCAAGCGGAACTTCCTGGCGCGAATCTGGGCCGCCATGAAGCTGGAGCTGGCCGAACTGCCGGCCCTGCTGGTGGGCGTGAGGCGCCAGCGCGGCTCGGCCGAAATCCTTGAGATCCTGGAGCGGCTCGCGGTGGTCGACGAGGATCTGGACCCGCGTGAGCATCGCATCCTCCAGTTGGTCGCGCGGTCGCTGGGCATGGAGTTGGGGGAGATCCCGGCGCGGATGATCAGCGACGCCACCCGCGACGTGGATGCCATCCGCCGGGCTGCCGCCGACTACGTGGCCTTGGAACCGGCGGCGGATCAGGTGCGCCAACTGATCGATCTGATGGAGATGGTCACCAAGGCGGACCGCCAGGTTTCCGACCGCGAGAGCGCGGTTCTGGACGAAGTGGTTCCGATGCTGACCTGCTATCTGGAAGGCCGGCATACGGGGCGCGAGCAGTTTGACGTCCTGATGCGGGCCGAAACGCCCGATCAGTGGGAGGCCATTCTGCAGCTTGCCGGAAACTCTGCCGACCTGCGCCGCGCCGGCAGCGATACGGTGATTGTCGGCCCCTATCACTCACGCAGCTTCGCTACATTAGTGGCCGGACAGTTCGGCGAACGGGGCATCGATGCCCGCGTGGAGACCGCCCGTCGCCCGCGGGGCCGCGACACCGCCGCCTCCAGCCCGCTGCGATAGGGGCCGAGAATCGCGTCGACCGCCAGCGTCGCGCGCATGCCCGTTTCGCCCGTGCTGGGGCAGCGTCCGGTGCCGTTCAGCTCATCCACAACGGTCTGGATCAGGGGCTGGTGCACATGCTCCGGATAACCGGCCTCGATCGCCTCTTGCCCCCCGCTGGTAATCAGCGTGATCGGCTCAGGCCGGAAGAACGACATCCAGATCTCGCCCTCAGTCCCGGCGATGCGCGTGCATTCGTAGTTCTGATGCGCGGAAAAGCACCAGGTGCCGGTGCCCTGAACGCCTGAAGCGAACGCGAAGCTGGCCGTGACGATGTCTTCGGCCGGGTAGAGCCCGGCCTGGTTGGCCGCACGCCCCTGGACGTCGACGATCGGGCCGAACACGAAGTCCAGCCAGTCGATCATGTGGACGCCGGTGTCGACGAAGATGCCGCCGCCGCCGATATCGGGGCGGAACCGCCACGGCACCTGCCCGTCGGGAAACGGCAGCTCCGGCGCCGGCGCGAACTGGTGGATGTTGACGAAGCGCGGCGTCCCGATCCGGCCGCTCTCGATCAATTGCTTGACCGTCAGGAACCGGGGCATCGCCCTGCGGTAGAAGGCGGTGAACAGCGGCACACCGGCCTCTCGGAACCCATCGATGATTTCGCGGCATTCGCGGCCCGACAGCGCCAGCGGCTTTTCCACAAGCGCGGGCTTGCCGGCTGCAGCGCATTTCAACGCCAGGTCCCGATGCGAAGCGGGCGGCGTGGCGATGTAGACGGCATCGACCTCTGCATCGGCGATCAGCGCGTCGGCATCGTCATACCAGCGCGGCACCCCATGACGCCGGGCATAGTCTTCGGCCAAATTGCCGTCGCGCCGCATCACGGCGACCAGCGCGGAATTGTCTGCCTTTTGGAAACTTGGGCCGCTCTTCACCTCGGTCACGTCGCCGCAACCGAGAATGCCCCAGCGGATAACGGTCATGGATCCTCCTAAAACAGCGCGAACTCGCCAGCGGCCTTGTACTCGCGGACGATCCAGTCGCGCCAGGCCCCCATGCCCTCGCCCGTTCTGGCGGACACCTGCAGCACCTCAATGTCGGGATTGACCTGCCGGGCTCGCTCGATGCAGGCGTTAACGTCGAAGTCCACATGCGGCAGAAGATCGATCTTGTTGATCAGCATCAGCCTGGATGCGGCGACCATGTGCGGGTACTTCGCCGGCTTGTCGTCGCCTTCAGTCACCGAAATGATCACGACCTTGGCATGCTCGCCGAGATCGAACAGCGCCGGGCAGACCAGGTTGCCCACATTCTCGATCATCAGCACCGAGTCCTGGGGTGGCGCCAGCTCCGCCAGCGCGCGGGCAACCATGTCCGCCTCAAGATGGCATGCGGCACCGGTGTTGATCTGGACGACCGGCGCCCCGGTGGCCCGGATGCGCATGGCGTCGTTCAGCGTGTGCTGATCGCCTTCGATCACGCTGATCGGCATCGTGTCGGCCAGATCGGTAACGGTGCGCTCCAAGAGCGTAGTCTTGCCGGCGCCGGGCGAGCTGACCAGGTTCAGCGCCAGCATGTTGCGGGCGATGAACCAGCCGCGGTTCCGCTCCGCAATCCCCCTGCTCTTCGCCAGCACATCTTCCTGCAGGCGGACCGTCTCGCGATCAACCGCCGTTGCCGACGCGGCTGCGGATGCGTGGGCGTGGGAGTGGGCGTGCACATGATCATGGGTGTGGTCATGGTGCCCATGGTCATGTGCGTGATGGTGATGATGGTGGCTGTGCGTGTGGCTTGTGTCGCCATCCTTCGACCGGCTCTCGGCGAAGCTGGTGATCGTCGTCGAACCGTCTGAGCAACCGCAGGTGCCGCACATCACGCCATCTCCTCAACCGCCGCCAGTTCGATCTCCGTCACGACCACCTCGTCACCGCCCCGACGATCGTGCACCAGCGATCCGCACTGCGGACACGGCTCCAGCCAGCCGTCCGCCGCGAAATCATGTCCGCAGTCGCGGCAGGTTGCACGCGCCGGCACCTCGGTCACGTCCAGCGCTGCACCCTCTGCCACGGTCCCCCGCACGCAGACCTCGAAGCAGAACTGGATCGCATCCGGCACGATGGCTGCCAGGCTGCCCACCTCAAGCCCGACACGGGCAACGCGGCGGCCACCGGACCGCTCTACGACGATGCCGGCAATGCTGCGTGCGATCCCGAGCTCGTGCACCGCGACACCTCAGCTGTCGCCGAAGGCGCGCATCGCCTCGCGCTCTTCCTGCAGCTGTCCGAGCTGCTCCAGCAGGGCCAGCGTTTCCGCCGCCTCCGCCTCGTCGATGCGGGCCATGGCGAAGCCGACATGGACCAGCACCCAATCGCCCACACAGGCCTCAACCGGATGCTCGTCGTCGACGATGCAGGCCAGGTTGACGCGGCGGCGCACGCCGGCGATTTCGACCACCCCCAGCATCATCTCAGGGCTTGCGATCTCAACGATCCGTCCGGGTATGCCCAAGCACATCGGCGCCGATCCCATTCTGCGGCAGGTGGCGGGCCGCAGCCACGGTGGCCTGGCCCAAAGACAGCCCGCCGTCATTGGCGGGCACCACACTATGCATCAGCACGTCAAAGCCGCGGGCCATCAAGCCGGCGGAAACATGCTCGAGCAATACTTTGTTCTGAAAAACGCCGCCGGACAATGCCACTTTCGCGAACCGTGCGCCGTTTGGTCCGCGGCGCAGACTGTCGGCCATGTCAATGACCGCCTGCCCCAATCCAGCATGGAACCGGGCCGACAGGATCGGCTGCGGTATTCCGGCGCCAAGATCGTTCAACAGCGCAGGCCACATCGGTGCGGCGTCGACCTGCGGCAACGATTGCGGCGCGGGAGCGTCGATGGCAAAGCCGTACGCCTTGCCCGTCGCCCCGGCGTCCGCCAGAGCCTCAAGTTCCGCGGCTGCTTGGCCTTCGTAGAGCGCCTCTTCCCTACAGACGCCGATGGCCGCGGCGACGGCGTCGAACAAGCGCCCGCAGGAACTGGCGTCTGGACTGTTGATGCCCTTGCGCTGCATCGCCTGCAGGGTCGCCAGGGGCTTGGCCCTGAGGAAGCGGCAGAGCTCCAGATTGCCCCAGGTCTCGGCAAAGCGATCCCAGCCGACGGCGGTTGCAATATGGGCATAGGTGCTGCGCCAGGGCTCGCGGATGGCCTGGGCGCCGCCGATCATGGCCACCGGCCGGAACCTGGCCAGCCGCCGATAGCCGCGATAGTCGGCCAGCAGAAACTCGCCGCCCCAGATCGTGCCGTCGTCGCCATAGCCGAGCCCGTCCAGAGCCACGCCAAGCACCGGGGGTGCATCGAACGGTACGGCGTTTTCCGCCAGGCAGCTGGCGATATGGGCATGATGGTGCTGAACCTCGACGATCGCCGCCCCGGTTTCCTCTGCCCGCCGCCGTCCGTCTTTGGTGGACAGATAGTCGGGATGCGGGTCGACGGCGATCACCTTGGGCGCCTGCTCCAGCACCGTTTCGAACAGGGCCAGGTTGCGCCGGTAATCCTCTTCGGTATCCGCATCCTCAAGATCGCCTTGATGCTGGGACAGCACGGCTTTGCTGGCCTTGACCAGGCAGAAGGTGTTCTTCAGCTCCCCCCCCAGCGCCAGAACGTCCGGGGCGCCGGCAAAACCAGGCGGCAGGGGGACCGGCATGGGGGCATGGCCGCGGCCGCGCCGCAGCATGCGAGCCGATCCGGCCATGAAGCGCATCACGGAATCGTCGACGCGGTTGATGATCGCGCGGTTGTGGCTCAGCACCCAGTCGGCGATCTCGGCCAGTTCCGCCGCGGCGGCAGCATCGTCGATGCATTGCGGCCGGTGCGAGGCGTTGCCGCTGGTCATGACCAACGGCCGGTCGAACGGCCGCATCAGCAAGTGGTGCAGCGGGGTGTACGGCAGCATGAACCCCAGCGTTCCGAGGCCGGGAGAGATCGCGTCGGGCAGACGGTCTGGGCCGGTGGCGTCCAGAACGACGACCGGGGCTGCGGAACCGGAAAGCACGGCAGCGGCGCTTTCATCCACGGAGCAATAGCGGCGAATGACAGCCAGATCCCGCGCCATCAGGGCGAAGGGCTTGCCGAAGCGGCGCTTGCGCTGGCGAAGACAGTCCACCACCCCGGCATCGGTGGAGTCGCACGCCAGGTGATAGCCGCCGATGCCCTTGATGGCGACGATCGCGCCTGCGTCGATCAGCTCTGCAGCCGCGTCGATGGGATCACCGGGCGGAACTTCCGATCGGGCACCGAGCGCAGTGAGTGAGATGGCCGGCCCGCACACGGGGCAGGCAATTGGCTGGGCATGGAAGCGGCGGTCCGATGGGTCCCCATATTCGGCCGCGCAGTCCGGGCACATGGCGAAAGGCGCCATGCTTGTGCCGGCGCGGTCGTAAGGCAGCTTGCGGATGATGCTCAGGCGCGGACCGCAATTGGTGCAGTTGGTGAACGGGTACCGGTAGCGCCGTGCGGTCGGATCCAGCGTCTCGGCCACGCAGTCGGGGCACGTCGCGGCGTCGGCCGCCATGTCCGTGGCAATCGCCGTCGACCGGCTGGCGACAATGGTGAAGCCGTTTGCCGGCGCGGGCCCGGGCGACGGCTGCCGCTCGATCGCTTCAATGCGGGCCAGCGGCGGCGGGTCCGCTTGCAGACGGTCGACGAATGTCTGGCGTTCGCGCGCGTTGCCCCAGAGACGGATCAGCACTCCGCCGCCGTCGTTGGACACATCGCCCACCAGGCCGCAGGCTCTCGCCAAGCGCCATACGGCCGGGCGGAACCCCACGCCCTGGACGACGCCGGACACCCGGATCTCTTCTCCGGCGGGGCCCGCGTCATTGCCCATTCAGGTCAGCCATCCGGGGCCAGCGTGGTCACGCCGCTCGCGGTTGCGAGGCGGGGATGGCCTGAGGATCGGCGAAGGGCAGTCCGCTCTGACAGCAAGTGTCGAGAATGTGCCGCTCCAGCGCGTCAACAACGGCCGAACGGCTGCCGGGTGCCCGCTTCAGCGAGATCTGGTTCGACGGCATCGGCGGATAGTCGCCATCGGGACCAAGGACGCGCAGGCCATGCCCAACATTGGACGCAGGCAGCAGGCTGACCGCCAGCCCGGATCTGAGCGCCGCTTCGATGCCCTGCAGGCTCTGGCTGCTGTAGGCGATGCGGTAGGGCCTGCCGAGCTGCCCCAGCGTGTCGATGATCGCTTCGCGGTACCAGCAGCCCCCTTGGAAGACAGCCAGCGGCAGCGGCGTTTCCTCATGCGCGCAATGGTGGGCCGACGTCACCCACACCAGCGGCTCTTCCCATAACGGTGTGCCTTCATGCAGGCCGTGCCCGTAGGTTAGCAGGCTGAGGTCGAGCGCATTGGCATTCAACTGCTGCAGCAGCACGTCGCTGCCTTCGCACCGCACCTCCACATGGATACGCGGATGGGTCTCGGCGAACCGCGCCAGGATCGGCGGCACGAACGTTACGGCGTACTGATCGGGCGTGCCCAATACGACGCCGCCGGAAAGGTCGGACTCCGCAAAGGCAGCGAGGGCTTCCTGGTGCACACGCAGAATGCGCCGCGCATGGCCGACCAGGATTTCCCCATCGGCCGTCAACTTTACCGACCGTCCGGTGCGTTCGAACACCGGCCGGCCCAGCAGCTCTTCCAGCCGCTTGATTTGCATGCTGACGGCCGACTGCGTCCGCAGCACGCGTTGCGCTGCTTCGCTGAAGCTGCCGGTCTCAGTGATCGCCAGGAAGCTGCGCAGCAGTTCCGGCTCTATGACCTTGTCCATGCCCCTCTCCGATCAACGAGGCTGATGGATAACATTAATTCTATTCGTTGGATTGATCAATTGCGGATCGTCAATATACCAGCACGAACATGACGGAGGGTGGAACAATGACAACTCAGTCGACGAGCGCGTGGGCGCATCGGCACCGCGATCCGGGGGTGCCCTCAGTCGCGGCTTCGGCAATTCGGTGGCTATCGCGGGCAATGGTCGCCTATGGCGAACGGCGCAAGCGCCGTATCGCGGTCCGCGAGCTTCGGCGCTGGAGCGACCACATGCTGGCAGATATCGGCCTCACCCGCGGCACAATACCGGCGGCGGTCGACGGCCTGATGCAGCGGGAGGCAGAGGATCGGGCGGTGGAAACGCCGGCGCAGCAGCGTGCCGATGCCGGTCATGCTGCCAAGAGGCCGCGCCAGTACGACGCGCTGGCCGCCGGGCTGACCGTCGTGCACCCGGGAACGCCGAAGACGGAATGCTGCTGACCGGTAGCGGTGCGGGCCGATCGGCCCAGGATTACTTGACGTCAGACTGCGGCCGGACGGCCAGTTGCCGTCCGGCCGCGCCTTGTCCCCATCCAGGCGTCAGGACGCTTCCTGCAATGGAGTGTCCCCCCGCTCGCCCGCAACATAGGGCCTGAGCTTCAGGTCCTCCGTCAGGATGTGCTGCAACAGCCAGCCGCGCAGCAGCTGCGTGGTTTTCGGAATGATGCCCTTGCGCTCCGTCCCCTCGACGAAGGCTGTGTGAATCTCGGTGAGCTGCCGCAACAGATCGTCGTGCTTGCTTTGATGCGTCAGGTAACCCGGGAAATGAACGGCCTTCTGCAGGTTGATTTCGCGGTCGAAATGCATCTCGGCATAGTCGAACAGGCGCTGATAGACATCCTTCAGCCTGCCGATATCCTTGGTCTCCAGTACCGTTTCGTATTCATTGATGATGGCGATCAAGGTCCGATGATCACCATCTATCATGTCGTTGCCGACCGAGAATTCGTCGCGCCATTCAACAGACATCGCCCATACCCCATGCAAATCGGCATCGCCACCGATCCAATCGTGACAGCGATTGTAAAACGCGAAGGTTAAGAGTGGATCAATCATCTACTGGACCGCGCATCTCGGGGCGACGAGCCGATGGTCGGCTGTGGCGACGATCCCTCCCGAAAGAGAGTCGAACCACTGGCCATCGTCTCATCGCTCACAATGCTGCAGGCGCAAAAGCCCCTTTCCGGCATGGAACTACCCCGGAGTCTCTCGTCTGCGTCCGTCTGAGACCACCAGACAGCCGGAGATCATTTCGTTGCAGCACGCGAGAGCAGATCATTAAGAAACGAGCGCATGACTCATATAGTCCCGTAAAAGGCATTATCATCTGCTGCCGATGCATATAACTCAGATACCCGCAGGCACTCAGCTTTACAAAGATAGGTTTAACCGTATCTAAACCACTCCCCGATTTAATCCGGTTGTTCCGCAAAGCTGAACGTTCGCCGCAGGTTTCAACGCTAGACTGGCCAATGACCGTTCCCGCTTCGCTGCCGCCCAACGAGGCGGAACGACTTGCCGCCTTGCGCCGGTACGCCATTCTCGACACCGAACCGGACGCGTGTTTCGACCGGATCGTGCGGCTTGCAGCGCGGCAATTCCGGGTTCCGATCGCACTGGTGTCTCTGATTGACGAAGATCGCCAATGGTTCAAGGCCACCTGCGGGCTGGACGCCACGGAGTCGCCTCGAGACTTGGCCTTCTGTGCCCATGCGATCCTGGGTGACGACGTTCTCCTGGTGCCCAACGCCACGCAGGATCCGCGCTTCGCCAGCAATCCCTTCGTCGTCGACGGCCTGAAGATCCGCTTTTATGCCGGGGCACCGCTGATAACCCCCGATGGGCACAAACTGGGCACGCTGTGCCTGGTCGACACCCTGCCACGGGGTGATTTCTCGACCCATGATCAGGCGCTGTTGACCGATCTGGCCGCCGTCGTGGTCGACCAGATCGAGATGCGTTACGCGACGAGCGAAGTGCTGGCCGAAATGGAGACGCGCATCCAGGCCGAAGAAGACCTGGCCACCGCGGAACACCAGCTTGACCTGTTCTTCACCTATGCCCCCGTCTCCGTCGCAATGTTCGACCGCGAGATGCGGTATCTTGCGGCTAGCGACCACTGGCGGAAAGTGCTGCATATCGCAGACCGGCCCATCGTCGGGGAGGTCCATTTCGACGTCGTCCCCCACATTCCGCCGCACTGGAAGGCGCAATACCAGCGGTGCCTGACCGGCGAAACCCTCGAGATCGCCGAGGACAAGCTGCCAAGGCCAGATGGCGGCTTCCATTGGGTGTGGCGCCAGATCCGGCCGTGGCGCGACCGAAGAGGGGCGATCGGCGGGCTGATCATCTCGATCGAGATCATCGACGAGCGCAAGCAGGCCCAGATTGCGCTTGAGCAAGGCCGGGCGTTCACCGAAGCCGTGCTGGACAACATTCAAGACGGCATCGTCGCCTGCGACGCCGAAGGCCGGCTGTCGCATTTCAACAAGGCGAGCCGGCATATCCTCGGGTCGGATTGCGCCACGACCCCCCCCGAACGATGGTCGGAGTGCTGCTCGTTCTTTGAGGAGGACGGCGAGACACCGCTGGCGGCCGCGGAAATGCCGCTGCTGCAGGCCCTCACCGGCAAGATCGTCGGCAAACAGGATATCGTGATGGTTCCCCATGGGGGCGACCGACAGACATTGGTCGCTCGCGCAACCCCCATGTATGACTGTGAGGGCCGCAAGCTTGGCGCTGTCGCATCCATACACGATGTCACCGGCCGCAAATCGATCGAGCGCCAACTCGTGCAAGCGCAGAAAATGGAGTCCGTCGGCCAGCTGACCGGGGGCTTGGCGCATGACTTCAATAATCTGCTGGGCGTTGTGCTTGGCAACCTTCAGCTGGTCGAACGATCGGTTCGCAGCGACGATAAAGCGACACAGCGCCTGAAGGCAGCCACTGGCGCCGTGGAGCGAGGCGCGGAATTGACCCGCAGGCTGCTGGCGTTCTCGCGCAGGCAGATCCTCGAGACCGAGGTGTTTGAGCCCAATCCGTTGATCGAGTCCCTGAGTGACTTGCTGAAGCGGACCCTAGGCGAAGCCATCCAGCTGGACTGCCATCTAGGGTCAGACATACCGCGCGTCCGCACCGATCCCAGCCAGCTCGAGTCCGCGATACTGAACCTCGCCGTCAACGCCCGGGACGCCATGCCCGATGGCGGCACCCTGACGATCGAGAGCGAGATGGTTCTGCTGGACCATGGATACGCGGCGCGCGAACGCGACGTGAAGCCGGGCAGCTATGTCGTGTTGGCCGTGACCGATACCGGGGTCGGCATCAAGGCCGATCAGATCGACAGGGTCTTCGAGCCGTTCTTCACCACTAAGGAGGTGGGCGCCGGCAGCGGCCTCGGCCTCAGCATGGTTTACGGCTTCATGAAGCAATCGGGCGGCCATGTGCGGATCTATAGCGAAGTCGGCCGCGGCACGACGGTGCGCCTCTACCTCCCGACCGAGGCCTCTCGCGCCCGGTTGGGGGATCCGGCATCCGTGGGCGCAGGCGCAGAATGCGTCGGTGGGTCAGAGACCATTCTGGTTGTGGAGGATCAGGACGACGTACGCGACGTCGCGGTAGCCCTGCTGGAGGACCTTGGGTACCACGTGTATCAGGCGCCGAACGCACAGATGGGGTTGGATACGCTCCAATCCGGTAAAGGGATCGATCTGTTGTTCACGGATATCGTCATGCCTGGCGGTATGGACGGAACAATGCTGGCCCGTGCAGCCCTTGCCGCGCGCCCCGACCTTGCCGTCGTCTTTACGACGGGCTTTGCCGAGGCGGCCGTTCTGCACGGCAGCGAAGTCAGAACGATGGACAACCTGGTGACGAAACCGTATCGCCGTTCGGACCTTGCGTTGAAGATCCGCCGCGCTTTGGACGAACGGAAGATCGGTGCCGCCAATCTGGAAGCCGCCAGCCGGTACGCATCGGCATGAGGATGATCCGATGAACGGGGACAACGGAAAAGTGGGCCGCGACAGGCTGTTGATTGTGGATGACGAGCCTGACGTCCGGGCTTTGTTCCGCGATATCGCCGAAGACCTGGGCTTCACAGTCGCCGAAGCCGGCGACCAGGGCGAGTTCCTTGCAGCCTACGACGCGCTGGACCCCACCGTGATCCTGCTCGACCTGACCTTGCCCGGCGCGGATGGTGTCGAACTGCTTCGCGACCTGGCGGGGCGCAAATGCACGACACCGATACTGTTGGCCAGCGGCAAGGACGCACGGGTTCTGGCAACGGCGCAGCGGTTGGGCCGCATGCTTGGCCTGGTGATGCAGGGCGTGCTGCAGAAGCCGATCACCGTGCCGGACCTCGAGACGGCACTGTCCGAAGTGCTGACCGGACCGCCTGCCATTTCGGTGGAAGACTTCGAACGCGCGATCGACAGGAACGAGTTGGTCCTGCACTTTCAGCCGAAGATCGATCTCCGCCGTGCAGACATCTATCCGATCGTCGGCAGCGAGGCGCTGGTGCGCTGGATGCACCCCGTTCGCGGCCTGGTGCCGCCTGGCGAATTCATCCCGCTTGCGGAAGACTCAGGCCTGATCGGGCCGATGACCGAAGTCGTTCTGCGCGATGCGGTGGCGCAGCTCGCGGCCTGGCGTAACCAAGGGTTCGAGCTCCCCGTGTCTGTCAACCTTTCACCGCGGCAGCTGACCGATCTCTCGCTGCCGGACAGGATGATCGCGTTGCTCACCGACGCCGGGCTCGATCCGTCGCTTCTGGTCACGGAGATCACGGAACAGGCGGCCATGTCCGACATCGGCAAGGCGACCGACATCCTGACCCGTCTGCGCCTGAAGGATATCGCCGTTTCCTTGGACGATTTCGGGGCCGGATATTCCTCGCTGGTCGAGATCTACCGGATGCCGCTGTCGGAACTGAAGCTCGACCGATCGCTGATCGTGGATCTCGACAACGACGCCGATGCCCGCACCGTGGTTAAGGCGCTTGTGGCCCTCGCCCGCGAACTTGGCCTGCCCGTGTGCGCCGAGGGCGTGGAAACGGACCGAACGGCGGCCTTCCTCCAGTCAATCGGATGCGAAAAGGCGCAAGGCTACTTCTTCAGCAAACCCCTGCCCGCAGAGGATTTCGCAACTCTGGCCAGCGGACTCTGCCACGACGCACCGAACCGCAGCGCACCGCTTGAACACGCACTGGCGTGACCTAGTTTCACAGCGGCCCTTGACCGATGTCTCCGTCTCGCCGCGTCCCTGGCATCTCGTCCGTTTGACGGTCTTTTGGCAATCGGCCGGTGTCGCCCGATCGGCTGAGTTGTGATGAAGGCAGAGCTATGGCAGTCGTTCTGATCATCGACGACGATCCGCACATCCGCACGCTATGGGATTACGCACTTACCGAAGACGGCTTCAGCGTCCGCACGGCGCCGTCTGGCCTCGAAGGGGTTGAGATCGCGAGACGCGAGCATGTCGATGTGGTCGTGACGGACATCCACATGCCGGACAAGGACGGCATCGAGACCTTGCTGGAGATCAAATCGATGAACCCCGAGGCAAAGGTCGTCGTTGTCTCCGGGGGCGGTTCGGTTGGCCGCATGTCGTTTCTCGGCGCCGCGGACAAGCTCGGTGCCGACGCGACGCTTGCAAAGCCGTTCGACATCCATCAGTTGAGTGCGGTGGTCGGCGAGTTGTCCGGGGTGGGCCAGGTCGAAGCCGCCGACAGGCAATGATCCCCCTCCACGCCCGGTAGACGGGCGTTTCCCGCCGCTGCTGCGGCCGTTCGACGCAGCTTGGGCCACTCGTGGGCCCTGGAGTCGGGCGGCAGGGACGGGATGTTACCCACCGCACGCCGACGCCGTTGCACTGCACCGCACAATCGCCATACGATCGCAGGTCATAAGGGCGGGCCGGCAGGCCGGTCCCGAGCGCACGCGCCTCTCATACCAGACCTAGAATAGGAGACGACGAGCCATGAAGGCTGCACCTCCCTTCTTGTTCGCGACCGCGCTGAGCGGTGCCATTGCGGTCGGGCTGGCCGGCATTCCTGCCATGGCCCAGGATGCCCCGATCACCATCGGCTTCCACGCCCCGCTGTCCGGGGATTACGCGGAATACGGCAACAACTTCCACGAGGCCATCACGCTGCATGTCGACGACCTCAATGCGGCGGGTGGCGTCGCCGGCCGCATGATCGAGATCATCGAGAGCGACGACCGGTCGGATTCCCGAGAGTCGAGCGCGGTTGCCCAGCGCTATGTAGACAACGACGATATCCTGGCCGTGATCGGCAGCTTCGCCAGCACACCGTCCATGGCGGCGGCCCCGATCTATCAGCGCGCCGGCCTGGTGCAGCTCTGCCCGTCCTGCTCGCACCCGGACTATACCGGCATCGGCGAGTACATGTTCCGCAACACCACCACGCAGGAGGTGGAGGCGCCACTGTTGGCCGACTACGTGGTCGAAACGCTGGGTGCGGAAACGATCGCCGTGGTCTATCGCCAGGACGACTGGGGGCTCAGCGCCAGCGGCAACTTCATCGAACAGGCCGAAGAGCATGGTGCGGAGATCGTGTTGAATGAGGCGTTCCTGGAGACGGAGCGCGACTTCCGCCCGCTAATCACGGAGTTGGCGTCGCTGGAACCGGACGTCCTGCATGTCGCAATGTTCTATACCGAGGCGGCCGTACTGGCCCAGCAGCTGCAGAGCGCGGGGCTCGATATCCCGGTGGTCACCACGACGTCGATGTTCAACCCGCAGTTCATCGTGTTGGGCGAGGATGCAGTGGAAGGCTACATCGTCCCGGCCACGTTCTTCCCCGGCAATCCGGCCGAGCACGTCCAGGCATTCGTCGCCCAGTATGAAGAGCGCTGGGACGAGACGCCGGACAGCTTCGCCGCCATCGCCTATGACGCGGTCGGCATCCTGGCTGGCGCCATGCAGCATGTCGTCGACAGCGGCGGCGAGCTGACGCGCGAGGCGATCAAGGACGCCATCTTCGCCATGCCGCCCTATGACGGCGTCAGCGGTGTCGCTGCATTCAACGAACAGGGCGATGTGGTGAAAGAGATCACCTGGCTGACCATCGAAGGCGGCGCCTTCGTGCCCTACACACACGCCGAATAGCCCCGGCGAGAGGACAAAGAGCCACGGTCAGGGCGGCCACGGCCGCCGCCCTGACCGCCTGCCGGTCGGCCGCATCCAGCCCATGGTCGATTTCTTCAGTCAGATCATCAACGGCCTTGCCATCGGCAATGTCTATGCCCTGCTGGCGATCGGCTTCGCGCTGGTGTTCGGCGTCGCCAACCTGATCAACTTCGCCCAGGGCTCGCTGTTCATGCTGGGCGGATATCTCACCTTCACCGGCGTCAGCTATCTGGGCTTACCGCTGTTGCCGGCTGCCCTGTTGGGCATCCTGTTGACCACAGGCATCGGCGTGGCGCTGGATTGGGCCTGCCTCAGGCCGATCCAGCGTGGGCCCCGGATCGCCCCGCTGCTGGCGACGCTGGCCTTAGCCGTGATCATCGATTCCTCTGCTGAACTGATATGGTCCCCAAACACGCAGGGATTCCCCAGCCCGCTGGCCGATCAGGCCTGGACCGTCGGCAACGCCTTCATCTCTGCGGTCGACCTCCTCATCCTGGCGACCGGAATCATCTGCATCGTCTCGCTGACGTTGTTCCTGAAGTACACCTGGACCGGCCGGGCCCTCAGGGCGACCGCCATGGACCCGGAGGCGGCACAGCAGATGGGGGTCAACGTCGCCGCCATGCGCACGCTGACCTTCGGCCTCGCCGGTCTCTTGGGCGGAATCGGCGGCGTGCTGATCGGCCTCTATTACCAGAGCATCTGGCCGACCATGGGCATCCCGTTCGGGCTGAAGGGCTTCACCGCTGCCCTGTTGGGCGGCATCAGCAGCATCCCGGGCGCCATTGCCGGCGGGCTGCTGCTGGGCATCTTCGAGAGCCTGACCAGCAGCTATCTCGGCTCGCTCTACCGCAACATGGTCGCCTACTCGCTGCTGCTTCTGGTCCTGTTCTTCCGTCCGCAGGGCCTGTTCGGCGCCCGCGGGCTCGACGCGCTGGGCGGCGCGCAAGCAGCGGCCGGCATGGTGCCGTCGACCTCGCTGATGGCGAGTGCCTTCAGCCCCGTCACGAGCCGCGTCTACACGCTGGCCGGCTGGCCGGCGCTGGCGGTCCTCGTTCTGGCAGCCCTCTACCCTTTCGTCGCCGACCGGACGTGGGAGCATATCGGCACGCTGGCGGCCATCTTCTCACTCTTGGCGGTCAGCCTGACCGTGGTAGCCGGCAGCGCCGGCCAGATCTCAGTCGGCCACGCCGCCCTGTTCGGCGTCGGCGCTTATACCGCAGCACTACTGGGCGTGGCCTACGACCTGCCGATCGAGTTGCTGCTGGTCGCGGCCGGCATCACGGGCGCGATCGCCGCGATCGCCTGTGGGGTGGTGGCCGTGCGCTTGTCCGGCCATGTCATCGTCATGGCTACGCTCGCCTCTGGGTTGATCCTGCATTCCATCTTCCTGTCGTGGATCGACGTCACCCGGGGCCCGATGGGCGTACGCGGCATCCCGCCCCCCAGTGTCGGCCTGTTGGGCGGTTTCTCCATCACCGACAATGCCGGTTACTACTGGCTGAGCCTGGCGGTGCTCACACTGGCGCTATTCCTGACGGGCCGGCTGCTGCAGTCCAATGTGGGGCGGACCTGGCGGGCGATCCGCGAGGATCGACTGGCTGCGGTAGCCGCAGGCGTGCCGGCCGTGCGCTATCTGCTGATGGCCTTCGCCGTCAGCGGGTTTCTCGCCGGCGCCGCCGGCGCGCTCTATGCGCACCTGTTGGCCTTCATCGCACCCGGCGACTTCTTCATCCTGGCCTCATTCATCGTGCTCACCATGGTCGTTCTGGGCGGACTCGGGAACCTGACGGGGGCTGTGTTCGGCGCCGTGTTGCTGATCGTGTTGACAGAGGTGCTGCGCGAGTTCGGCGAGTTCCGCATGGTCGCCTATGGGCTGGTATTGCTGCTGGCCATCATGTTCCGGCCGAACGGCCTCTTGGGCAGCAAGTAGGGCCAAGCCGATGCCGCCCACCCGCCCGACAGAGACAGATGCACGCCTGGTGGTCGACCGCGTGTCGAAGCGGTTCGGCGGGGTTGCCGCCGTCGATCAGCTGAGCGTGTCGGTGTCGCCCGGAGAGCTGATGGCCGTTGTCGGCCCCAATGGTGCCGGCAAATCGACCCTATTTCAGCTGATCAACGGCGTCATCCGGCCTGACAGCGGCACCATCCGCCTGAACGGCCACATGCTGACCGGCCGCGCGCCGGAAGCGATCGCCGCCCTTGGCGTCGGCCGGACGTTCCAGACCTCCCGCGTCTTCCCCGCCCTTTCGGTCTGGGACAGCGTGCGCGTCGGCCAGACGGTCTCGCTGATCGGCGGCAGCCCCGCACGCCGCCGCTTCGACCCGGTGACGGAGATCGCCGTGGCGCTGTTGCGGCCGGGCGGTCTCAAACGCCGTGAGCGCGCGCTGGACGAACAGGCCGAAGCGACCCTGAAACTGTTCGGCGACCGGCTATGGCCACGGCGCCACGACCGCGCAGACAGCCTGTCCTATGCCAACCGTCGCCGGCTGGAGATCGCGCGTGCCCTGGTCGACCGACCGTCGCTCTTGCTGCTGGACGAGCCCACGGCCGGCATGAACCCGACCGAAACCAACGAGCTTGCCGACCTGATCGGCCGACTGCACGCCGAGCATGGCGAGATGTCCGTCATCCTGGTCGAGCACAAGTTGGACGTGGTGCGCAATCTGGCCTCGCATGTGCTGGTGATGGACCGCGGCGGGCGTCTGGCCGAAGGGTCGCCCGACGACGTTCTGGCCGACCCGCACGTGGTCGAAGCCTATCTGGGACGCCGCGCGGACGGATCCGCCGGCGTGGAGCCGGTGTCATGAGCGATGACGTCGTCACCATCGATCACGTCGACATCTTCTATGGCTCGGTCCAGGCGCTGTTCGACGTCTCAGTCCGCGTGGCACCGGGGGAAACGGTGGCCGTGCTCGGCGGCAACGCCTCGGGCAAGTCGACGACGATCAAGACGGTCCTGGGGCTTGTCCAGGCACGGCGCGGCTCCGTGCGGGTGCTTGGGCGGGATATCCGCGGTCTCGCCACGTCGCAGGTCGCAGCACTTGGGGTCGGCTCGATCCCCGAGGGGCGTCGCGTCTTCCCGGAGATGACCGTCCACGAAAACCTGTTGATGGGCGCCTATCTGCGCCGCAATGAAGGCCGGCGGCAATTGGAGCAGGACGCGGAGGAAGCGCTGGCCCTGTTTCCCGACCTGCGGGCGCGGTTCGGACAGCTCGCCGGCACCCTGTCCGGCGGCGAACAGCAGATGCTGGCCATGGCCCGGGCATGGATGCGCCACCCTCAACTGCTGTGCATCGACGAGCCGTCGATGGGGCTGTCGCCGCGCTTCGTGGAGCGCATCTATGAGGCGATCGCCGGCCTGAAAGCCCGCGGCGTCACCATTTTGATGGTGGAGCAGAGCGCCACCATGGCCCTGGCCGTGGCCGACCGGGCCTATGTGCTGCGCAGCGGCCATATCGCCGTGGAAGGCGAGGCCGCCGCGCTGGCCAACGACCCCTCAATCCGTCGCGCCTATCTGGGCGAACGGGCATTCACCGAGAAGGAGACCGACCATGTCTGAGGAGAAGCTGCGGGGCGAGCTCTACGCCTCGTTCAAGAACCGGGCGATGATGTACTACCACATCTACAAGGCGCTGGAGGGCGAGCTGGGCCGCGACCGCGCCGCGGAGATCATCAAGCAGGCGATCTACAGCCGCGGGGTCGAGATAGGCCAGCAGTTCCGGGACATCGAGAAGTCCAACATGGAGGGCCTGAAGGAAGCCTTCTTGGGCATCATCCCCGACGGCGGTGCGATGTTTGCACCGGAAGTGCAGCGCAGCGACGGCGGCGGTGTCGACATCAAGTTCCACCGCTGTCCGTTGAAAGAGGCCTGGCTGGACGCCGGGATACCGGAAGACGAGGTGTCTCTGCTCTGCCACATCGCAGGGCGCGTGGACAACGGCACGTTCGAGGGTGCCGGCTTCAACTTCCATGCCGAGACGTGGGAGCCGGGGCGCGACGGTTGCTGCCATCTGCACCTGCGACCGGGTGGCTGACCGCAGAGCAACAGAAGGGATTCGTGCCGGGCCGACCTTGCTGAGAGCCCGGCAAGGCCCAATATCACGCGAGACAAAATCGATTTCTCACGGTAGGACATCATGAACGAAAGAGACGGTGAGGTCTGCGTCCGCGTACTTTCTTGCATTGCCTGGGCGGATGGCCAGTTGTCGGAAGAAGAGATGGCATCAGTGGTCGACCTGGTCGACCGCCTGGACTATGTCGACCGATCGGTTATCCAAGAGATCCTGACCACACCGGCACGATTTACCTTCCTGGACAAGGTCGTTGAGTTGAGCCGCGGGGCACGGGTGCGCCTGCTGCACGACTGCTATGTGCTTGCCGACTATTGCGACGGTGTCAGCGAACCGGAACTGGAGATTATCCGCGCCATTGCCCTGACGGTGATCGACAACAGCAAATGGGACGCTGCCGAAGCCTCCCTACAGGCCTGGGTGGACTACGAGAAGAAAGCCCGCAAGGTCTGGGGGTGGACCCACCTGGCGGACTGACGGCCCGCCCTGCTGGCGGGGTCCAACGCCCGTCCGGCGGCGGCGAGGCTGCGCGAAGTCCTTGGTTGAATTCGGACGCGCCCAGCGCGATGTCGCGGCGCTCAGGTCCGTAGAGCACGATGCGCCAGCCGCAACAGGGCCGGACGAGGCCAAACTGCTGGTCGGCTAGCCGATCGCGGAGGCAGGCATCAATTGCCGAAGCATGCAGGGACATGCGACCGCCCCGTATCCCCTGCATGGACGGCGGTCTTGAGATCCGGGAAGACTTGGAAGGTGAGCGTGGCCGCGGCGGGCGCGGTGGCAGACGTGCGGAATCAGGACAGGGAGCGGCCGGTCGTCGGTATGTAGCGCACACCCAGGGGATCGCGGTTGTGGCGGAGGCGCATTTCTGGTCCAACTCCCCCCGGACCGGTGGTGCATTGATCAGGACAGCATGGAAGAGACCCAGCCTGCCCCTCCTAGCGTTTCGATCGTGATCGCGATCCTGAACGAAGCGGAGAATATCGGTCCGGTGCTGGACGAGCTGGCCGAGGCTTTCGCCGGCTATGCGCCGTTCGAGGTGCTCTGCATCGATGACGGGTCGACCGACGGCACGCCGGAAAGCGTACGCCGGACCATGCAGCGCCACGGCTGGGTCCGGCTGGTGTGCCACCGCCGCAATGCCGGCAAATCCGCCGCGTTGCGCACGGCAGCGGAATGGGCGCGCGGCAAGTGGATCGTCACGATGGACGGCGACGGACAGAACATCGCCACGGACATCCGCGCCATCGCCGACCGGCTGCCCAATCTGACGGAAGCGCCTTCGCCGCTGGTCGCGGGCATCCGCAAGTACCGCAAGGATACAGTCTGGCGCCGCATCGCCACCAAGATCGCCAACCCGCTGCGCCGCCGGATGCTGCGAGACGACTGTCCGGATTCGGGATGCGGCATCAAGGCCTTCCGACGCGATGCCTTTCTGCGCCTGCCGGTCTTCGAGGGGATGCACCGCTTTCTGCCGGCGCTGTTCCGCCTCTATGGGCACCCGCTGATCTGCCATCCGGTCGACCATCGCGAACGCCGGCACGGCGGATCGAAATACACCAATCTCGGCCGCGCGGTGGCCGGCACCTTCGACCTGATGGGTGTGATCTGGCTGCGCAAGCGGACACGCCAGGCCGTGTCCGACGGCGATGGCCACACCGTGGGCACTTGGATCGAACGCCATGACCCCTTCTGAGACAGAGGCTGACACGCCAGAGCCGCAGCCTGCGCCCGAGACACCCGCAGAGCCTCCGGCCGACCCTGAACCCGCCGCCGCGGCAGAAACGCCCCCGCCGCCCTCACCGCCACAGCACCTGGCATTTTGGCAGCTTGCGATCCTGCTGATCGTCGCCGCGGTCGTTTTCTGGCCCGGCCAGATGACGGTGCCACCGGTCGACCGGGACGAGAGCCGTTATGCCCAGGCCGCAACCCAGATGCTGGAGACGGGCGACTTCATCGACATCCGGCTGCAGGACAGCCCGCGCCATCTCCAGCCGGCCGGCATCTACTGGCTGCAGGCGGCCGCCGTTGCGGCGATCTCCGACGTCGAAGCGCGTGAGATCTGGCTATATCGCCTGCCGTCCTATCTCGCCGCCATCGTCGTCGTCCTGTTGACCGGCGTGCTTGGGGCCAGACTGTTCGGCCGGTCCGTCGGATTCCTCGGCGCGCTGTTGCTGGCCTCGACGGTCGTTCTGGGCGTTGAAGCACGGTTAGCCAAGACCGACGCTGTGCTGCTGCTGACCATCATGGTGGCCCTGTTGGCGTTGCACCGTGCCTATCAGGCGCGCCAAGGTGCGGCACCGCCCGGTTGGGGCTGGGCCATCGCCTTCTGGGTCGCCATCGGGGTCGGCAGCATGATCAAGGGGCCGATGAATCCCCTGGTCATCGGCCTTACGGCGGCGATGCTATGCATCTTCGAGCGCCGTGTGCGCTGGCTCTTGGGCTTGAAGCCCCTGGTCGGGATCGCCATCGCACTGGCCATCGCCCTGCCCTGGTACGTGGCCATCTACTTCGAGAGTTCCGGCGCGTTCTTCCAGAGCTCCGCCGGCACCAACCTTCTGGGCAAGGTCTTCACCGGCCAGCAGAGCCATGGCTTCCCGCCCGGATATTACATCCTGGTGGCCAATCTGACCTTCTGGCCGGCCTCGCTTGCGCTGGTGCTGGGCCTGCCCTGGATCTGGCGGAACCGGCGCGAACCGGCCGTGCGCTTCTGCCTGGCGGTCATCCTTCCCACCTGGGTGATGTTCGAGCTGATTGTGACCAAGCTGCCGCACTATACCCTGCCCACCTTTCCCGCACTTGCGTTGCTGACCGCAGCGGCGCTGAGCGCACTGGATGTCCCCTACCGGGCTGCCGGCCGCTGGCAGCGCGTGTTGTTCTGGCCGTTCCTGGTGGCATGGGTCGCAATCGGTCTGACCCTGACGGTCGGCCCCTTTCTGCTGGTTTCGATCATGGACCTGGAGTTCCTTTGGATCGGCCTGCCAGTCGTCGCGACCGGGATTGCGGTTCTGGTTCTGTCGGTTCGGTCACTGCTGCGCGCGCCCCCGATCCGCGCATTCCGCTATGCGCCTGCGATCACGCTCGCCGCCCTCTGGCTGAATGGGCAGTTCGTCCTGCCCGAGGTCGACTCCATATGGATCAACCGCCAAGTTGCCGAGGCGGCCGCAGAGCTTGCGCCCTGCCCCGACTATCGGGTGATGACGGCACCGCTGGACCTGGAAAGCGTAGTGTTCCTGACCCGCACGGACACCGTGCTGGAGCATCCCGACCAGATCGCCGAGGCCCTCCAGGCCGGCGTCACCTGCGCCGTCCTGTTCCTTGAGGAACCGCAGGAGACAGAGGTGCGTGCGTTGCTCGGCGACGCCCCCGTGACCCTGGTACCGGCAGACCGTCCCATCACCGGGTTCAACTTCTCCAACGGCCGGTTCGTCAACCTCAACGCGTTCGTGGTCGAACCTTCCGCAGGTTGAAGCGGGTCGTCGGCAGGCGGCGGGCCGCATGCACAGCCCCGGCAAAGGGTCATTCTTCCACGGCTTCTCGGAGCGTCGCGTGGCCGTATCGGAAGGAGAGATCTTCTGCCGCGTCGGCGGTTCGGGACCGCCGCTTCTGCTGCTGCACGGCTACCCGCAGACTTCGGCGATGTGGCATCGCGTAGCGCCGGAGCTGTGCCAGTACTTCACAGTCGTCTGCGCTGACCTTCGCGGCTATGGGCGCTCGCACAAGCCGCCGACCGACCCCAGCCACGCGCCATACTCAAAGCGGGCAACAGCGAGCGACCTGGTGGAAGCGATGCGCGCTCTGGGCTTTGACCAATACTTCGTGGGCGCCCACGATCGCGGCGCCCGCGTCGCCCATAGGATGGCCCTTGACCACGCCGACCGTGTGCTCGCGCTGGCAACGCTCGACATCGCGCCGACTCGCGAGATGTACAGGAACGCCGGCAGCGCTTTCGCCCAGAGCTATTGGCACTGGTACTGGCTGACCCAGCCGCACCCGTTCCCGGAAACACTGATCGCTGCCGATCCCGATTTCTTCTGGCGCAAGAAATGCGGTTCCGGTTCGGCGGGGATGTCACCCTTTTTCCCCGAGGCATTTACGGAATACCTGCAGTGCTTCCGTGATCCCGCGGTAATCCACGGATCCTGCGAAGACTACCGGGCCGCTTGCACGATCGACATCGCGCATGACGACGCCGACGACGGCCGGAGGGTCGCAGTGCCGCTTCTTGCTTTGTGGGGCGCGCATGGCGCTATCCAGCGCCACTTCGACTGCCTGGCGCTCTGGCTCGAACGCGCCGAGCGCGTGGAAGGCCACTCGCTGCCCGGCGGCCACTATCTGGCCGAGGAGCTTCCCGACGCGGTAGCGGAAGCCTTCGGAGCTTTCTTTGGCAGATACAGGCCGTAAACCGGCCGTCGCTGCCCCCGGAAACCGACGTCAGGTGAAAGCGAATACGGCAACGATGCGTCGGACCTTCCCGTCGGGATCGCCGAAGGGCAGGTTCAGCGCCGTATAGGCGCTGTGCAGGCGCGGTGACCAAGTCAGCGCGTCCGCGACCAGATAGGGACGCGCGTGCCGTACCATCCATCGGCAACGCTCGATCTGCCGTGCCATGCCGTCGATCTCGTCGAGATAGCGGCCGGTGATCTCAATCCCCGTTGCCTCGACGATCTCCGTACCGTGAAGCCGGACGCGGAATCGCTGCGGCGCGCCCTCCGCATCTGGTCCGACAACCTCAAGGACCGACAGAAAGCTCAGGGTATCGCGCGGCAGCTTCATCGGGTCGATGGACGCGACCGGCGGGCACCACGCCTCGCAGCGCGCCTCCTGCCAATAGGCGTAAAGGTGGCGCTGGCGAGCATGGGAAAGGTCATCCTCGGTGAAGTCGACCCGCATCCTTGCGGACATGGAAGCACCCCCGTTGCCGTGCCTCGTCTCCTGGTCCAGGAACGAGAACTCAACCTTCGTCACATTCTGGTCGAGTTGAATTCTCGAAAAAGCATCGGCGGCCAGCGATGGTGCCATCAGCCAGCATCGAATCGCAAGTACAGGTGCGATTATCAACGCTTCAATTGCAATCATATCCTCATTATACGACTATAAAGCAAATAACCTGTCTAAACATGATTTTATATTGATGAGATTCTCAATTCATTCTGCATATCATCGCGAAGATCTTAGCGATGGCGGGCGCGATCCTCGTCTTGGTGAGCCGGAGATCCACAGACCGATGCGCTGAAAGAAAGACACCGATCATGGGCAAATATGACACGCAATTGGAACGGCTCGGCATCGCCAGCGTGATTGCCAACGAGGTCCGGAACAAGGTCAAGCGGATTTCCAACCTCGTGATTCCAACCGGGAAAGACGGACTGACTAAAGAGCAGTTGGCGGCGGCCCAGAAGGCGCTACGCGACGATATTGACGGCGCCACCGCGGTAGCCAAGGCGAAGAGCAAGAGTCACAGCCTGGTTGATTACTTCAAGCTCGTCGAAGAGAAGATAGAATAACACGGAATTGCCGCATGCGGAGAGCTGGCCATGTCCAGCTTTTGGCAGCTCTACCAAAAATCGGTCTTTCCTCTGGCTCCTGTCATGGCCGACAATGTCAAGTATGTCGGAAATCACTCTTTTGTTGCTATCGGCGTCGAGTGCAGAGAACCAGACGAAACGCAGCATATGCTCGAATGGCACCAAGATGCCGTGATCTGCGACCCCTGGCTGCTTGAATTTCGGCGGGAATCGAAGACCAGCAAAAGTGACAACACCGGCGCCTATACGGCGGAAGAATTCAGAGACTCAACGAAGTACTTCTTCAACGACCATGACAAGGTCACAGTCATTTTCTCCATTGCCGGACAGCTTTGACCTCCCAGCCCGGAGACCATGGGCGCGGCTTGTCGCGCTTATGATTGCCCCCGTTGCGGCAACGCCTCGCCATCGGCGACGAATTCCATGGATACGGAGTTCAGGCAATAACGTTCGCCGGTCGGCGGTGGGCCGTCGGGGAAGACATGGCCGAGATGGCCGTCGCAGCGGCGACAGCGGATCTCGGTGCGGATCATGCCGTGGCTGGTGTCGCGCACGCTTGTGATGTGGTCGGCGCCATAGGGTGCCGTGAAGCTGGGCCACCCGCTGCCGCTCTCGAACTTCGCCCCGGACCGGAACAGGGGCAGCGCGCAGAGGCGGCAAACGTAGATGCCTTCGGCTTTGTTGTTCAACAAGCCGCCGCAGAACGGCGCTTCCGTCCCATGGTTCAGGATGACGCGCCGTTCTTCGGCGTTCAGCGTCGCCTCAAGCCGCGCCCGCTCGTCGGGACTGGGCGGCGTCAGGTCATGTCCGCTGGCCGAGCGCATGGCGCTGGCGTTCGTCACATCGGGATTATCGATGGTCATGGCGTCCGATTTCCTTCCTCGCTGGGCCTGCCGGCTGCAGCGCTCACACCTTCTTCAGGCGGTCGCCGAAATACTTGTGCAGCTTCTGCACCTTCGGCATGGCGTTGTACGCGATATACGGATTGGCCGGATTCCGTGCCGCATAGTCCTGATGATACGCCTCGGCCTCGAAGAAGGCCGACAGCGGCTCCAGCGTGGTGGCGATCGGCTTCTTGAAGACGCCGGCTTCGTCGAGCTGGCGGATATAGGCCTCAGCCACGCGTTTCTGGTCGTCGTCGGCATAGAAGATGGCCGAACGGTACTGCCGCCCGACATCGCCGCCTTGCCTGTCCACCTGCGTCGGATCATGGGCGATGGCGAAGAAGATCCTCAGCACCTGTCCATAGCTGATCCGAGCCGGGTCGTAGCGGACGCTCACGACTTCGGCATGATTGGTCGCGCCACTGCAGACCGTGCGATAATCAGCCGTATCCTCACCGTCGCCGGCATAGCCCGACGTCACGGCAAGCACGCCGTCAAGATCCTTGTAGACCGCTTCCACGCACCAGAAGCAGCCGCCGGCCAGCACCGCCGTCTCAGCGCCGCTGTCCGCCGGCAGGTCCTCCGCCGGGTCGGGAAAGGCGTTCGGATAGACGGAGTCCTTTCCGCCGTCCAACAGCTCAGAGAACAGTCCCATCGCATTCCCTCCGTTCGCCTATGTCTGATGCCGGCACGGCCGGGACGGTTACGCAGCCGATCGAAACCGATCAGATCGGTCGCCCACTTGCCGTGAACACCGCGACACAACCTCGCATCTCGACCGACACTTGGGCAAACCGTGCGGTCAGCGCGGCCTTCAGCCCATCTTCGGTGTCGCCCCGGTTCGAGAAAACACCCTTCTTGTTATAGATCTCCATCAACGCCCGCGCTGCCCCTGACCGCGGGGCGTCGCCTTGCAGGATCGTGGCGCCGAAGATCCGGCCATCGTCTGAGAGCGCAGCCCTGGCGTGGTCCAGCAGCACAGCCTTGTCGGCCATCGCCCCGGGCAGGCAGTGCAGCAGATAGCAAAGACCGATCGATGAAAACGGCCCACCGACCGGCCAGGGCTCCAGCACATTGGCACGCACCCTGGTCGGCCGATGACGGGCAATCCGGCTGGAGGCCGCGTCCAGGCAGTGCGGGTTCAGGTCCAGCAGCGTGATGTCCGGCACTTCAACCGGAAAACGGGCGTGGTGCAGGAAGTATCCGGTCCCCACACCGACATCGAGGTGACGGCCCGAGACATTGCTGTCGTAGAGAGCGCGCAGATGCCGGGTCGGGCAACGCCAAAGAAGCCGGTTGGTCAGGCCCAGAACGACGGCGTCGTAGACCCGCAGCGTGGCGGGGGTATAGGCCGCCTGGCCGGCGTGGACGGGGTCGTTCAGCTAGAGTAGCTCCGCCAGATTGTCGGAATCGCCAACACCCTCAGTCTCGAGCAGATCGGCCAACAAGGCGGGCCAATGGAGATCATCAGGATACCTTGCCATGAGGGTGAAGGTCGCGCTGATCATGTCGTACCAGTATCCGTTTGAGGCGAAAAGCGCGGCCCGAGCAGCGAGATCCGCTGACGCCAACTGTTCCGCCAACGCAAGGTCCGGCTCGACACGCTGGATGGCGCCGATCGAGACCTCGTCAAGCCAGCGCCGCGACGGATCGACCACAACCGAAACCGACCACTCGTAAACGCGATCAAATTCAAGCGTGACCTCAAGGGCGTCCAGAGAGATGGAGTGAAAGCCCGCAGCAAAGCCCTGGGTCAGCAGCACCTCAAGTTCCGGATCCATCGCATCTTCGGCGATCAGAAGGATCTCCACTGGCGTTCCGACGGGTTCCAGAAAGTAGAAGTGGAGATCCGGTGAGGCGACGCGTGTCCAGGCTACATGGTCGGGTGCAACCACATAGGCCGAGGCCACGCCACTGGCCTGGCTGCGGGTCACAGCAGGGATCCGGCCCGCTGGATTGACCATCGCAGGCGGCTTGTAGACGAAGGTGACCGGCTCGGCGTCCAGATCCGTGTCGTCAGACATGCCTCCGAGCGCTCCATCGGGATCGCCCTCGGTCGACAGCCCCTGCCCTTCCGGCTGCTCATCCTGGTCGGCCGGTTCCGGATCTTCGGCCATGGCGGCCGAGTGGGCCGTCGCCAAAACGAGAACCAACGCCGCCGACATGACTTGGCGTCTGCACATGGTCGACCCTTTCCTAGTCCGCGGCCGGGCTCGTCGTCCCGCCGGAATTCCCGTCAACGGTCAGCCTGTACGCTCCGATGCGTTCGGTCTTGCCCTTAAGCGCGACCTCTCCGACCCAAAGGCCGTCGAACGTGCCGCCAAGTCGACTCCACGTCTCTGCGCTGACGACGATCCGGCAGCAGGCCCCCGCATCGGACGGGGCTGGCACGGTCTTAGCAAAGGAATCCAGACGTGCGGCCGTGTTTACAGTGTCGCCGATCACAGTGTAGTCCATTCTTTCCGGCCCACCCAGGCTGCCAGCGATGACGGGGCCGGTGTGGATACCGACGCTGAAGGCGGCCTGAGGCAGGTTTTGGCGCTGCCATTCGGCGTTGAGCGCAACGAGCGCGTCACGCATCGCAAGCGCGCATGCGACCGCGTTGCGGGCGTCGTCGTCGATCTCCGCGGCCGACTGGCGAGGCACAGGAACGCCGAAGATCGCCATCACGGCGTCGCCGATGAACTTGTCGACCACGCCTCCGTTTCGGGCAACGGCCCGGGCCATCGCTTCCATGTAGGTGTTGAGCCACGCCATCAGCTGCGGCGGCGGCATCGATTCGGACAGCGGCGTGAAACCGTTGATGTCCGAGAACAGCACCGTCGCCACCAGGCGGCGCGGGCGTGGGCGCCCACCGTCCAGGAAGCTGCTGCGCTGGCGCCAGATCTCGCGCGCAACTGCGTCCGACACATGCGCCGAAAGCATGCGCATCAGCAGCGTCCTGGCCGCCCGGTCGTGCTGGGACCTGTAGGCGACGACGAAGCCACCGGACAGAAGCCATACGGCCGTCGGCTCCACTACAGGCAACCATAAACCCTGGCTCAGCAGCATCAGCCAGACACCGACCATCGCCGCCAGCCCCGACGCCACCACGCCGCCCAGACCGCCGATGCTCAAGGTGAGCGCCAGTGCCCCCATCACCAGGGCGGCCCCCCAGGCGATCGCCAGCTCGGCGCGATCGTCGATGCCGCGAATCGGCACAGCTCCATCCAGGGCATGGCGCAAGATCTGATCCGCGACATTGGCGTGCAGCTGCACCCCGTGCGTCACATCGCGGCTGCCACGCCCGGCGCCGAAGGGTGTGTAGAAGTGGTCTTTCACACTTTCTGTCGCCGCGCCGACGAAAACGATGCGCCCGGCCAGCGCGCCCTCCGGCAAGTCGCCGTCCAGCAGCGACTGAAGAGAATACTGAGCGAAAGGCGCGATGCCGTTGGCGAAGTCCAGAACGAACTGATAGCCGCCCGCATCGACACTGACATAGGCGCCCTCGGTCGGCCGCATCGGGCGCAGTGTCGTTGCCCCGAGGCGCATGTACTCGGGGCCGCGAGGGTCCGCCTGCGGGGCGATACCCCGCGGGCGGAGATAGGCGAGAGCACCCACAAGGCCGAGGCTGCGGGAGAAGCCTTGTGCGTTGGCGGCGGCAAGGAACACGAGGCCACGCCGCGTGATGCCGTCAGGATCGGCGATCATGTCGGCAAAGCCTATGCGGTCCGTCCCGATCAGCGGCTCAGGCGGCGGCGTCCCGATCCAGCCCGAATCGGGCGGGCTGTAAGCCCAATAGATATGGTCATCCTGCCTCAGCAACGCGTCAAGCTCACCGCTGCCTGGGGCCACCGGCCAATCGCGCACGATGTCCATCAACAACGCCTCGGCCCCCGCCGTGCGGGCACCGGCACCGATTTCCGCAAGCAGACCGTCACTGAGCGGCCAGCCATGCCGGCGCAGGTCGTCTTCCTCGATGGCGATCACGACGACCCGCGACGTATCGTCCGAGACACGGTCCGCCAGCACCCGACGCGCCAGGTCGTAGACCAGCAGCTCAACCGGCTGCAAAGCACCGGCGTATCGCGCAGCTATCACACAAGCAAACACACCGTGGCAGATGACCAGTGCGATGACCCAAGGATGCAGCAACAGACGCCGCAAACGGGGCCCATCCGCCTGGAGGCTGTCTATGTCTGAATCGTCAGCGTCGCTCAGCCTGTCCATGTCCCCGTTGCATCTGATGGCCGCACGGCAGGATCGCCCCTGCCAGCCAATTACACCATGGTGGACGGAATTGGCGACGACCTTTGCATCAAGCCGTTCGCTACCCTGAGCGCCGAAAGCGCAGAAAAAGATTAGTTTGAAGATAGACGATTTCTGGTACTGTCCATCCAAGGTCTTCAATAGCTAAGATCAAGGGGTGGCGATGCTTGTTTCGGCGAGGCGTGGACTTGGCGGATTTCTGTTGTGCCTGGTGGCGGCGGTGATGGCAGGGTGCGGCTCAAGCCAGCGGAGCGGACAGCCGGCGGCCCCAGCTGGGGTTGCCGTGTCGCCGGATTTCGTTCAGCTCTCCGGCTGGGCCGGCGACAACCACAGCGCGGCGATCCCCGCCCTTCTGCAAAGCTGCCCCCGCATGGTTTCGCGTTCGTCCGCTACGCCGATTTCCTACGGCGGCGTCGACGGCACGTATGGCGAATGGCAGTCGATCTGCCAGGCGGCACAGCGCGTTCCCGCCGGCAATTCCGAGGCGGCACGGCAGTTCTTCGAACAGTGGTTCGTGCCTGTGCCCGTGGCGAGCGGCGCAAGGGCGGGCGGCCTGTTCACCGGCTATTTCGCGCCGGTCCTGCGCGGAAGCTGGCAGCCCGACAGCCGCTACAGCGTGCCTCTCTACCGCATGCCGCCGCGCGGCCGCGGCCGGCTGCCGACCCGTGCACAGATCGCCGACGGCGCACTCGCGGGCCGGGGCTTGGAGATTCTTTGGGTAGACGACCCGATCGATGCCTTCTTCCTCGAGATCCAGGGCTCCGGCTATGTGCAGATGGAGGATGGGACACGCGTCCATCTCGGCTATGACGGGCAGAACGGCCACCGCTATTACGCCATCGGCCGCGCCCTGATCGACCGCGAAATCGCGACGCGGGAAGAGATGTCCATGCAGCTGATTCGCGGTTGGCTGGAAGCCAACCCGGGCGAGGCGCAGGACCTGATGAACCTCAATCCATCTTACATTTTCTTCGAGATCCGCGACGGCAGCGTACGCGGCGCCCAGGATGTCCCCCTGACGGACGGCCGCAGCCTTGCGGTGGACCGCGACTACATCCCCCTCGGCACACCGCTTTGGATCGACCTCACAAACGCGCCCACCAGCACAGGGCGGATCCAACGGCTGGTGATCGCCCAAGATGTGGGTGGCGCCATTCAGGGCCAGGTACGGGGCGACCTGTTTTGGGGATCGGGCGATGTGGCCGCGGAAAGCGCGGGCCGGATGCAAGCCCGCGGCGGTTACTATATGCTCGTGCCGCGTAGCGCTTTTGGCCGGAATGTCGCCGAACGTTAGGCGCAGAGCGCCAGTCCATCCGCGCTATGACGATCGCTCTTGAGGGGAAACCGCGAATGACCGCGAGAACAGTAGGCGATGTGCTGCGAAGCGGGAATCTGTTGGAGCTCGGCCCGAACATCTCGGTCAGCGAAGCCGCCAAGATGATGAGGCTCCGCAAGGTGAGCTCGATCCTGGTGGTGGACGAGGGCCGGCTGGTCGGCGTGCTGACGGAGCGGGACATCGTGTTCCGTGTCGTTGCCGCGGGGCAAGACATCGACAGCACACGGATCGGACGGGTCATGACGTCGAACCCGATCTTCGTGACCCCGAAAACGACGGTTCTCGCCGCGATCCGACAAATGAAAGAGCTCGGGCTTCGCCACCTGCCCGTCATTCAGCCCGACGCGCCGCCGGGCGAGCCGCAGGTTCTGGGCGTCGTCTCGGTGAGGGACTTCATCGGAGAGGATGTGCACGCCCTGGAGGCGCTGGAGCGGGAAATTGGCGAAGATGTCTCATCGCTGGTGAAAACCCAGTGACAAGACTCCGGCCGAACCGGGTGTCGTCTATTCGATAATCTCTCCCTCTTCGATCGCACGCCGGATGCCGGCCAGGAAGCCGGCGCATCCCCCGGCGCGCATGGCTTCCCCGATCGCCCGGCCGGAGCCCA
>JANQQD010000368.1 GCA_028285185.1 Anaerolineae bacterium | reverse complement strand
GTGCCCCACCTTCATCCGCACGCCGCTGACCCAGGTGACCTTCGACAATCCCGACCGTGTCCGCTGGCTGGAGGAGAAGATCAAGCTGGGCCGCGTCGGGGAGGTGTCGGACATCATGGGGGCGGTGACCTATCTGGCCTCCGATGCCGGCGCGCTCGTCACCGGCACGGCGATCATGGTCGACGGCGGCTGGACGGCCGATTGAGCCGCATGCTTATGCGGCGATCCGCCGTCTCAATCCTCTCCGCGGTGGCGGGCTGCCAGGGCCAGAAACGCCTGCGCATCGGCGCGGGTACCAAAGGTGCGGTCACCAACCATCACTGACCCGTCCGGGTTCTCGGTCATCTGCGTTGGTTCGCGTCCGGTACGACCCGCCTGCGCGGGCTCGGCCGGATGTGCGGCACGGCGCCTCTCGACCGCCGCCATAAGATCCTCAGATGTGACCGTGGCGAGCGGCTGCGGCAGCGCATAGGTCTTGGGCATCGTTCTCGGTGGGCGGAGCATCCGGATCAGGAAACTCGCTGCCGCAAACCGGGCGACACAGTCAGGGTCTGGTGGAACGGCCCGGCTGAGGTCAAAGCGAATGACCTGCTCTTCGTTCGAATAGGGCATGGGAAGAAGCGGGCGTTGGCGGGAAATCTGAACGGTTTCTGGATTGACCGATTGAACCTCGCGCCAGGCAACCCGCACTCCCATCTGCGGGAAGACGATGCCATCGTCAGTCAGCACCAGGCCCGGACGTGGGTCGAAGGCTCGCCCGGCGAAGACTCCCGCCATCACCGCCATGGCGACGCTACCGACGAACCCGAACGGGTCTGCAACCGCTACGGCCAGGAACAGAAAAGCAAAGGCCACCGCCGACCAGAACCAGATCTGGTGGCGCCGCCGGTCGAGATAGACCGCGAAGTCGCCTTCGTTCGGGATACTGGTCATTGCCCCCGCGTCTCCGCCGCGCATGGTAGCCTATGGCCGGTGGGGGCTCCAACCGACCTGCAACCGCTCGGCAGCGCGATGGGCGGCCTGTCAGCGACCAGTCGGGCGAGTGGTCCAGTGCACAATCATGTCGACGCCTGCCGCTTTGAAGAGGTTCATCACGGGGCAGCGCTGCTCGACGTTGCGGATCAGCAGGGCGACGCGGTCCTCGGGCTCATCCGTCGTCAGCGTGATCGATAGGTCGACCGACTGGAAGTGCGGCCGCACACCCCTGACACCGCGCGCGCCGCGCAGGTCTGAGACACCTTCGCACCGGAATTCGGCGCAGTCATAGGCGAAGCCGATCGCCTGGGCCACGCCCTTGATGATCACGCCTTCGCATCCCACCAGGGCCGCCAGTGCCGTCTCCAGCGGTGTCGGCGCGCTATCGGTGCCGCCCTTCTCCACCGGTTCGTCCGTCGCGGTCGTCAGGCCGCGCACCTGCATCCGCGTCAGGCCGGACCGTTCGTTGACGCCGGTCAGCTGTGGCCGGATCAGGGTAGGGCGGTCAGGATTTTCGATGGACGGCGGGATGTCCGTCTCGGTCATGGGACAGTCTCCTCAGAACGCCGGCAGCCCGACGGTTTTCGTTTCGATGCGGTAGACGGAGGTCGAAGCGGTGATCACCAGATCGCGCAGACCTGGGCCGGCGAAGGTGAAATTCGTTGACTTCTCCGGCGTGCGGATGACTCCCAGACAGTCGGCATCGGGCGTCAGCACGTGCACGCCGCCGGGTCCGTTGCAATAGAGGTTGCCCGTCGCGTCGATCTTCATGCCATCAGGCACGCCCTCGCCTTGTCCGCCTATGGTGGCCCAAACAGCACCGCCGGAGAGCGCGCCGTCGTTGTCAACATCGAACACCCAGATGGTCGGCCCCCAGCTGTCGTTGACGAACAGGCGGCTCTCGTCACGGTCGAAGCACAAGCCGTTGGGCTGTTGGAAATCATCGGCGACCAACGCAAGGGTGCCGTCCGGGTCCAGGCGGAAGACGCCTTGGAAGCCCAGTTCCTGGTCGCGCAGGATGCCCAGGTCCTGCCGGATCCGACCGAAGCTGGGGTCGGTGAACCAGATGCGCCCGCGGCCGTCGACGACGATGTCGTTGGGGCTGTTCAGCTGCTTGCCCTTCCAATGGGTCGCGATCGGACGCACCAGCTTGCCGCCGTGTTCGTGGCGGACGACCTGTGACGACGCATGCTCGCAGGAGACCACGCGGCCCTGACAGTCGAACGCGTTGCCGTTGGCCTGGTTGCTGGGCGCGCGGAACAGGCTGATCCCGTCGGCTCCAGTCCAGCGGTACTGCCGGCTTTCCTGAATGTCGGAGAAGATCAGCGTGTGCTCCGTCGGATGCCAGATCGGGCCTTCGGTAAAGCCGAAGCCAGTCGCCAACTGCTCCAGTTCGGCATCCTCGGCAATCAGGTCCAACAGGCGTTCGTCGCGGATTTCCAGGGTCATGTCCGGGGATCTCACATGAGCAGGTTGGGCAGGAACAGCACGATGCCTGGGAAGGCGATCAACAGCCCGACGGTGAGGATATCCATCACCACGAACGGCCAGGCCGCGCGGAATATGGCATGGACGGGGATGTCCGGGCGGATGCCGCCGACGACATAGACGTTCAAGCCCACCGGCGGCGTCACCAGCCCGATCTCGATCATCTTGACCACCAGGATGCCGAACAGGATCGGGTCGATCCCCAGCTCGACGATAGCGGGGAAGATTACCGGCAGGGTGAGCAGCATCATGCCCGATGCGCTCATGAACATGCCGAGAAAGGCATAGACCAAGAGGATGACGACCAGAACCGCCGTCGGCGGCAGGGGCAGTCCGACGATCCACTGCGCCACCTCGGTCGGCAGGCCGCTGAAGGCCAGGAACCGCGCGAAGATGAAGACGCCCCAGAAGGTCGTGAAGATCATGACCGTCAGCTTGGCCGTCTCCATCAGCGAGGTGTTGAGGCCGGACCACGACAGCTTCCGCCGGATCAGCGCATAGGCGAAGACGATGAAGGCGCCAAAGGCGCCAGCTTCCGTCGGCGTAGTCCATCCGGTGCTCATGCCGCCCAGGATCATGCCCATGACCATCAGGATCGGCGCGACGCCGCCCAGGCTGGTGGCGCGTTCCGCCCAGCCGACATTGCGGATCGGTGCCCCGAGCTCCGGCCGCGTGGCGAAGCGGAAGAACAGGAACACGCCGTAGACGGCGGCGGAGAACACGCCCGGAATGAAACCAGCGAGCAGCAGCCGGCCGATCGACTGGTCGACGATCGCGCCGTAAACCACCAGGGCCGCACTGGGCGGGATCAGCGAGGCGAGCGTGCCGCTGGCCGCGACGGCCGCGGCCGACAGTGCGGGGTTGTATTTGAGCCGCAGCAGCTCCGGGATGGCCACGCGGGCGAACACGGCGGCGGTCGCCTGGCTGGCGCCGGAGACAGCGCCGAAGCCCGCGGCGGCGAAGACTGTGGCGATGGCAAGTCCCCCCGGCATCCACCCCATCCAGGCCCGGGCCGCGCGATAGGCACCGGTGACCATGCCGCTGGCATGGGCGAAGAAGCCGATCAGGATGAACATCGGCAGCACGCTGAACAGATAGTTCGACGCCGTGGAATGGGGGATGATGCCGCTGATATTCGCCGCGACGGTTGGGTCGCGCAGGATCGCGATGCCTAGGAACCCTGTCATGGCGGTTGCAAAGGCGATGTGCACGCCAAGCAGGATCAAGAGGATCAGGAAGACGAAGCCGAGCGCGCCAAGGGTCACCGGGTCCATGGCTCACGCGTCCATGTCTTCGCGGGGATCTGGTGGCACGGGCACCGCGACGGGCGTGGCCGCTGGATCGATGACGAGGCGGCCGTAGACCCAGAAGGCCAGCAGCAGCCGCAGCCACAGGATGCCCAGGCCGACCGCAACAGCCAGCTTCGACGGCCAGGTGGGCAGGCTGATGCCGATGGTGCTGTCGCCGAATTCGAATGCCCGCTCGAAATGCGACCACGCACCGGGCAGCAGCACCGTGACCACGGCAAAGGCGATCAATGTCACCACGATCTCGGCGATCCACCGCCCACGACCGCGCAGGACCTTCAGCAGCAGGTCCATACGGATATGCCCAGCGTGACGATAGCAGTGGGACACGCACAGAACGCCGAAGCTCACCATCGTCAGTTCGGTGACGTCGACCTGGCCGCGGATCGGCGCTTCGAAGACCCGGCGCAGGATCACCTCGGCTGCGATCATGATCATGAGCGCGAAGATGGTGACCCCGCCGATCCAGGCGGTCAGCCATTCGACGCGGCCGAGAGCGGAGTCGGCAGCGCGCAGCATGGGGGCTGCACCGTCTGCCTTGGGCGATGCTGTGGTCATCGGATCATGTTCCCACACCGCGCCGCGAGGCGGCGCGCGAGGGGGCAGGGCGGGGCGCCTGCTCCGCCCTGCGGTGGCAGCGGTGCCGTCAGTTCGTGGCTTCGAAGTTCAGGACGAAATCCAGGATTTCCTGGCCGGGAAGATCGTTCGACTCCAGCTCCGCGACATACGCGTCCCAGACCGGACGGGCGGCCTCTTCCCGCAGACGATCCAGCATCTCCTGCGGCACCTCGACCCGCTGCAGGCCGTGCTCCTCCAACAGAGGCAGATAGGTGTCCGCCGCCTCCGACTGGGCCTGGATGGTCATCGCATAGGCATGCTCCACCGCCTCGTCCAACAGCGCGCGATGTTCGTCCGACAGGGACTGATAGGCATCGCGGTTGGCGGCCAGCGAGACATGGGCCGTGCCGGCATCCATGCCCACCGTGTACCACTCCGAGATCTCATAGAGGTTCCAGCCGCCATGGGCGGACGGCGTCGCCGCCACGGCGTCGATCACGCCGGTCTGCAGCGCGTTGTACTGCTCCGCCCCGGTCAGCGAGACCGTTACGGCTCCGAAATAGCCCAAGGCATTGCCAATGCCGCTGGTCGCCTTCATGCGCATGCCGTCGAAGGCGTCCAGGCTGTCCGGAATGGCGCCATTGCCCATGACTTCATAGTTGGGCTGGACCACGGCCATGACCGGCACGGTGTTCCAGCGGCCGAATTCCTCAACAGCAGCCTCGTGATCGAACAGCGCTTCAGCCACCTGCACCCGCTGCTCCATGGTCTCGATCGGCAGGAAGGGCAGATCGAGCACGGAGACCACCGGGTTGCGGGCCGGGTGATAGGACGACACCACATAGCCCAGCTGGAAGGCGCCGATCGACAGGTTGTCGAGCACCTCGCGGGCCGGCGACAAGGTGCCGGCATGGACCTCGATGGTGAACGAGCCGCCGCTGTTCTCGTTCACGTAAGACGCCAGCGCCTCACCGGCGACGCGGAAAGCGGGGCTGCCGAACAGGGCCAGGTCCCATTCGACCGTATCGGCCAGGGCAGGGGCCGTGGTCAGGACCAAAGCGGTGGTGCCCAAGAGTGCGGCACGCATGGTGCCAACGGATGCGCGCATGGTTGCTCCCCCCAATCTTGGTAATAATCGTTCTGATGTGCTGCGATTGCACTCGTGTGCAGAACGCTATGCCCTGATATATTGATCTGTCAACAGCCTTCAATGTTTCTTGTGGACAGAATCCTGCGCACGAGCGCAAACTCTGGTGCTTGGCTGCTTGTCAGGGGACGGATCGATCGCAATCCTCGTCACCCGGCCGGCGAAACGGGGGAAAAGACGGCTTGGCAAGGCAGCGAGTGACGGCTCTTGATGTGGCCAACACGCTTGGCGTGTCACGGTCCACCGTGAACCGGGCATTCACGCCTGGCGCCTTCGTCGCATCGGAAACACGGACCCGGATCCTGGAGGCGGCGGACGCGCTGGGCTATCGGCCCAACGCTATCGCCCAGGCCCTGATCTCGCAGCGCAGCCGCATTGTCGGCATCGTCATCGGCGGCCTGACCAACCCGTTCCACGCCATCCTCTTGGAAGAGATGACGGAGCGGCTTCAGGCCGCCGGCCTGATCGCAATCACGGTGCGCCTGCGCCCGGATCAGCCCATCGAGTCGATCATTCCGACCTTGCAACAATACCAGGTCGGCTGCGCAATCCTGACGTCTCTGTCCGTCAGCCGGGGTATGATTGCGGCTTGCCGCCGCGCCGGCTTGAAGGTGGCGCTGCTGAACCGCGTCGAATACGGCAGCGATGCCGTGTCCGTCTGCGCGGATGTGGAGCAGGGGGGGCGCCTGGCCGCCCTTCACCTTGCCGACTGCGGGTACCGGCGCATCGCGATCGTGGAGGGGACAGCCGGTGCCTGGACCAATGAGGCGCGCACCGCCGGGTTCCGCCAGGGCCTACGCGACGCCGGGCTGTCTGCGATCGCCGAGTTGCCGGGCGACTACACCTATCAGGCGGGGCTCGATGCCGCCGACCGCCTGGTCGCGATGCCGGAGCCACCTGACGCGGTGCTGTGCGCCAACGACCTGACGGCACTGGGCCTGATCGACGGTATGCGCGGCCACGGCCGGCATGTCCCCGACGATGTCGGCGTGATCGGCATGGACAACATCCCGATGGCGGCCTGGCGCGGCTACGACCTGACCAGCGTGCACCTGCCGTTCAACCGCATGCTCGACCGGATCACCGAGGTCGCGCTGGCCATGGTCGCCGAAGACGACATTGTTCCGGAAACGACACTGATCGCCTGCCGCCTGATCCTGCGGGGTTCCACCCGCCAGGCGGGCGAGCCTCGGTAGAGCCTTGAGACAGTCACGGGAGACGATGGCCGAAGCTAATGGCGAATGGCTTCGATCTCGATGATGACCTCGACCTCGTCCCCCACCCAGCCGTTCTCCACCGCATAGGTCATCCCGAACTGGCTGCGCCGGACCGTCGCGCGGGCGGAGACGCCGATCACATAATTGTCTCCGAACGGGTAGGCGCCGCTCTTGTTCCACTCCACGTCGAGTGTCACCGGCACCGAAACCCCGCGTACGGTCAGGTCGCCCGTTACCCGACCGGTGCGGTCGTCCAACGGCTCTGCCGACGTGCCGACGAAGGTGATCAGCGGGTGCGCCCCGGTATCCAGGAAATCGCCGCCGCGAAGATGGTCGTCCCGCCGGTCGTGATTGGTGAATACACTGGCTGCGTCGATGGTGACCGTCAGCTCACTGAGCTGGAGGCTCTGCGGATCGAAGGTGAATGATCCTTCGACGTCGCGGAACATGCCCAAAACGGCGGCATAGCCGATGTGATCGACCATGAACGCGATGGCCGCATGCGCCGGATCGATCCGGTAATGCTCCGGTGCTGCGGCCGCGGTGCCGGCGGCCAGCCCGGCCCAACCCATGCAGGCACCGATTGCGGCGCCAGCCAGCCACCGGGGCATCTTCTTCATCGGGTTCGATCCTCCCAGCCGGCACAGTCTCTGCTTGGTCACGCGTTGACCATACCATCCTGACATAGGCTGTGATCACCCCTCTGCCAGCACAAGCGGGACCTTGGCATGGGTGTCAGACCCCGACACTCCTATCGCGTTCGCGGGAACAACGTCGAGCAAGTCGCCGCTGGTTAGAATTCGTGCAATGCATAGGGAATGATCACTTATATTGCGAACTAAATTCTCGAACTCCTTCGTAAGCCGTTGATTTGTCGAAGATCAGCCCTTGCCGCCTTTGGCATGCGGTTTGCTTAACAAAACGTTCAAGCACGAAATGTCGGATCTGGAAGCGCTCTGGAAGGGTTCACTGAACCCCTAGCTGCGGAGGCCTCGGGCATGAGGTTGGCTCCCGCTGTCGCGATGCCGCTCGGATGGCACGGCGCCCCGCACCGGAGGGCTGGCCCATGATGCCGACTCAACGCCAGGCCAACGCGCTGTCCCTGGTCAGCCTCTACGAGATCAGCAAGATGCTGACGGCCTCGGCCAATCTCGAGGCGACGCTGCGGGCCGTCCTGAACCTTCTGTCCTGCTATATGGAGATGCGGCGCGGCGTCGTGGCGCTGACGGGCGACGACAGCCAGCTGCAGGTGGTAGCGGCCGCCGGCATGTCGGTGCGCGATATGAATGCGGGCGCCGCCAACCTTCCCGGCGAGGTCGGCGCCCACATCCTCTCCGGCGAGATGCCGATGGTGGCGGAAGACGTCGCCGAGATGCCGTCGCTGGCCGGCTATCTCGGCGCCTCCAACGTGCTGGAGGACGAGCGCGTTTCGTTCATCGGCGTCCCCATCCGCACCTTCGGCAAGCCCTTCGGCGTGCTTGCCATCGCCCGCGTGTGGGGCGAGGAGACGGCCATCCGCTTCAGCGACGATGTCCGCTTCCTGACCATGGTGGCCAATCTGATCGCACAGACGGTGAAGCTGCATCAGTCCATGGCGCCGGAGCGTGAAGTGCGCCCGCCCGGTACTGCGACCGTGCGGCGCCCCGCGCCGCGTGCGAAGGCCGACGCGCGCCAGATCAAGAGTGTCATCGGCACGAGCCAGCCGATGCAAGAGGTCTATGCCCAGGTGCACCTGGTGGCGCCAACCAAATCGACCGTCATGCTGCGCGGCGAGAGCGGTACGGGCAAAGAGCTGGTCGCCCGTGCCGTCCATGCCTTGAGCCCGCGGACCCAAGGGCCCTTCGTCAAGGTCAACTGTGCGGCTCTGCCGGAAACCCTCTTGGAATCAGAGCTGTTCGGGCATGAGAAGGGTGCCTTCACCGGCGCCACACAGGACCGCAAGGGCCGCTTCGAGATGGCCGACCGCGGCACCCTGTTCCTCGACGAGATCGGCGACATCACGCCTGCCTTCCAGGCCAAGCTGTTGCGCGTGCTGCAGGAGCGGGAGTTTGAGCGCGTCGGCGGCAACAAGACCATCAGGGTCGATGTGCGTCTGGTCTGTGCCACCAACCGCAACCTGGAAGAAGCGGTCGCCCGCGGCAGCTTCCGCGCCGATCTCTACTACCGCATCAACGTGATCCCCGTGTTCCTGCCTGCCCTGCGAGAGCGGCGGGAGGACATCCCGCTGTTGGCCCAGCATTTCCTCGACGCGTTCAACGAGGAGAATGGCCGCGTGCTGCAGTTTTCCGACCACGCGCTTCGCGTTCTAAAGGCCTGCAGCTTCCCCGGCAATGTGCGCGAGCTGGAGAACTGCGTCAGCCGCGTCGCGACGATGACCGTGGGCGAGGTGATCCACGACATCAACCTGCCC
>JANQQD010000365.1 GCA_028285185.1 Anaerolineae bacterium | reverse complement strand
AATCCGATTATGCGGGAGTATTTTCGCGCGCGATTACTTCAATGGCGTTTGGACCTGTTGGCGGACTCGTCGGAAACCATCCATCACCTCCAGGAAGGCCACTCCCTCGAACCTGACCTGGCCGATCGTGCGACGGTTGAGACGGACAGGTCGTTGGAGCTGCGCACCCGCGATCGCGAGCGCAAGCTGATCAGCAAGATCGACGAGGCGCTGCAGCGGGTGGAAGACGGCAGCTACGGTTTCTGCGAAGACACCGGCGAACCCATCTCCATCCGCCGGCTGGAGGCCCGCCCGATCGCGACCCTGAGCCTTGAGGCGCAGGAAAAGCACGAGCGGCTGGAGCGGACCCATCGCGACAACGGATAGCGGGCGCCTGGCGAGGCACCCGATCAGCCGGACAGACTCTGCGCCCGGCAGGAATTGCCGCCGCCTGCCGCGCCCACCGGGTGGCGGGCGAAGCAGGCGAAGGCGATAGGGCGATCCGTTCCTATCAGAACGGGAACAGAATGTCGTAGAGCTGCTGGCCGTAGCGCGGCTGCTGGTAATCGGTGATCTGGCCCCGGCCGCCGTAAGAGATGCGGGCTTCGGCGATCTGCTCATAGTTCACGGTGTTCTGCGAGGTGATGTCTTCCGGCCGCACGATGCCGGCGATCTCCAGGTCCCGGGCTTCGAAGTTCACGCGGATCTCCTGGCGGCCGTAGACCACCAGATTCCCGTTGGGCAGAATCTGCACCACGGTTGCCGCGATCATCAGGTCGATCGCTTCCTCGCGCTGCGTGCTGCCGTCGCCGTTGAACGAACTGTCGGCACCGAATTCCGTCAGGTTGTCGTTGTCCACGCCGTCGGGAAGCCAGCGGTCGAGCCGCTGCTCGAAACCCAGGAAGTAGGGCAGGGTGGCGTCCTCGTTGCTGCCGCGCGAACGGGCCGTCGTGTTGCTCAGCTCGGCGGAGTCGTCGATCTCGATCAGGATCGTCAGGATGTCGCCGATATCGTCGGCGCGCTGGTCGCGGAAGAAGGCGCGCGATCCCGACTGCCACAGCGAGTTGGGCTGGTTTTCGGCCACCCGTGGCGCCGGCATCGGCATGCGCACCGGTTGATATCCAGGTGATTCCGTCGGGCTGACGATGGGAGACAGCGGCGGCGGCCGCCCGATATTGGCGATCCGTTCCCCTGCGCCGCAGGCGCTGACCGCGAGGGCGGCCAATGCCACCATCGCGCCCGTCATGCCTTTTCGGCTGGACATGCCATTCATCACTTGGACCTCCATTGATCCTAGAACCCGGCCATGGCGCCGGGGGACATCACAGAAACGGTGTTGGGCCCGGTCACCAGGGCATCGATCGTCCGGTTGCTGTCGACATTGACGACCCGGATGGTCTCGCCCATGGCGCCGTCTTCAAGCGCCCGGCCGCGCGCCGTGACCTGCAGTCCGGGCGCTTCCAGCACCATGGCGATGCCGTCGCCGCGATGGACCACGATCGGCAGCCTGAGATCGCTGCGGCGGACCGGCTGGTCGGCGGTCAGCGTGCGCCGCGGGCTCATCCCGATCAGCTCTTCGGCGTCGATCGCCACGCCGTCGCCGACGCGGGCCAGCGGCAGGCTGACCCAGGCAATATCGGCCGAACCGATCACCTCTCCGGCGCGAAGCCGCCGGACAGGGACGGCTACCTCGATGGCGTCACTCTGGGCATCCGGCTCGGCCGCCTCGGCAGCGCCGTCGCTCGGGGTGCTGCCTGCTGCGATCACACGGGCCAGGGCCTGTCGGACTTCGCTCTCTGCTGCACTGCGCTCTTCCGCCGTCGCCCCGCGCACCGTGATGGACGGAACGCGGTATCCCGGCTGCCAGTCGATGTCATAGGCGCTGGCCACGCGGACGATCCAGTCTGCGTCCAGCACGACCTCGCGGCCCTCCGGCGGGGCGGATGCGATCTCCAGCACCGCGACCTCGGGCGCCAGCCCGTCGAAAAGATCGCCCAGCCGGATTTCCTCGCCGGTCACGACGGCTTCGCGCCGCAGCTCGGCCGCCTCTGCGGGTGCCGAGAGGCCGATAATCAGGGTGAAGATTGCCGTAAGTTTCTTCATGATCTCAGGCCATTACCGGAGGTTGTTCGTCGATTTCATCATCTCGTCGGTGATCTTCACCACCTTGGCATTCATCTCGTAGGCGCGCTGGGCCGCGATCAGCTGCGTGATCTCGCTGATGATCTCGACATTCGAGGCCTCGAGCATGCCCTGCTTGATGGCGCCAAGGCCCTCGGTTCCGGGCGTTCCGGTCACCGGCTGACCCGATGCCACCGTCTCGCGGAACAGGTTGTCGCCGATCGCCTCAAGTCCGCCGGAATTGGGGAAGCCGGCCAGCTCGATCTGGCCGGCATCGGTGGGCTCGGTCTCGCCGTCCAGCGTCACGTAGATGCGGCCTTCCGCGTTGATGCCGATGTCGACCGCATCGACGGGGATGGGGCCGGGGCCGATCAGGCGGTAGCCGTCCGGAGTCACGATCTCTCCCTGGGCGTTGAGCTGGAACTCGCCGGACCGGGTATAGCCCGTGTCGCCGTCGGGTAGCTCGATCTGGAAGAAGCCGCCGCCGTCCAGCGCGATGTCCAGCGGATTGTCGGTCAGCTGCATGCCGCCCTGCTCGTGCACCCGGTAGGTGCTGCCCAGTTCCACACCCGTGCCGATCTGGACGCCGGTGGGAAGCGCGATGCCCGGCTCGCTGGACACGGGCGTGACACTCTCGATCGCCCGGTAGAGCAGGTCATGGAATTCAGCGCGCTGACGCTTGAAGCCGGTGGTGTTCACGTTGGCGATGTTGTTGGCCAGGATCTGGACGTTCATTTCCTGCGCCAGCATTCCGGTCGCGCTGATGCTCAGTGATTGCATGATCTTGGTCCTCTATGGGCTTCAGCCGTCGAGACGGCCGAGCCGCTTGATGGCGTCGCGCTGGCGGTCATGTTCGCTCTTAATCAGGCTGCCGGCCCTCTCATAGGCGCGGGAGACCTCGATCAGTCGGGTCATCTCCACGGCAGCCTGGATGTTCGACCGTTCGACCATGCCCTGGGCCACGCGCGTGTCCACGGCGTCTTGCGGCACCTGATTGGTCGTCAGAAGGTTGCCACCCAGGGGGATCAGTTCGTTGGCCCGATCGAAGGCAACGATCTGCAGCTGTCCGACTTCGCCCTCGGCCGTGGTGATGGTGCCGTCTTCGAGAATGGTGATCTCGCCGGCATCCTGCGGAATGGTGATCTCGCGGTCGCGCTTGTCGAGAATGGGAAGTCCGTTGCCGTCGACCAGCCGCCGGTCGATGTCGATGCTGAGGCGGCCATTGCGGGTGTAGCGCGGTCCGGCGGGGGTCTCCACCACCAGATAGCCGTCACCGACCAGCGCGACATCGAGGGTATTGCCCGTTCGATCCACCGGTCCGGGGCGGATGTCGCGCAGTACGGCCTGGTCGATCACCATCGAGACTGCGGGATCCACGCCGTAGCGTGAGGCCCTGCCTTCCGGCTCGGCAAGATATTCCACGAACAGGGTCCGCTGCGCCTTGTAGCCCGGCGTATTCAGGTTGGCGACGTTCTGCGCCGTGACGGCAAGCTGCTCGCGCAGGGTGGCCTGCCGGGAAAGAGCGATGTAACTGGCGTTTTCCATGACGACCCGTGTCCGTAACCTTGCGAAGATCGGCTCACCTGCTGCGCTTGCCGGCAAGGGAGCGATCCCGCGGCACACTCTGCACGGTTCGTGCCAAGCGGCGCGGACGCGGGATTCCGGCAGAATGCGGGGCGGTGCGCGATGCGGACATCATTGCGCTGCCCGGCAGAAACTGCCGCGCCCATGCCGGACCGACCCCCGCAACAACTTGTTAACGCTGACGCTTCTAGACTGCCCGCGACCGCAGAAGAGTTGCGGGACCAGGGATTGGGAAGATGTCTTCAGAAGCGCTCGAAGGCGCAGTAGACGAGATCACGGAAGAACTGCCGCGCCGCAAGTTCAGCGGCAAGCGGCTTGTTCTGTTCATTCTTCTGCCGATCCTGGTTGTGGCAGGCGGCGGCGTGGCCCTGTTCATGTCCGGTCTTCTCGACTCGCTGCTGGGCGGTGGAGATGAGGCCGAGGCGGAGGCTGCCGCCGTTGCCGAGGGCGAAGAAGGGCACGCCGAGCCGTCGGACGGACCCGGCTATTTCTACGACCTGCCTGTCATGACGGTGAACCTGGATACGGGAGACCGGCGGCAGAGCTTCTTGAGCCTGTCCATAAGTCTGGAGCTCGACAGCTTCGCCGATACCAACACCATCCAGCAGGCGATGCCGCGGATCATCGACAACTTCCAGATCTATCTGCGCGAGCTGCGGCTGGAGGATCTGCGGGGTTCCGCGGGCCTCTACCGGCTGCGCGAAGAGCTGTTGCGGCGAGTGAACCATGCCGTTCAACCCGGGCATGTCCGCGACGTGCTGTTCCGCGAAATGCTGGTCCAATAGCGCCGCGCCCGGACGTAGTGCAGTGAGGACGATGTAGCCGATGGCAGGCCCCGACACCGACGAGACCGATCAGGACGCGTTGGCCGCCGAGTGGGAGGCGGAAGCCGGCGGCGATCAGGACTCGATGGCCGACGAATGGGCGGCCATGATGGACGATGACGGCGAGGGCGAGGGCGACGGCGACGGCGACGCCTCGCAGCCCGGGATCGCCGGGGCGTCCAACCGCGTCCTCAACCAGGATGAGATCGACAGCCTGCTCGGCTTCGATGGTGCGGGCGGTGCCGACGGCGACAACACGGGCATCATGGCGCTGGTCAACAGCGCGATGGTCAATTACGAGCGGCTGCCCATGCTGGAGGTGGTGTTCGACCGCCTCGTGCGCATGATGTCGACGTCGCTGCGCAACTTCACCTCCGACAATGTCGAGGTGAGCCTCGACCAGATCACCTCCATCCGCTTCGGCGACTACCTCAACTCCATCCCGCTGCCGGCCATGCTGTCGGTCTTCAAGGCGGAGGAATGGGACAACTACGGTCTCTTGGTCGTCGACAGCGCCATGATCTATTCGATCGTCGACGTTCTCTTGGGCGGACGCCGCGGCACGGCGGCCATGCGCATCGAGGGTCGGCCCTACACCACGATCGAGCGCAATCTGGTGGAGCGGCTGGTCCATGTCGTCCTCGCCGATCTGAGCGCCGCCTTCGACCCGCTCTCGCCGGTCACGTTCCGTTTCGACCGGCTGGAGACCAATCCGCGGTTCGCGACCATCGTGCGTCCCGGCAACGCGGCCATGCTGGCGAAGCTGCGCATCGATATGGAGGATCGCGGCGGTCGGCTGGAACTGATGATCCCCTATGCCACGCTGGAGCCGGTGCGCGAGCTCCTGCTGCAGATGTTCATGGGCGAGAAGTTCGGCCGCGACAGCATCTGGGAGAACCACCTGGCGACGCAGCTCTGGCAGACGGATGTCACGATCAGCGCCGTGCTCGACGAAGTGGCGCTGAAGCTGCGCGACGTCATCAACTGGAAGGTCGGCTCCAGGCTCATGCTCAACACCCAGCCCGAGGGTCTGGTGGAACTGCGCTGCGGCGACCAGGGCATGTTCAACGGGCGCATGGGTCAGCGCAAGGGCAGCATCGCGGTGCTCATCGAGCAGGATACGCAACACCATGGGGAGCACTCGCTGTGAACGTCGACTACGGGCCGTTCCTCGACAGCCTGATCATCGTGCTGCTGGTGGCAACCATCGCCTATGCCTCGATTCTCAATCGCCGGCTGACCCGCTTTCGTGACAATCGGGTGGAGCTGGAAAAGGCGACCCGCAGCTTCGCCGATGCCGCCCTGCGCGCCGATGCGGGCATCAAGAGTCTGCGCAGCATCGCCGACGAGACCGGCCGAGTTCTCAATGAGAGATTGGTCGCCGCGCAGCAGCTTCGCGATGATCTGGCCGTCCTGGTGGACAGCGGAGAGCGCCTCGCCAGCCGACTTGACGGGGGCTACGACCCGGCAGCCAAGGCACGGACATCTGCCAACGGGGCGTCGTCCCGCGCGATGACCAAAACCCACATCCCCATTCCGGACGTCGCGTCGACAGAGCCGGACGGCGTGCCTGCGAGCCCGACGAAGGACGGCAATCGGACTGAGCCGGGCCGGCGGACCGAGCCCG
>JANQQD010000362.1 GCA_028285185.1 Anaerolineae bacterium | reverse complement strand
TGATGCCCAGCATCAGCGCGATCTCCTGCTCCAGCGCCGTGAACCCGGCAGGCAGCTCGTTGTCAAGGATGCGGCGCTTCAGGTCGCCATAGGCCCGGTCCACCAGCGACGGTTTGGGGTCGCCTGCCCGCCCGCCCCGCCGTGCGGTGGCAGTCGGGCGCTTGGTAAGCGTGGATCTCGAAGGCATGGGCGTCCGTGGGTCACTGTCATACGGTCATCTAGACCAGTCATATCGCGTCGGCGCAGTCACGCGAAGTCGAAACTGTGCGCGCGAAATCTATCCCTGGCCCCATGCGTGCCGACAGCTCCGTACCGGCTGCGTGCCCACGCCACGCGGGCGGGCGGCTCGCCCGCCCGCCCATCGCGGTCCGTCAGTAGAGGAACATGGGCAGGCCCAGCGGGTGCAGCACGCGCGCGCGATAGTTCTCCGCGTCGTACAGCCGCTCCACATCCACACGCTTCTGTGCCGAGGTCGCCGTGTCCACCGGAACAGTGGTGTAGCAGCCGTTCTGCAGCGCCACCATGATGCCAGAATGGCCCATTTCGAGCTGCTGCACGGCGAGGTTGCCGTAGGACGTGGCCACCATCCGGTCCAGCGAATCCGGTGCGCCGGCGCGCATCATATAGGCCAGCGACTGGTTGACGATCTCGATGCCCGTCAGCTCCTTAAGGGCATCACCGGTATGCTTGCCGATGCCGCCCAGCTTTTTGTGGCCATAGGCGTCTTCCGGCCCGCCTTCGATGATCTCGCCGCCTTCCATCTGCGCGCCTTCCGAGACGACGACGACCGCATAGCCGCTGGGGTTGCTGTTCCGGTCCCTTGCCACCAGTTCGGCAAGTTTCTGGATGTTGAACGGCACCTCGCTGATCAACGCCCGATCCGCATCCGCCAGGTAGGCGGCGATCAATGCGGTCTCGCCGCTGTTGCGGCCGAACAGCTCGATCACCGCGACGCGTTCATGGCTGCCGCTGGGCGTGCGCAGGGCGTGAATGAACTCCACGCTGCGGGTCACTGCCGTGGAGAAGCCGATGCAGTAATCCGTGCCGTGGACGTCGTTGTCCATGGTCTTCGGGATCGCCACACAGCGGAACCCTTCCTTGTGCAGCCGGACGGCGTAGCTGAGCGTATCGTCGCCGCCGATGGGCACCAGGGCCTGAATCCCCAGCTTGTCCAGCACCTGCAGCACATAGGGCGTGGTGTCAGCCAGGTTCTTTTCGCCTTCGTAGGCGAATTTGCCCTCCAGAAAGGCTGGCATATCCTTCTTGCGCGTCTTCTGCGGATTGGTGCGCGAGGTGTGCAGGAAGGTGCCACCGGTGCGGTCGACGGTGCGAACGGTCGCGCGCGTCACCGGCATCACCCATTCGCTGTTGTCCTCAAACGACTTGTTGACGTCGTAGTTCAGCGGGCCGGCCCAGCCACGGCGAAACCCGACGACCTCCCAGCCGTTCTCTTCGGCGCGGTTGACGACCGCCTTCATGCAGGGGTTCAGACCCGGGACATCGCCGCCGCCGGTCAAGATGCCAATGCGCATATCTGTGGTTCTCCCCTTCTTGGTGACTGCTCCTCCTGCCGACGGGCCAGTGGCCTTCGTGCGGCGCCCGGGGTCTTGGGGCAGGGGCGAACACTCCCGCTCCGGGGGGATCGGTTCCGCCCGTCGATCTCATGACGTCGCCCGCCGGGCTGCTGGCGCAGCCCGGAATACGTCGGCTTGGTGCCCGGCCGGTGGATCTATCCCCCGGCCCGTTTCGCGCTCAGCCGGCCACCGCGGTGCGGCGGGTCAGTTCTCGGCGCGTTCGTGTCGACTCTCGATGAATTCGAACCCGCCGCTGGCGGTGTCGGCGATCACGGAATGGGTGGCGAGGGACTCACGCCTGCGGCGCACGCCCTTCAAGAGGATGCCGTCGGTGATCCCGGTGGCGGCGAAAGCGATGTTGCCGGTCACCAACTCTTTGGTCCGGTAGACGCGCGTGAAGTCCTTGATCCCCCACGCCTGGGCCATGGCGCGTTCGTCGTCGTTACGGAACAAGAGCCGCGCGCGCATGCGTCCCCCGAAGCACTTCAGCGCTGCGGCGGCCAGCACGCCTTCCGGGGCACCACCGGTGCCCATGTAGAGATCGATGGGGCTGTCCGGCATGGCCACCGACACGATGCCGCTGATGTCGCCGTCCGGAATGGCCATCGTGCGCGCACCAGCGTTGATGACCTTGGCGAACAGACTGTCGTGCCGCGGGCGGTCGAGCATGCAGACAACGATCTCGCCGGGGTCGACACCCTTGGCATCGGCGAGATTGCGGATGTTGTCGGCGACCGGCGCGTCGAGATCGACGACGTCGTCGGGCAGGCCGGGGCCGATGGCGATCTTCGTCATATAGACGTCCGGCACGCGCATGATCGTGCCGTCATCCACCATCGCCATGACGCTGATGGAGTTGCTGCGGCCCATGGCCGTGGACGAGGCGCCTTCCACTGCGTTGAGCGCGATATCGACCGCTGGGCCGCCTGAGCCGATGAACTCGCCATTATAGAGAATCGGCGCGACGCCGCGCACGCCTTCGCCCAGAACCACTGTGCCACGGATCTGCAAGCCTTCGAGCGCACGTCGCATTGCGTCGGCCGCCGCGACATCCGTCGCCTGTTCGTTGCGTCGCCCGAAGAACATGGAAGCGGCCAACGCGGCTTCTTGCGTCACCTGCAGGCCGCCATTCAGCAAATCAGACATCACGGCCTGCGGGCCGGCGGTCGCGTGGGCGTCGGACATCGCGTAGGTGTCGGACATGGATATCCCTCCGTCGCTCGTTCGATGCGCAATCATTTGCACGTCAATGCCCGTGCGGATGCGCGCCAAGGAACGCCGACGAGACCGACAAATGGGTGTCGCCATCCGGACGGTGTCGATAAGCGTACACTGCTGCTTAATGGTCTGGTCAACAATTCATAACAAATCATGGTGCCAGATATTGACAAAGATGAGGATTTGTTCGAGAATAAAAGATGGAAGAAAGTGTTCGATAGCAAAGTTATTTTGTAATCACCTTGATTTGGTCTTGCCGAATCCAGGGCCATTATGCTCGCGACTGCGCCGCCCGCAGCGATCGTGATAATCAGCCGTATTCCATTGCGATGACGGGGGCAGGCGCGCCATCCGAACCCGGCAGCTTCAGCGGCAGGGCGCAACGGAAGCGCCGCGGACCCGCCACTGAGGCCGCATGCCGTGGGCACTGCGGCGCGATCGGCCCCCGTCAAGTTCCCACATGCCGGCTCATCGATTGTGTGAATTCAGTATACAATATGCAGATGCCGATCAAAGTCCTGGTCAACTGCGTGCAGGTCGAAGGTTCAGTACGCGTTCGTTGAGAAAGTCAACCGAACGATAACCCGAAGCCGCTCGGCATGCGATCGCCAGCCCAGGGCGGTTAAGCCGCTGGCTCAAGATTGCATTCAGAATTCAAACCATGATAGGAAGAGTTCGGCTGCCTCGAATGGCCTCTCCGGCACCCGGGATCCGACAGCATGCAAGGTTGCACGATCGCCGATGTCACTGTGCGGGACATTCGCTTTCCCACGTCGCGGGAGCTCGACGGTTCCGATGCGATGAACGAGGCGCCGGACTATTCGGCGACGTATGTCGTGCTGCGCACGGATCCGGCCGAAGCGCCCGACGGTCATGGCATGACCTTCACGATCGGACGCGGGAACGAGATCTGCGTGGCGGCCGTGCGGTCATTGGCGCCCCTTGTGGTGGGGCGGCGGCTGAGCGAGATCGCGGCCGATATGGCAGGGTACTGGCGGGTGCTGAACGCCGACAGCCAGCTGCGCTGGATCGGGCCGGAGAAGGGGGCGATCCATCTGGCGCTTGCCGCCGTGGTCAACGCCACCTGGGATCTCTGGGCCAAAGCCGTCGGCAAGCCGGTGTGGAAGCTGCTGGCTGACATGACGCCGGAACAGGTCGTCGGCTGCATCGACTTCCGCTACATCGAAGATGCGCTGAGCCCGCAAGAGGCGCTGGACATCCTGGCCCGCAATGCGCCTTCGAAGGCCACCCGCGAGGCGGAGATGCGCGCTCAGGGCTATCCCTCCTACACCACCTCGGCCGGGTGGCTCGGCTATGACGACGACAAGATGCGCCGGCTGTGCCGCGACGCCATCGCCGCGGGCTGGGACAACTTCAAGATCAAGGTCGGTGCCGATGTCGAGGACGATATCCGGCGCGCGCGCCTGATCCGGGAAGAGATCGGCTACGACCGCAAGCTGATGGTCGACGCCAACCAGGTGTGGGGCGTCGATGAGGCGATCGCCCATATGCGGCGCCTGGCGGAGTTCAAACCCTGGTTCATCGAGGAGCCGACGAGCCCGGACGACATCCTGGGCCATGCGACGATCCGCAAGGCGTTGAAGCCGATCGGTGTGGCGACCGGCGAGCACTGCCACAACCGCGTGATGTTCAAGCAGTTGTTCCAGGCCGAGGCGATTGACGTCTGCCAGATCGACAGCTGCCGCCTGGGCGGGGTCAACGAGATCCTGGCCGTGCTGCTGATGGCCGCCAAGTACAACATTCCGGTGTGGCCGCATGCCGGCGGCGTGGGCCTTTGCGAATACGTGCAGCATCTGTCGCTGTTCGACTATGTCGCCGTGTCGGCCTCGCTGGAGGGTCGGCTGACGGAATATGCCGACCATCTGCACGAGCATTTCGTCGATCCCGTGCGCATGCAGGGCGGTCGCTACATGCCGCCAGAGCGGCCGGGCTACAGCATCGAGATGTGGCCTGAGAGCCTGGATGCGCACGAGTACCCAAACGGTTCCGTCTGGCGGACGGCCTGAGCCGAACGCGGTGGGAAACGACAAGGCAAGGAGTTGCTGATGCTGCCGAAGATCGGTGTCCTTCTGGGTGACCCCTGCGGGATCGGGCCGGAACTGGTCGCGAAGCTGCTGGCCGACGAGACGCTGATTGCGCGTGCCCGCGTGCTGGTGATCGGCGACGGCCGGTATCTTGCGGCCGGCCGGAGCGTCGCCGGGACCGAGGGGCAACTGCCCGTCTACAAGGCGGCGCAGGCTTGGGCGGCCGGGGGGCAGACGCCGGCCCTGCTGGATCTTCGGGCCGCCGACCCGGAGGCGCTGACACCGGGCACCGCGATGGAGCCTGCGGGCCGTGCTGTGCTGGACTGTCTTCGGTTTGCGTTGAAGCTGGCGCAGGACGGCACGATCGACGCCATCTGCTTCGCGCCGTTCAACAAGCAGGCGATGCACATGGCGGGTCTCGGTTTCGACGACGAACTGCAGTTCGTGGCCAACGAGATCGGCTTCGGCGGCCCGGTCAGCGAGTTCAACGTCTTGGAAAAGCTTTGGACCGGCCGCGTCACGTCACACATCCCGCTGGCGAAGGTCAGCGAGTCGATCACGCGCGAGGGCGTGGTCGAGGCGGTTCGCCTGATCTCCGGCGCGCTGACGGCATCGGGCGTGGCGCGCCCCCGCATCGGCGTTGCGGGGCTCAACCCCCATGCCGGCGACGGCGGTGTCTTCGGCCGGGAGGAGATCGACGTGATCGCACCCGCAGTGGTGGAGGCGAAGGCGGCCGGGATCGCGGCCGACGGCCCATTCCCTGCGGATATCGTGTTCCGCCGCGCACAGGCTGGGGAGTTTGACGCGATCATCAGCATGTATCACGACCAGGGCCAGATCGCGATGAAGCTGATGGGCTTCGAGCGCGGCGTGACCGTGCTGGGCGGCCTGCCGATCCCCCTGACCACGCCGGCCCACGGGACAGCGTTCGACATTGTCGGCCGCGGCATCGCCAATCCCGAAGCGACGCGCCAGGCCTTCATGGTCGCCTGCCGCATGGCGAAAGCACGGCTGAGCGCGGCCGCCTGAACGCATGCCAGCCCGGCCGGCCATCTGCCGGCAAATGCGGGGTGGCGGTGGCATGCGGTATGCCAATATCCTGTCGGACCAGCTGGCGGAATGGCCGGCGACCGTCTGGTGAGGGCCGATGACGATACGCGCTGCGGAGACCACGCCGGAGGAGCAGGCCGGCTTTGACCAGGTACCGATGATCCGGCGCCGCTCGCTGCATGAGGAAGTGGTCACGCATCTGCGCGACATGATCATCGAGGGCGAGCTGAAGCCCGGCCAGCGGCTGCCGGAACGGGAGCTGTGCGAGCGTTTCGGCATCTCCCGCACGCCGCTGCGCGAGGCGATCAAGGTGCTGGCCAGCGAGGGGCTGGTGGAGCTGCCTCCCAACCGCGGCGCGACCGTCACCGAGCTTTCGCCGGAAGACATGCGCGGCATGCTGCAGGTGATCGGCGTGCTGGAGATGCTGGCGGGTGAGCTTGCCTGCACCGTGGCGACGGATGATGAGGTCCGCGGCGTCGTCGCCATGCATTATGAGATGATGGCCCAGTACGCCAAGCGCGACCGGCTGGCCTACTTCAAGCTGAATCAGGCGATCCATGCCGAGATCGTGCGCATCTCCCACAATACCACGCTCAGCCACGCCCATGCGGGCCTGAGCGCCCGCATGCGCCAGATCCGCTATTACGGCAACCGCTATCCGGAACGCTGGAAGATGGCGGTGGCGGAGCATGAAGGCTTCATCGCGGCTCTGGAGGCCCGCGACGGCGTCGAACTGGGCCGATTGCTGCGCGCCCATATGGGCTCGACCTGGGACGCCATTCAGCATCACCTGGCACACGAAGCGCGAGCCGGTTCCGACGTCAGCGAGACTGCGCCAGACTGACGGGGCTTGGTCGGACGGCTGACCTTCTTGATCGCCGCGCCCGTTCACTGCCAAAGGCCCGGCTTGCAAAATCCCACTCCCCCGGGTCCGACGGAACGGTCGTGGTTCACCGCACCTGTTCGATCGTGGCGGCGTCGCCCCAGAGGATCTGCCTCAATTGCTGAGGCGTCAGGTATGGGAGGTCGCCAGGGCTTTCGTTCGGCGTCCCGTCATCGTTGAAGGCGCGGACCTGGGCGAGGAGAGTTTCGGACGACGCAAAGACACCTTCGTCGGTAAGGCCGACAAGCCCTTCGCGAAGCAGCAGCAAGGTCGCGATCCGGCGCATTGCGTCATCGAGAACAACGACGCGATCGCCGCAGTTGATCGCCCAGCGAAGCGTCTCGGCGCGCACGCGGTGCATGTTGCCCGTGGGGCAGTGCACGACCAGCCGGCTGGTGCCCGTGTCCGGATCCCACAGCCGCACCGTGCCGTCTGCCCCGGATGAGACGATGCCGCCGCTCGCCGGATCGTACGCGACGCTTTGGACCGCACCCACATGGCCGCGAAATGGTTCGCCGACCGGTGTTCCGTCCAAAGTCCACTGCCGCACCGAACCGTCACGGCCGGCCGACACAATGCTGTCGCCCGATGCGTTGAAGGTGGCGTCAAGCACCGGGCCATCATGCCCGATGATCGGACCGACAGCCGACGTGCCGTCCAGCATCCACAGCCACATCGCGCCCTCCCAGCCGGAGGAGAGAATACGGTCGCCGGCAGGATGGAAGGCGAGACCTGTGATCGACGTGGCATGTCCTTCGAAGGGCTCGGCCGTCGGCACCCCGTCCAGGGTCCATAACCGCACTGCACCGCCACCGGCGGTGACGATGCCGTCGTCGGCCGCTGAAAAGGCGACGCCGCCCACCGTTTCCCAGCGCCGCCCTATGCTGAAGGGCCGGGTTGCCAGCCTGCCATCCAGCGTCCACAGCCTGACCATTCCGTCCACACCCCCGGATACGATCCGGTCGCCGGCCAGGTTGAAGGCGATGCCCCGGACCGGCCGGTCATGGCCGCTGAAGGTCTGGACGGCCGGCCTTGCATCCAAGGTCCATAACCGCACGTGCCCGTCTTTGCTGGCGAACGCGATGCGGTCGCCGTTGGGGCCGAAGGCCAGGCGGTCGCTGACCGAGTGATAGATGGTCTCGACTGCCAATTGCTCGTGCCCGCGGATGGGCTCGGCCAGCAGCGTCCCCTCCAAGGCCCAGAGGCGGATCGTGCCGTCCCGCCCGGCGGACTGTATGCGGCTGCCGGCCGGATTGAACGCGACACTCACCACCGGCCCCTCGTGCCCGACGAACGGCAGGGCTGCCGGCGCGCCATCCATGGTCCACAGCCGGACGGTGCCGTCGGCGCCGGCTGAGGCGATGCGGTCACCGGCCGAATTGAGGGCGACAGCGGCAACCGCCCCGTCATGACCCTGAAAGGGCGCGGCTGCCGGTGTGCCGTCCAGCGCCCAAAGCCGCACCGTACCGTCTTCGCCGCCGGACACGATGCGGTCCCCGGCCGCGTTCACGGTCAAGCTGACGACCGCCCCGCCATGGCCGCCGAAGGGCTGTGCCGCCGGGGTGCCGTCGAGCGCCCACAACCGCACCGTCCCATCGGCACCGCCGGAGACGATGCGGTCGCTCGCCGGCGTGACGGCCAAGCTGCGAACCGGCCCGTCATGGCCTTCGAATGGTTCGGCGGCCGGCGTGCCGTCCGGCAGCCACAGCCGCACGATGCCGTCCTCGCCGCCGGAGACGATGCCGTCGCCGTCCGGGGTGAAGGCGGCTACCTCCACCCGGCCTTGATGCCCGCGCCAGGGCTCTCCGGCCGGCGTGCCGTCGGCCGCCCAGAGCCGCAGCATGCCGTCTTCGCCGCCAGTCACGATGCCGTCGCCTGCACCTGCGATGGCGGCACTGGCGATCGCGCCGTCATCACCCTCCAGAGGGGGCGTGGCCGGCATTTCCTCGGGCAGCAGCAGCCTGACGACCCCTTCATCATCGACGGAGACAAAGCGGTTGCCGGCAACGTTGAAAGCGCCGCTGACGATCCGGCCCCGATGCCGGCCGAAGGGCTCGCCCACGGGCGTGCCGTCCAGGGTCCACAGGCGCACGATGCCGTCCCGGCCGCCGGATACGATCCGGTCCCCCGCCGGGTTGACGGCGACGGATCCCACCCAGCCCTCATGGCCGCGAATGGGTTCGGCGGCAGGTGTGCCGTCCAGGGTCCATTGCCGCACCGTGCCGTCGCGCCCGGCCGACACGATGCGGTCCCCCACAGGGCTGAACGCAACGGCCCCTACCCAGCCGTCATGCCCGCGGAAGGGCTCGGCTGCTAGCGCGCCGTCCAGGGTCCACAGCCGCACCGTGCCGTCCTGACCGGCGGTGACGATGAGATCGCCCGTGGGACTGAAGGCAACAGCCCGGACCCAACCGTCATGGCCGTGAAAGGGCTCGGCGGCCGGCGTCCCGTCCAGGCCCCACAGCCGAACCGTGCCATCCCGGCTGGCAGACGCGATAAGATCCCCCGCCGGATTGACGGCTACACCCAAGATGGGGCCTTCATGGCCGCGGAACGGCCGACCGACCGGTGTGCCGTCCAAGGTCCACAGCCGGATGGTGCCGTCCCAACCGGCGGACACCAGGTGATCCCCGGCCGGGGTGAAGGTGACGCCCAGAAGCGGTGCTCGATGCTGCCGAAAGGCCCCGACGGCAAGGTTCCCGTCGACGATCCACAAACGGACTCTGCCGTCCTGCCCGGCCGTTGCAATGCGGTCGCCCGCTGGATTGAAGGCGACGCTGGCGATCATCCCGTCCCGACCGATCAGATGCGGATCGTCCTGACGACGGATCCGGTCGGAGGTTGGCGTACCGTCCAGGGTCCACACCCGTGCCGTGCCGTCCCGGCCGGCAGACACGATGCGGTCGCCCGCCGGGTTGAAGGCAACGCTGTGGATTGGGCCGCGATGGCCGCGAAATGGCTCGGGCGCCGACGCCCCGGCAAGTGCCCAGATCTGCACGGTGCCGTCACTGCCAGCCGACGCAATGCGGTCGCCGGTCGGGCTGAAGGCCACGCTGTAGACGAAGCTCTGGTGGCCCCGGAAGGGTTGTGCCGCCTGCATCCCGTCCAGCGTCCACAGCCGCACCGTTCTGTCGAACCCAGCAGAGGCGATGCGGTCACCGGCCGGGCTGACGGCGACGCCTGCCACCGGCTCGTCATGTCCGCGGAAAGGGAAGGCGGCCGGTTCGCCGTCTAAGGTCCAGAGCCTTACCGTTCCGTCATATCCGGCAGAGACGATATGGTCGCCATCCGGGTGGAACGCGGCATTCCAGACGGACTCCCAATGGCCACGAAACGGCTCGCCGACCGGCGTGCCGTCCGGTGTCCAAAGCCGCAGCGTGTCGTCGTACGAAGCGGACAGGATGAGGTCACCCTCCGGGCTGAACGCGACACTGACGACCGCCTCGGTATGGCCGGTAAAGGGCATGCCCCGTGGCGTGCCGTCGAGGCTCCATAGCCGCACCGTGCCATCCTCGCCGCCTGAGACGATACGGTCGCCGGCCGGGCTGTAGGCGACGCTGCGGACCTGGCCTTCGTGGCCGCGGAAGGGCTCCGCCAGCGGCGCTCCGTCCAGGGCCCATTGGCGCACGGTGCCGTCGAAGCCGGCGGACACGATGCGATCCCCGGATGGATGGAAGGCTGCCTCGTGCGCTCCCGCCACGATCTCGGCCGTCTTGACGGGGTGGTCGGGGTCCGCAATGTCGAACAGATCGATCCGGCCGTCCTGGTTGACGACCAGCAGCCGTGTTCCGTCTGCGGGATGAAAGAGAACCTCATCGGGATCGAGATTGGTGAGGCCTGCTTGCGGGACGTACCGCAATGGCTCCGCCCATCCGGCGCCGGCCACGGTGCAAAGCATCAACGCGAGACCGAACAGCCGCGCCAGCGACAGCCCTGTTCGGGTTCTGCGCCGGCACATCCGAGATGGTGCCATGCCAGGGTGCTCCGCGCTTCGAGATTCGGCGATCTGACGCTCTATGCTAGAACATCGTCGCACGCTGCGTCATTTTTCGGGAGGATCTCCTTGGGTCAACAAGATCTGCCAATAGATCTTAAAAATCGGTAACTTATAGGAATGTATCTTATATAAATATGGGCATCAGGCCGACATGTTGGCTCACGCCTGAGCGCCTTTGGCCACTTGGCGCCGTCCGATCACTCCCAGCGCCCTCAGTTCTTCACTGCCCGATGGCGGGAGAAACCGCCTGTGTCGGCGATCCGACGGCAAAGGCTTCGGTAAAGGCCGCGGCGAGACGCTCGACGGCCGCCGCCGGATTGGCGCGGGCCAGCAACAGCCCGAATTCCAAATGGGGAAGGTCCGGAAGGCCGTCGCCGCCGTCCAGAACACGCAGGCCGGCGCCAGCCAGCCGGGTGGTCCGCACGGTGACTGCGAGGCCGGCGCTGACGGCTGCGCGTAGCCCGGACAGACTCGGGCTCTCGTACACGATCTCCCAGTCGATGCCGCCGGCGTCTAGGGCCGTAAGGGCCGCCTCACGGTAGGTGCAGGCACCGGGAAAGATCGCCAGCGGCAGCGGATGCGTCCCCGGCACCGCGAACGCGTGATGGCCGATCCAAACCATCGGCTCGCGTGTCAGCGACAGCCAGTTGCGCGCGTCGGCCGTCCGTAGAGTGAGCGCGAGGTCCAGGCTGCCGTCATCGACCGCTTCTATCAGCGGCCGGCTGTTGTCGACACGCACCTCAAGGCGCACACCCGGATGGCTTGCGGCGAACCGGCGGAGCACGTCGGGCAGGCCGGCATCGGCAACGTCCTGCGCGGCGCCCAGCCGGACTGTGCCGGTAACGTCGAACGCCCCCAGAGCGCCGACGGCCGCATCATTCGTCTCCAGGATCCGCCGGGCATAGCTCAGCAGCCGTTCACCCGGCGCAGTCAGCACCATGCGGCGACCGTCCCTCTGGAACAGTCTGGCACCGGCCTGCGCCGACAATCGCTCGACCTGCTGGCTGACAGCCGGCAGCGAGCGGCCGACACGCGCGCCGGCAGCGGCGAAACTGCCGGAATCGGCGATTTCCACCAGGGTCCTCAGACAGTCCATATCCAGGTTCGTTGCCATGTAGGCTTTGGTATCACGAAACTATACCTTCTGATAGTTCCGATTTTTTGTATAGATGGTTTCGCCCATATCTCCGGCGACACTTCAACCGGAGGCAGGACAGATGCCCTATATCGAGATCACGACAAGCGGACGGTCCCTGGGCGCGGATGAGAAATCCCGTCTGATCGCCGAGACGACACGTCTGATGGACGACATCATGCGCAAGAAGCGGGAGTTGATCTCTGTCAGGATCGAGGATGGAGACACGGCCGCCTGGGGGATCGGCGGTGTTCCATTGGTCGAAGGCCAGGTGGCCGCCCATATGGAGCTGAAGGTGAGCCAGGCCACGAACACGCCCGGCGAGAAGGCGGCAATGATCGAAGCCGGGTTCGCGCTGCTGCGTGAGGTGGTTGGAGCCATCCCCGAGGCGAGCTATGTGATCGTCAATGAGATCCCTCTGGAGAACTGGGGCTATGGCGGCGTTGTCATGGCAGAGCGCTACGTCAACCGCTGATTGGCAGGCAAGGACGGGGCGATGCGTGCGGTCGTAACCCGTGCGCATCGCAGTGCCTATCCCGAGCCGATTGCGGGCAAGGCCGGGGACACGCTGGCGCTGGGCCAGCGTGACGACGAATGGCCCGCGTTCATATGGGCAAAGGCCGCGTCGGGCCGCGAGGGATGGGTGCCCGACGCCTTTATCGAGATCTCCGGCAGTTCCGGGACGCTCACGCGTGACTACGTCGCGCGCGAGCTGACGCTTAGCGAAGGCGCTGCCGTCGAGGTGCTGGAAGAGGCCGGCGGGTGGGCCTGGTGCCGGACCGATGACGGCGAACTTGGCTGGTTGCCGCTGACCCATATTGCGCCCGCCGCGGGGTGACCAGGGTCGAGGCCCCGCCGGTTTTCGTTGGCTTCTCCGATACCGGCCGCTAGCTTCCGGCGGTTGCGGTCTCGGGGTATCTCATCCATATGCGCAAGTCCGTGTTTCGTTCGCTGGTGGGCCGGATCGGCGCGGCGCTTGGCGTGCTTCGGCCGATCGGGGAAGAGGTCTTCATCTCCGACGAGACGCTGGCCGACGGCAGCTGGGGCCGAGACCTGACGACCCGCCGCCATGCCGAGCTGATCGGCTTTCTGCGGGAGGAGAAGGTCCCGGCCGACGCGCGCATCCTTGACGTCGGAAGCTCTTGGGGGTTCCTGGCAAAGGCGCTGCACCACCATGGCTACCGCAATCTTTGGGGATGCGACCGCATTCCCGGTGATGCAGGGCCCCGGCCCGGCAAGCCCTTTCAGGACTATCGGGGCCTGATGCGCTACACCGGGGTCGACCTCAATCGCGACAAGCTGGCCCCCTTCGAGCCCGATAGCTTCGACGTGATCATCTGTTCGGAGGTGCTGGAGCATCTCGAAGCGCCCGGCGCCATGCTGAAGGAGTTTCAGCGGACGCTGAAGCCCGGCGGGCTCGTCTTCATGGAGGTGCCCAACCCTCAGAACATCTTCGAACGCCTGCGTTTCATGCATCGCGGGCAGTTCAAGCGTTTCCGGCCGAAGCTCCGGCCGGATCATACGGGCCATATTTCGATCATCACGTCGGATATTCTGATGGCGCTCTGTGCCCGCTGCGATCTGAAGATCGAACGTATCCACCGCAGCTTCGTGGTATGGGACGGATACTTCGTTTTGCCCCACCGTGGCTGGGGCTTGCGGCTCAGCTATGGCGCCAACTACCTGCTGCGCAGCACACGGAACGTCGCCTGGGCGGACTATCCGCACAAGGATTTCCACGGCTCGGGGATCGTGGTCTGGCAGAACGCCGAGGGGGCGATGGCATCGGCGGTGGGAGATTAGCCGCCGGCGGAATCGGCGCACCGGCATCGGCCAATCGTCGGCGGACCCCAGCGATTTCGTCTTCAGTGTCCGTCCTCTACTATGCCGACGCCGCAACAGAACAATGAACGGGGGCGGGTTATGCGGTCTGCATGGGCGGGTCTAGCTGTACTTCTTGCTGTATGTGGCGGGCTCGGGGCCGCCGGGGCGGAGCCTACGAACTGGATCGCGGAGCTGAGCGCAGACGATGCGCAGGTGACCGTGCACGATGCCGTCGGCGTGCAGGGCGGTGCTATCGTCGTCGGCACCCAGGACCGGGATGGGGATGGGACGGCTGGCTGGATCGCCCGGCTCGCCCATGACGGCACCGTTTTGTGGACGCGCGTCTTCGATGCGCGCTCTGCCGCCCTGGGCGCCGGCATCGGCTTTCCTGAGATCGAAAGCTTCGCGTTCCGTGGGGTCACGCAGGCAGCAGACGGGTCGCTGTGGATCGTCGGCGATGCTGTCGTCGGCGGTGAGACTGCCGGGCGGTATGGGTTTGTGCTGGCGGCGCGCGCCGACGGCAGGCTGACCAACTTCTACGTCCACGGTGACGGCGCCGAGGCCTTGCACGCCGTTACGACGGGATCCGACGGGCTGATCGCCGTCGGCGAAACCCTGGCCGACGGGATGTCACGGGGCTGGATTGTCGGCCTGGCCCCTGGACAGGGTGTCGTCCTGGACACGGCTTTCAGGCCCGACCTGACCGGCCGGCTGACGGACGCGACGATCGTCGAGGACGGCCGCCTAGTCATGGTGATGACCGGGGAGGGTGCGTCCGAAACCCAGCCACTGCATCTGTTCGTACTGCCGCCTGACCCCGATCGGCCGATGAATTGGGGCACACCGCAGAGTGCCACGGGACAGACCGCACCGGGTGCCCCCGACAGCTTCGTGGTTGCCCTGGATGACGGGCACATCATGCTGTTCAGCCCGGCGGAGCGGGATGCCGATGGCTTCACCTCCGGTGTGACGGTCTACGGCCCGGATGGCGCGCATGTCGGCCACGGTATCTTTGCCGATGGCGGCCAGCGCGTTGAGATCCTGTCTGCGGCGACCGATGTGGATCGCGCTGTCGCCGTCGGCAGCGCCCGCCATGCGGACCAGGCCCCTTCGCTTTGGATCGGCACCATAGGGCCGAACCCTGCCGAAGGCGCCCGCCGGCACGTGATCGACGCGGCGCCGGCATTGAGTGCCGGCGCCGCGACCGACGGCGCTGGCGGGCTGCTGCTGGCCGCCGGCCATGCCGACGGTGCGGTGCGGACCGTTGCTTTGGGCGGCCCGCTGCCGGAGAGCCTCGGTCCCGCGGGGCAGATTGTTGATCTCGGCCCGGTGGCCGCGTTCCACGCGCTTTGCGCGCCCGATCTTTGCGACCAGACCCTGCGTCTGCCGCGCTATGCCGATCGGATGGGCCAGGTCGGCATGCCGTTCGACCGATCGCTGCGGGACCAGTTCGCCCGGGTGGAGGGTATCGATGTCACCGAGGACGGCGTCATTCTGGCGGCTGGCCTCGACGGTGGACAGTCCACACGGCATCGGGTGCCTTGGGTCCGCGCATTCGCTTCGGACGGATCGCAGATGTGGTCGACCGCGCTGCCCGAATGGAACGGCGCGAAGCCGTTCGTGCGCGATGTTGTGGCGCTGAACGGCGGCAGGATCGTCGCCGCCGGCTATGCATCCGACCGGGTCGAGGTCGACGGCGACCGGACCCGTGCGTTCGTGGCGCCGGTCTGGGTGCTGGACGGCGACGGTACGGTGGTCGAGACGGTGGAACTGGATATCGCGCCGGTGCCCCGCGGACAGTTCGAGGACTTCGGCCTGCACGCCGCCATGGGGCTGGGTGACATGGCCATCGTCGCGGGCGGTGTCGGCGGCCCGTCGGTCGGAGCCGATTTCGAGCATGGCCGTGGCGTGCTGGCCGCGGTCGACGGCGAGGGAACCGTTGTCTGGCGCACGCACCTGCCGCAGGGCGACGGGTATGACCGGACGGTTGTCCTCACCGACGCGGCCGCTGCGCCCGACGGCACGATTGTGGCCGTCGGCACCGGTATGGCCGAGTCCGGGGGTGCCTCGGCCTTCGGCTATGTCGCGGTCGTCGATGCGGACGGCATGCTGGTCTGGGAGTCGCCGGTCGACCTGTTGGCGGGTGCTTCAGCGCGGCTGAATGCCGTCACGGTCGGGCCGGACGGCACGATCTACCTGGCCGGAGACGGCACATATGGATGTCCTGAGGCGTCTGGCACGGACGTGTTTCGCCAATGGGTCGCGGCATTGACCGTTGACCGGTCGATCGGGTGGATGCGCTGCCTGATCGACCACGATGTCGTCGGTATCGGCGGCTTGGCAGTCTCGGACGGGCGTGTCGTCGTTGCCGGATATGCCGATGCGCCGGCACTGTCGGGTCTGGGCAGCGACCCGGTCGGTTGGGTCGGCGCGGTCGATCCGGCAGACGGCACGGTGCTGGCCGATGACGTCATGGGGGCCGGGATCGAGTTCGAGCGCCTGTTGGACAGCACCATCGGGCCTGAAGGGCAGGTCTGGGTGGCAGGCCGCGTGTCGACCTTCCGCGGTGTCGAGGGCTGGATTGCCCGGCTCGCCCCTGGCGCGCTCGTACCGTGATGGATCCAGTCGTGCCGGACTGGCGATCGTCCGCCGCCTCGTCCAAGTCGCGTGGCAGAGGGAGCGGCTGATGCGCGTCCTGGTGCTCGGCGCATATGGGTTGATCGGGCTGGAGGTCGCCAAGGCGCTGCACCGCGCCGGCCATGCCGTCACGGGTTTGGGGCGGTCTGAGCGGCGGGGCCGTGCCCTGTTGCCGGAGATCGACTGGGTCTCGGCCGACATCTCGACACTGACGACGCCGGCCGACTGGGGGCCGATGCTGGCCGATGTGGATGCTGTGGTGAACTCCGCCGGTATCCTTCAAAGCGGCTTCGGGGACAGTGTGTCGGCAACCCAGCGGGATGCCATCGTGGCCCTGATCGGCGCCTGCGAGGCGGGCGGCGCGCGCAAGTTCGTTCAGATCTCGGCGCCCGGAGCCGTGCCTGAGGCCAACACAGCCTTCTACAGCACCAAGGGCGAGGCGGATGCTGCGCTGACCGCGAGCGCGCTGGACTGGACGATCCTTCGCCCGGGGCTGGTCATTGCGCCGTCGGCCTATGGCGGCACAAGCCTGTTGAGAATGCTGGGTGCCGTTCCTCTGGTGCAGCCGATCGTGCTTGGCGAGGCGCGGATGCAGACAGTAGCTGTCGGCGATGTCGCCGAAGCGGTGCGGATGGCGATCGAAGGCGACTTGGCCAAGCGCGACTTCGATCTGGTCGAAGACGAAGCCCACACGCTGAAGGAGATCGTGCGCCGCATCCGGGCATGGCAGGGGTTCGCGGACGCACGGGCGGTGCTGGCGCTGCCGCGGTGGGCCGGTTACGGCGTTGCGAAGGCCGCAGATCTGGCGGGCTGGCTGGGCTGGCGCCCCGCCCTTCGGACAACCGCCCTGAAGGTGCTGGAGAAGGACGTGATGGGCGACCCGCGGCCCTGGGCGGCGGCATCGGGCATGCGTCTCGGCGCCCTTAGCGAGACGTTGCGCGCGCTGCCGTCCACGGCGCAGGAGCGCATCTATGCGCGGGCACTGCTGGCCTTCCCGGTATTGGTGCTGACCCTTTCCATCTTCTGGATCGTGTCGGGTGCCATCGGCCTCTGGCGTCTGGAGGCGGCGGCAGCGGTGCTGGCTGACCACCTACCGGAGACCGTGTCCTGGATCGCGGCCACTGCCGCCGGTCTCTTGGATATCGCAATTGGCCTGGGTCTGTTGGTTCGACGCTTCGTTCGGCCGGCCTGTTGCGTTTCCATCCTTGTCTGCGTGGTCTATCTCGCAGGGGCGACGCTGATGACGCCCGAGCTCTGGGCCGACCTGTTCGGCCCCCTTGTGAAGGTCTTTCCCGCCATGGCCCTGGCAGCCGCCGTCTGGGCGCTGGCGGAGGAGCGATGATGGACTGGATCTACGTCCTGACCTGGCTGCATGTCATTGGCGCTGCCGTGCTGCTCGGCACCGGGGCGGGCATCGCCTTCTTCATGTTGATGGCGAACCGCACGAATGACGCGGTGCTGGTGGCGCACACGGCGGGGATCGTGGTCATCGCCGACTGGGTTTTCACCGCAACCGCGGCGGTTGCCCAGCCGATTACCGGCGTTCTTCTGGCGCTCGCCATCGGATGGCCGCTGACAGAGCCGTGGATCCTTCTCTCCATGGGGCTCTATGTGTTCGTCGGGTGCTTCTGGTTGCCCGTTGTCTGGATCCAGCGGGAACTGCGCAACATCGCACGGGAAGCCGTCGCGGCCGCGGCTCCACTGCCTGACCGGTATCACCGTCTCTACCGCATCTGGTTCCTGTGCGGGTTCCCGGCGTTCTTTGCCGTCTTGGTCATCTTCTGGCTGATGATAACCAAGCCCGCTTTTTCCTGACGCGGCGCCTTGCACCGCGCCGCGCCAGTCAGACCGTTAAAATAAGAGTCTCACACAGCGGCGAGCATCCGCGGGTGAAGATCAATGCTTGCTCGCGCCAGGAGAAGAAAGTTTAACTTCCTTGACAGTGCCGTTAACGTAAATTTCTTCAATCTTTACTGATATTTCGAAAATTCCACCTAGCCATTCCATCTGTAATCTTTTGTATTTGCAATTTCGATCAAATCTGCGATAAATCATGTCTGTCTGTCAGCCGTTGTGTCCATCGGAAATTTTCCGCGCATCCGCGCCGTTGATGGGTCGCCCCCGTGTGGCGGCCCGCGCCGATGTCGGTCGTCGGCGGGCCGTAGCGCTGACGGCCCCGGATCGCCGGTCCGGGGCGCCGACCTGCACCATCGGGCCAGGGGATTGGTTTCATGACGGGCACGATTTCCATCGGGGCAAGCGAGTTCAGCGTTGGGGAGGCCGAGGGCCAGATTCTGGTCCCCATCGAGCGGACGGGCGATCTCAGCGGCGCGGTGACGATCGAATTCGCGACGACCGCGGACACGGCGACCGCCGGCTCGGACTATCTCAACACGGCCGGCACGGTCACCATGGCGGCGGGCCAGGATCGCGTGCTGGTGCCCATCAGCATTCTCGATGACGACGGCGGGGAGGCGACGGAGACCTTCGTGCTGTCGCTGGTCAACGTGGACTCGGGCTTCCTGGCGGCGCCGCGGACCGCACGCGTCAACATCCTGGATGATGAGACGCCGGCGACGGACGAACCGCAGCCGCCGCTCATCTCAAACTACGACGTGTCGCGCGAGGTCGTGGTTCCCGGCCTCAGCCAGCCGATCGCCTTCGACTTCGCCCCGCATGATCCCAGCCTGATGTACGTCGCCGAAAAGGGTGGGGTCATAAAGATCTACGATGTCGACACCGGCTCCAGCCTTGGCACCTTCCTGGACATCAGCGACAAGGTGAACAACATCCAGGACCGGGGCCTGATGGACATCGCGTTCCATCCGGACTTCGAAGCCAACCCTTACGTCTATGCCTTCTATGTCGTCGATCCGCCGGGAACGGCAGGCGAAACGGGCAATGATGGGCCCGATGGCGGCGGCAACCGTTTCGCCTATGTGGTCCGGTTCACCGCAGATGCCGACAACGACTACCGCACCGTGGTCCCGGGCAGCGAGACGATCCTGGTCGGCGCAGCAGGTCAGACCCTGTCGGACATCAGCGGCAACGGTGCCGTCGACAGCACTAACAGCGCAAACATCAATGTGCGCGCCTCTGACGTCGACCCGGTCACCGGCGAGTACATCCAGAACTACATCAAGGTCGATTCCCGGTCGCATGCGGGTGGCGCGCTGGAGTTCGGGCCCGACGGCGCCCTCTATGTGTCCATCGGCGACGGCACGTCGTTCAACTATACCGACCCGCGCACCGTCAGCGTCCAGGATGTGGACAGCCTGTCCGGCAAGATCCTGCGCATCGATCCGCTCACGGGCCAGGGGCTGGCCGACAATCCGTTCGTCGAGGCGGGCGACTCGCTGGATGCCAACAGCTCGAAAGTCTACCAGCTGGGTCTGCGCAACCCGTTCAAGATCGCGTTCGATGAAGACGGCCAGATCTTCATCAGCGAGACCGGCTGGAACAGCTGGGAAGAGATCAACAGCGGCGGGCCTGGCGCCAATTACGGCTGGCCCTACTATGAGGGCGGCGATAACGGCGTCCTGCAGCAGACCAACGGCTATAGCGGCCTTTCCGGTGCCACGGATTTCTATGCCGCCGTCGAAAACGGTGACATCACGGTCACCGCACCCTATCGCGCCTTTTCCCATGCCAATGGCGATCCAGGCTTCCAGGTGCAGGCGATCGTGGGCGGCGGCAGCGTCTACACCGGGTCTGTGTATCCGGAAGAGTTTCAGAATGATTACTTTTTCACGGACGTATCCCAGGGCGAGGTGTTCACGGTGGACACCGATGATCGCCGCGATGTGAAGTACCTCTACACGACCGACAACGGGTTCGGTCCGGTGCATTTCCAGCAAGGGCCGGATGGCTACATGTACTACGCCGATCTGATGACGGGCGAGATCGGGCGCCTGCAGATCGAGGGCCCGCTCGCCACCCTCACGGCGCGCGTCGACGACGAATTCGAGCTCTACGTCAACGGCGTGGAGGTACTGAGCGACACCGATTGGCGGGATGCGGAGACGATCTCGCTGGTTCTGGAGCCCGGCGATCAGATCGCCGTGCATGCAGTGGACACCGGCGGGCCGGGCGGTGCGTTCTTCGACATCACGCTCGCCGACGGAACGCGCATCGGCAGCTCGTCCGACTGGCTCGTCAGCGAGACAGCCTCGGGCGACTGGACGGCTAAGGGCTATGACGACAGCGCCTGGGACGCGGCCACGCAATACGGCGGGCCCGGTGCCGATCCCTGGGCCGGCGGGGCCATCTCGCCGTTCCTGCCGGGCGACTCGCCGGGGCAATGGATCTGGTCGGACGACAACGAGGCCGACAACGAGGTGTTCATGCGGTTCGTCGTTCCCACCGTCAACACGGCCCCCGCGGCGGTTGACGACACGGCAGCCACGCAGGTGTCGACCCCCGTCGCCATCGATGTGCTGGCCAACGACAGCGACCTCGACGGTGATACCCTGACGATCGTTTCGGTCACCACGCCGGCGAATGGCACCGCCGTGATCGACGACAACGGTACCCCGTCGGACCCGACAGACGACCGCATCGTCTATACGCCGGACGACGGGTCGGGCAGTGCGACGGTCGACGTGCTGACGGCGAGCTTCGGCAGTGGGGCAGAGGGTTTCGCCTATCAGGACGACCTGTTCCGGGGCACGTCGCGTGGCGCCTTTGCTTCCGGCCAGTACGACGGCAGTGGCGGACAGTCCGGTGGTGGCCTGGAAGTCACCGTGGGCGGCATCAACAACACGAACATCACCGATGGCATGTCCGGCGGCTGGACCGCCGACTTCACACTCATCGAAGACGCACCGGCGACGCTGACCTTCAGCTATCGCGCGGTGATGGACTCGAACTACGAGTCGGATGAGTTCGCGGAGGTGCTGGCTTCCATCGACGGCACTCTGATCGGCCAGAACGGCAGTGACGCCATCGTCCGCCTGACCGGCGACGGCAATGGCGGCCCGGATATGGACACCGGCTGGGTCACGGTCACGCTGGACCTCGGGACGCTGTCGGCCGGGACCCACACGCTGGCGCTGGGCGGCTACAACAACAAGAAGACCTATAACGACGAGAGCGTCGAGTTCCGGTTCGACGACGTCACGGTGACCGTGGCGCAGGACGGAGAGCCCTTCGTCGGCACGGATACCTTCACCTATACAGTCTCCGACGGAACCGACACCAGCACAGCCACCGTCACTGTCGATGTCGGCGTCGACCAGAACACGCCCCCCGTTGCGGGCGACGATGACCGGGCAACGGGTCAGGACACGCCCTTGGTCCTGACGGTTGCCGACCTGTTGTCGAACGATAGCGATGCGGGCGGCGACACGCTGTTCCTCACAGGCTTCACCCAGCCGACCAACGGCACGCTGGTGGACAACGGCAACGGCACCCTGACCTACACGCCGAATGCCGGATTCAACGGCGTCGACAGCTTCACCTACACCGTCAGCGACGGCACCGATGCGGACACCGCCACGGTCGACCTGACCGTGGGAACGGTCGTGGAGCCGGAGATCGTGTCCGACGACTTCAGCGGGTCGGTCCTGGATGCCATCTGGTCGCTGGAAGGGCCGGCGGGCACAGCGGATGTCGGTACGGCCGGCGACGAAGCGTTCCTGCAGATCGACGTTCCGATCGGCGACTTCAACGCCTTCAACGAAAACCGGTCCGCCCGCGTGCTGCAGGACGCACCTGACGGGGATTTCGAGGTCGAGGCGAAGTTCCTGAGCGAGCCGTCCTTGGCGTTTCAGTACCAGGGCATTCTGGTGGAACAGGATGCCGATACCTGGCTGCGCTTCGACGTCTTCAGCGACGGCACCCAGCAGTTCGTCTTTGCGGCGACGACGCGGGACGGTGTGTCGACCAGCGTGTTCGACCTGCCGGTCGCGACGGGCGAGGCGTCCCATCTCAGGGCGACGCGCACGGGCGACGACTGGGCGCTGTCATATTCGGCGGACGGCCAGACCTGGACGGAGGCGGGCACCGTCACCTTCGCGATGAACGTCACGGGCGTGGGGCCGCTTGCCGGAGCGACGGGATCGCCCGGCGACGGACCGGGCTTCACCGCGCAGGTGGACTATTTCTTCAACACCGCCTCGCCGATCGTGCCGGAAGACGGCGACGGCAACACGGCACCTGTGGCCAATGATGATGCGCTGGCGACCGACGCGGACACCGCTCTCGTCGTAAGCTTGGCAGATGATTTGCTGGCTAACGACAGTGATGCGAACGGCGATACGCTCTTCCTGACGGACTTCACCCAGCCTTCCAACGGCACGCTGGTCGACAACGGAAACGGCACGCTCACCTATACGCCGAATGCCGGCTACAGCGGCCCTGACAGCTTCACCTACACGATCAGTGACGGCACCGACACGGCAACGGCCACCGTCAACCTGACCGTGGACGCGGTCTCAGGACCCCAGATCGTGTCAGACGATTTCAGCGGGCCTAGCCTGGATGCCATCTGGTCGCTGGAAGGGCCCACGGGCACGGCCGATGTCGGCACGGCCGGCGACGAAGCGTTCCTGCAGATCGACGTTCCGATCGGCGACTTCAACGCCTTCAATGAAAACCGCTCCGCCCGCGTGCTGCAGGACGCGCCGGACGAAGACTTCGAGGTCGAGGCGAAGTTCCTGAGCGAACCGTCCCTCGCGTTCCAGTACCAGGGCATTCTGGTGGAACAGGATGCCGATACCTGGCTGCGCTTCGACGTTTTCAGCGACGGCGCCTCGCAGTTCATCTTCGCAGCCACGACGCTGAACGGGGTCTCATTCAGCCAGTTCAACCTGCCGATCGCGACGGGCGATGCGTCGCATCTCAGGGCAACGCGCGCCGGCGATGACTGGACGCTCTCCTACTCCGCCGATGGCCAGACCTGGACGGTGGCAGGCACATTCACCTTCGCCATGACCGTTACCGGGGTCGGACCGCTTGCCGGGGCGACGGCATCGCCGGGCGACGGGCCGGGCTTCACCGCACAGGTGGACTATTTCTTCAACACCGCTTCGCCGATCGTGCCGGAAGACGGCGACGGCAACACCGCACCGGTGGCCGACAACGATGCGCTGGCGACCGATGCGGACACAGCGCTGGTGGTGAGTGTCGCAAATGATTTGCTGGCTAACGACAGTGATGCGGATGGCGACACGCTGTTCCTGACCGGCTTCACCCAGCCGGCAAACGGCAGCCTGCTGGACAATGGCGACGGCACGCTGACCTATACGCCGAGTGCCGGCTTCAGCGGTGACGACACCTTCACCTACACCATCGGTGACGGCACGGACACCGCCACAGCGACCGTCACCGTCACCGTGGCAGACCCGGCGAACACGCCGCCTGTCGCCCAGGACGATACGGCGAGCACCGATCAGGACACGGCTCTGGTCGTGAGCACCGCCGACCTGTTGTCGAACGACAGCGATGCCGACGGCGACACGTTGTTCCTGACGGGCTTCACGCAGCCGGCCAACGGCACGCTGGTCGACAACGGCGACGGCACGCTGACCTATACGCCCAATGCCGGCTACAGCGGCCCGGACAGCTTCACCTATACGATCAGCGATGGCAGCGACCTGGCCACGGCCACCGTCAACCTGACCGTAGACGTGGTGTCCGGAACTGAGATCGTATCGGACGATTTCAGCGGGCCCGGCCTGGATGCCATCTGGTCTCTGGAAGGGCCGGCCGGCACGGCCGATATCGGCGCAGCCGGCGACGAAGCCTTCCTGCAGATCGATGTTCCCGTCGGCGACTTCAACGCGTTCAACGAAAACCGCTCGGCCCGCGTGCTGCAGGATGCGCCGGACGAGGACTTCGAGATCGAGGCGAAATTCCTCAGCGAGCCGTCCCTGGCGTTCCAGTATCAGGGCCTTCTGGTGGAACAGGACGCCGATACCTGGATCCGGTTCGACGTCTTCAGCGACGGCACGCAGCAGTTTCTGTTTGCTGCGACCACGTTGAACGGCGTCTCGTTCAGCCAGTTCAACCTGCCGATCGGAACGGGCGAGGCATCCCATTTGAGGGCGACGCGCGCTGGCGACGACTGGACGCTGTCGTATTCATCGGACGGCCAGACCTGGACGGTTGCGGGCACCTTCACCTTCGCCATGACGGTCACGGGGGTAGGCCCGCTGGCTGGCACGACGGCGTCGCCCGGAGACGGGCCGGCCTTCACCGCGCAGGTGGATTACTTCTTCAACACCGCCTCGCCGATCGTGCCGGAAGATGGTGTGGTCAACACGGCACCGGAGGCCGATGACGATGCGTTGACCACAGCTGCGGACACGGCGCTGGTCGTGAGCGTGGCCGACGACCTGCTGGGCAACGACAGCGATGCGGACGGCGACACGCTGTTCCTGACAGGCTTCACGCAACCCTCCGACGGCACGCTGCTCGACAACGGCGACGGCACGCTGACCTATGCGCCAGATGCCGGCTTCAGCGGTGACGACAGCTTCACCTACACGATCAGCGACGGCACTGACACCGCCACGGCGACCGTGACCGTCACCGTGGCGGACGCGGCGAACACGCCGCCAGACGTGCAGGACGATACAGCCGCCACATCGCCCGGCTCGCCCGTCGCCATCGACGTCCTGGCCAATGACGGTGACCTGGACGGCGATGCTCTGGCGATCACGTCGGTCTCCGACCCCGCCAACGGAACGGCCGTTATCGACGACAACCGCACGCCGACCGACACGTCGGACGACAGCATCGTCTACACCCCCGACAGCGGGTCCGGCACGTCGACGGTCACGGTTCTGTCTGCAAGCTTCGATGGCGGCGCTGACGGCTTCACCTATCAGGACGACCTGTTCCGCGGAACGTCGCGCGGCGCCTTCGCCTCCGGGGAGTTCGAGAGCAATGGCGGCCAGTCCGGCGGCGGCCTCGAAGTCACCGTCGGCGGCATCAACAACACCGACATCACCAACGGCATGTCCGGCGGCTGGACCACGAGCTTCACCCTCGACAAGGGCGGGCCGGTCACGCTGACCTTCAAGTACCGGGCGGTGATGGACTCCGACTATGAGTCGGACGAATTCGTGGAGGTGCTGGCGGCAGTCGACGGCACCCTGGTCGGCCAGGACGGCAGCGAAGCCATTGCGAGGCTGACCGGCAACGGCAATGGCGGCCCGGATATGGACACCGGCTGGGTCACCGTCACGCTGGATCTGGGCACGCTGTCGGCCGGCGCCCACACCCTGGCGCTCGGCGGCTACAACAACAAGAAGACCTACTTCAACGAGAGCACGGATTTCCGCTTCGACGACGTCGAGGTGACGGTTACCGAGAGCGATCCGGATTTCACCGGCACCGACACGTTCACCTACACGGTTTCCGACGGTACGGACACCGATACCGCAACGGTCACCGTGATCGTGGCAGACGCGGTCAACACCCCGCCCGTTGCCGAGGACGACACCGCGGCAACACCGGCCGGCACGCCCGTGGCCATCGATGTGTTGGCCAATGACAGCGATGCCGACGGCGATGCCCTGACGATCACTTCGGTCTCAGACCCCGCGAACGGGACGGCAGTGATCGACGACAACGGCACGCCGGACGATCCCACGGACGACCGCATCGTCTACACCCCCGATGCCGGGGCGGGGCAGGTCAACGTTGAAGTGCTGGCGGCCGGGTTCGAGGGCGGTGCCGAGGGCTTCACCTACCGGGACGATCTGTTCCGCGGCTCCTCCCGTCCCGACTATGCGTCCGGGAGCCATGGCGGCAGCGCCGGGCAGCAGGGCGGCGGCTTGGAGGTGGAACTGGGTGGCGTGGACGGCCGGGACATCACCGACGGCATGTCCGGGGGCTGGACCACCACGTTCACGCTCGATCAGGCCGGCCCGGCGACGCTGACCTTCAGCTATCGGCTTGAAATGAGCGAGCGGTACGACCCCGGTGAATTCTCCGAAGTGCTCGCCGCGGTCGACGGCACCCTGATTGGCGTCGGCGGAAACGACTATGTCGACCGGCTCGAGGGTCTCTCGGGTTCCAACGACAAGGATACGGGCTGGGTGACGGTCACCCTCGATCTGGGGACCCTCGATGCCGGCACGCACAGCTTGGCTCTGGGCGGCTTCAACAACAAGAAGACGACCTCGAGCGAAGAGACCAGCATCCGGTTCGACGACGTTTCGGTGAAGGTCGTTGAGGCCGATCCCGGGTTCCTCGGTGCCGACAGCTTCACCTACACGGTCTCCGATGGCACCGACACCAGCACCGCGACAGTCGATGTCACCGTGGGCGGCGAGGCAGTGATCGCCGCTGAGGATTTCGAGGGTGGCGCCCAGGGGTGGAGCGACGGCACGACCACCGATGGCGGGGCGGCCTTTTCCGCCTTCCTTGGCCGCTTCGACGGCGGCGGTGAGCAGACATCGAAGTCGTTTGCCGTGGCGGACGGTGCGGATCAGGTGAAGATCACGTTCGATTTCTACGAGTTGGATAGCTGGGACGGGGATGCGGGCGATCGTTTCTCCGCCTACATCGACGGCGTCGAGATCTTCTCGGAAGACTTCTTCCATGCCGGCCGCGCCGGCAGCGACGGCAACGATGCCGCGGCCAGCGGCAGCACGGGCTCGGTATCGTGGTCGATTGCGCCTCTCAACGACGGTCAGTCCGATCTCGGGTTCGGCTCGGACTCTGCCGACACGGACCAGATCCACCAGGTCACGCTGCTGCTGGACAATCCCGGTGCCGGTTTCACCCTTGGCTTCGGGTCTACGCTGGATCAGGAAATCGACGACGAGGCGTTCGGGATCGACAACCTGGTCGTGACGGCGATCGACCTCAACGGCGACATGCTGCTGGGCTGACGTGAGGCCTGCCCGGCCAGTACCCTCGCAGGCCGGGTCACATTGTGGCCACGATCGAGACTAGAAGTAGCGGCAATCTGTGTTACGTGCCCTGGCAGGCTGCGTGCGCGCGAACGACCGCTTGTCCGGATCGGTCCAGGAGGTGAGGGTGAAGAAGTCAAGCCTGGCAACGCTGTTTGCTGCGATCGGCGCCGCATCGCTGACGGCCGGCTGCATCGTTGGCTCGGAAGGGGGCGAAGGCGGCGGGCGCGTGGTCGTGGATACGCGGGATTTCACCCTTCAGACGCCCGGCCTCACCATTCGCTCCCACGGGCGCGGCCGCGAAGGCGGTGAGGGGGGCGAAGGCGGAGAGGGCGGTTAGGCGCTATCGCTGCGTGGCCACCTCGGAGATGAAGTCCTCAAACTTGCCCGAGGGACCTGCAGGAAGCTCATCCACGGTTTCGACGGCCACGTTGAACGGATATCCGAACTTCTGTTGAACCCACTGTTGTAACGCCGCCGTTTCATCGGGCGCGAGCGGTCGATGGGCGGTGAGGCGAAGCGCGATCCGATCAAGCGCGCGCTGGACGAACTGGTACCGCCCAACAGGGGCCAGCGATGTCAGCGTCCGGATGTCGCCGGAAGACAGCATCGGCCAGCGCTCTTCGCCCGTCGGCATCACCAGCAGGTTCTGGCGCCGGCCGAGTATGCGCGTGAGCACCGGCAGGCCTCGGCCGCAGGTGCAAGGCGGGCCGACCTCGGCAACATCACCCAGCTCATAGCGGATCAGCGGCATGGCCAGATTGTGCAGCGGTGTCACTACCACCGTGCCGGCTTCGCCCGGCTGGCAGGGCCGCCCCGATGCATCCAGTACCTCCACCAGCATGGTCTCGGCCTGCACGTGATAGGCTTCGGAGTCGGGGCATTGCAGGGCGACATAGCCAGTCTCGCGGGTGCTGTACATGTCGGCCACGGGCACGCCCCAGGCTTCAGCACACAGCTCCCGCACCCGTGGCCGCAGCGCCTCGGCTATGGTTTCCACCTGGCGCAGGCGCGGCAGGCGGGTTCCCGTCGCCAGGCAGTGCCCGGCCAGGCGTTCGACGATGCTCGGATGGGTCAGCAGATAGTCCGGGTCGGCCCGCGCCAGCCATTCGACCTGCAGGTCGATCGGCGTGGTGACGTTCAGGCTGACGCAAGGGCCCGTGCGAAACAGCGCCATGGTCGACCGGCCCCAGTTGTCGGCCCGTTTGCCGTCGGGATATGGGGCTTTGCCGGCCGCGGAGTCGCGGATGACCGCCAGCGTGCCGGCAAAGTCGCGCCGGTGCCAGAGGTGGTCGCGCACGGTCACCGCACTCCAGAACAGCTGCCAGAGCTGGCTTCTGACGGCGCGCACCGGCTTGCCGGTCGACCCTGACGTGAAGATGTCTCCGATGGCCCCGTGGTTTTCCGGCAAATTGGTTGAGATCAGGTCGTCGCCCGCCGCCTGCACCTCTTGCCGGGTCAGGAGGGGGATCTGCAGCCACGCCTCGCGAAAACGCTCCCCGTCGGTCGCTGCGTCCAGTCCGGCAAGCCGTTCACGATAGAAGGGGACGGACTGCTGCGCATGTGCTGCCAAGAGCCGGAGTTGCGCGGCCTGATGCTGCCATAGCGTCTCGGGCGGCCACCACTGGGAACGCTCCAGCTGAAACAGGATCGCACCGACGGCCATGCCGCCGGGATCCGGGACGGCCGGCCATGCGATGCTGTCGGCATGACTTTCGAAAGGCAGGGTATCCACGGGGCCGGATCTGCACCTGTCGGTGGGTTGGGTAGCCTCGGCCACGTGGCCGGGTGTCCGCTCTACATCCCTATCTGGTGTGCGCCAAGGCCCGCTGCCAGCATGCCGGCCATCGGCGTCTCGCCATGACGGCCGGTCCGGTCAATCCTCGCTCTCAGCGACGGCCTCCAGCCGCCGCTTGCAGTTTGCCCATTCACCCTGCAGGCACTGGCCTTTGACGCAGTCGAACTCGCACAGCGCCACATCATCCGGCACCTGCTGGACGATCTCCTTGCTCCACCATCGAGCTATTCGGGAGAGCATTCTCGACACCAACATCGCTATAATTGAGCAATACGGCGGCCCGGAGACAATGACGTCCCTCAAATCGCGCCATAATGCGGCTGCATACGCTCCGATTAGGTGGGTGGAAGTTGGCAGAGTCGGTGCTGATCCGCCCGTATGGCGGCGCCGCGGAGGAGGGAGAACACGCTGGGTGCGAACATGGCGCGCACTGCTGGGCACCGGTCGACGCTAGGACCGTCGGAGTCGATGTTAAGTCACTTCGACTATAGTAACATTGTTGCGAGTGCCACGGCATTTCCGTGGAGAGCGATTGGTCGGAGGAGTATAGCCGCTCATCCTCATCAATCCTGAGAAAGGTCGAAGGGTTTTCCGAAGGATTCGGAATGGCGTTTCTGCTTGGCAGCTGGGACATAGACCCCGATACGCGTCGCATTGCCGGTGATGGCGGCGAGGCACGAGTCTCGCCCAAGGCCATGGGCGTGCTGCTGGCGCTTGATGCTGCCTGGGGCGGGGTGGTCTCGCGCGAGACGCTCTTGGACACCGTCTGGCCCGGCGTCACAGTGGGCGAAGAGGTGCTGACGCAGGCGATTGCAGAGCTCCGGCGCGCCTTCAGGGACGACCGCCGGCAGCCTAGCGCGATCGAGACTGTCCACAAGCGCGGCTATAGGCTGTTGCTGACGCGCGATCCGTCGGCGCCGACCGCCAGTGAGGGCGCTCTGGGACCGGCACACGGACCGTCAGTCGCGGTGCTGCCGTTCCGGGCGCTGGGTACGGATGAAACGGCGCTCACCATGGCGGAGGGGCTGAGCCGCGACATTTCGGTCAGTTTGGCCCGCACGCGCTGGCTGTTCGTGTCGGCATTGGCGAGTTCCGCAGCGCTTGCGGCCGCCGGCTCAGGCCCGATCCAGGCGGCGGCGCGACTTGGGGTGCGCTACGTCCTTGATGGCACGGTTATCGTGCATGGTCGCCGCTTTCGCCTTTCGGCGTCGCTGTGTGACGCTACGGACGGCGGAACCGTCTGGGCGGAGATCTTCGAGCGGCCGCTCGACGACCTGTTTGAGATCATCGACAGCGTCGCAGCTGCTGTCGCCATGGCCGTGGAGACGGAGATCGTGCTCAGCGAACGCCGTCGTGCGATGCTGCATCCGATCGAGTCCCTGGACGCCTGGGGTGCCTTTCACCGCGGAACCGCATTGGCTGCGGCGTCCGATGCTGGCCGGCTTGAAGAGGCGGAGGCGCTGCTGCTGCGGGCGGTGTCTCTTGCACCCGACGCCGCACGCATTCTGGCGGCGACCTCGGCACTCTATTTTCGCCGAGCCTGTCTGGCGATACCGGCAACCCACCGGCAGGATCGCGCCAAGGCGGTCGAGTTCGCCGAACGTGCGGTGGCGAGCGATGCCCGCGATCCGATGGCGCTGATGGCCCGCGGCATGAACCATGTCGTAGCCGGCGAAGTAGAGGCAGGCCGCGCGCGCTACCAGGACGCGATCGGGCTGAACCGCAACTTTGCCCATGCACGCTACTACCTCGCCTACACATCCATCTACGCGGACGACTTCAGCGACGGGCTGCAGCAGATGGACTTTGCGCACCGGCTCAGCCCGGTCGACCCGATGCGCTTTTCGTTTCTTGCGGCGCGCGGGCAGCTGCATTCTCTCCACGGCGAGGTGGCGGAGGGCGCCGACTTGGCCGACCGTGCCTTGCAGGAGCCCAACGCCAACTTCTGGAACCACTGTGTCGCCGCTTGGTGCGCCGAACGCGCCGGCCGCCGCGGCACGGCACGCCGCCATGCCGCGGCCCTGAAGTCTCAGAGGCCTGACTTCAAGCGCGAAGACTATTTCGGCATCTTCCAGTTCTCCGAAGCCAATCGCCGCGCCGTGGAAACCGCCTTTGACGGCATCGGCCTCTGATTTCGGGCATGCGTGCGATACGGCTATGCCGTCGCCGGAAGGCCAACAGAGTTGGAGTGCTGTGGAGGCGTTGATCGCCCCAATTGGAAGGCCATCAGGTGCCAGAGGCGCCAAGCTGCCTCGGCGATCTTCATGGGCTATGCCTTGAGCCGCGGTGCGTATGTCCAACTGGTGCTGTCGAGTATTCTCACCTTGATGGGATCAGGCAGCAAAGCCTTGGCGACTTCGACGATAGGAGATGTCGATGCGCTCGCTTGAGGAGGCCCTCAAGGGTTTCGACGGCAAGGCGACGTCGATGCTTTCCGAGATCCGCGCAGCGTTCGGCGATCGAGCTGCCTTCCCGTCGGACCTTGTGCAGCTTGCGGTTCACGGTGCGCCGCAGGTGTCCGATGGCGCGACCTGGTTGATCAAGGATCTTCTTGACGATGGCGTCCGCCTTACGCGGTCTCAGACGGAAGACCTTGTCGGCCATCTGGGAGCGATTTCATCCTGGCAGGCCCAGCTTCATATCTGCCAATCGGTTCGGCATCTCGAGACATCGGCGGAACTGACAGACGCCTGCGCCGCCTGGCTGACACCGTTGCTGAATTGCGACCGGCCCTTTCTGCGGGCTTGGTCCATGGACGCCCTGCAGCATCTGGCGTCGCGAAACAAAGACCTGGACGGTCGCGCTACGGCTGCCTTGGGCGCCGCCGCAGAGGACCCTGCGGCTTCAGTCCGCGCGCGTGCCCGCAACTGGCAGAAGCGGGCGAAACGTTGATGAGCGATAGGGTCGTCCATCCGGGCAGTACCTTGCCCGGGCCAATGGGAACCGTGGCTCGGCATGAACCGGCGGCAATCAGAAAGGGAAAGGCCGATTAGCTTTGCGGCTCCGAGCCGGGCCGCAGATAGGCAAAGGCATGCTGTACGTAGTCGGCTTTCCCTAGCTCCACCCCTTGGCTTCGCAGGATGGCGTACGCCGTGACCAGATGGAAATAGAACTGGGGGACTGCCCAGTCCCGTGCGTACTGTTCACCGTTCATGTCGAAGATCATGCCGTTGCGAATCTGAACCGGGGTTGACTGCTGCGCGCCGGCATCGAGCGCGTCCGGCCCAAGATCGTCCAGCAACGAAAGCGCTTCACGGATTCGAGCCTGAGCGTCTGAGAGTGAACCCGGATATTCCCCTGCGTTCCGACCCTCGCGGGCCAATTGATCCAAGGCCTCAGGAAGCGGCTCACCCCGAAGCCTGAATGCCGCTTCCTGCGCTTGCAAGCAGGCAAAGCGGACCTGGGACGACAAGGGAAACATGTCGGGCGCGATGCGCGCAGACAACAGCGCCTCGGCCTGCGTTTCCGGAAGCTGTTTCTCTGCCTTGTCGAGCCAGTTCGACAGCGCACGGAGCATCTGTGCGTAGCCCGGAACGAGAAGGTTCGTCAGTGACATGGGTGCCTCTGAAGCCTGTTGATCCAACAAGGGTCGATCCCGGACCTTCGTCCGATCCCCCACAGCTCTCGCCTCCGGTGAGGAAAAGCGTCTCACCTCAGGTCGTGCGTAACCTCACCGTAGTGGAACAGACGTTCCTGGTTGTTGCACGGAAGCCGCGTGGCACCACCGATGGCCGAAATTCGTCGGCATTCGAACGATGTGCCATGCCATAGCGAGATTGGTGCTGCGGTGATGCGTTCCCAACTCGTTGCCTGCTTCAACGCAGGACGTTGCAGAAC
>JANQQD010000361.1 GCA_028285185.1 Anaerolineae bacterium | reverse complement strand
CTGCGCGCGGCGGATTATCCGGCGCATCACCATGCTGGACTTGTAGCTGGAGAAATCGACCTGAGAGCTTTGATAGAGGGCGGAGAAGATGCGGTGGATCACATCCTCCGGCCGGCCTTCGACCTTCGGCTGCATCGGGTGGTCGGCTTCCGCCACGCGGTCCCGCACGAAAGCGGCGATAATCTCGCCGATCATCGCAGACTCGACCACATGGTCGGTGGCGCCGGTGTCGATGGCCGATCGCGGCATGCCGTCGAACTTGGCGCTGTGCGGATCCTGCGCGATGGTCAGCCCGCCGGCTTCCTTCACGGCGCGCAGGCCGCGCGCGCCGTCGCTTCCCGTACCGGACAGCACCACGGCGGCGGCGCAGGGTCCGTAGTCCCGCGCAAGCGACCGGAAAAAGATGTCGATCGGCCGCGTGTAATGGCCGCCCATATCCCGGTCGGACAGCAGGAACCGCTCGCCTGCGATGATCATGTCCTTATTGGGGGGGATTACATAAACGACATTTGGGCGGACGGTCGCCCCGTCGCTCACCACCTCCACCGGCATCTTGGTGTGGCGCGCGATCAGTTCGTCCAGCAGGCTCTTGAAGTCCGGCGACAGGTGCGTGACCACGACGAAAGCCGTCTCCGCCTGGCCATCGATATGGTCGAACAGGCTCTCCAGGGCCTCCAGACCGCCAGCAGACGCACCAACGCCGACAACGAACCGCGGCGGCTGGTCGGGACGCGCAAGGCGGGCCTCCTGTTCGGCTGCTGTCGAAGGATCGTCGGCGTCAGGCATCGGCGATGGCCCTTGGCAGGTTGATGCCGCGAGAATGCAGCGTCGCTTTCGGTGCATCCGCAAGCGACGCAGCCGGCCAACGGAAAGAAAGCTTCGCTGCTCGCTATCTTAATGACCGGACACCACTATCCCGGCATGCGTACAAGAAAGTATACCGGATTTTTGAATAAGAATAGAGATAAGTGAATCTTGAGACAGAACCTTCGCGCCTCCGACATTCTCAGTCGGCGCGGGACATCGCAGGAGAGGTTGTCGTCTCTTGCCGGCACAGTGCACCAGACGGTGACTATCGAGACACGGGCGCGATTGCCGCCATACCCGATGCATCATCGGGGATAGCGGCGTTCTTCATCCTGGTACATCGCGCAAGCGGATCACCGGCAATGGCGGCCCGCTGCTAGCGATGGGACTTGTAGTATCCAATCAGCCCGTTGGTGGAGCCGTCATGGCCGGTGGCCGCGGCGTCGCCTTCCAGCTCCGGCAGGATGGCCTTCGCAAGCTGTTTGCCCAGTTCCACCCCCCATTGGTCGAAGCTGTAGACGTTCCAGATGATGCCCTGGACGAACACCTTGTGCTCGTAGAGCGCGATCAGCATGCCGAGATGATAGGGATCGACCTCCGGCACCATGATCGATGTGGTCGGGCGGTTCCCGCTGAACACCTTGTGGGGGACCAGCGCCTCCAAAGCGTCGCCGCTGAGGCCGGACGCGCTGAGCTCTGCCCGCGCCTCGTCTTCCGTCTTGCCCTTCATCAGCGCTTCTGTCTGGGCGAAGAAGTTGGACAGGAAGATCTTGTGGTGATCCCCGATAGGGTTTTGGCTGCGCGCCGGCGCAATGAAATCGCAGGGGATCAGCTTGGTCCCCTGATGGATCAGCTGATAGAACGCGTGCTGCCCATTGGTGCCCGGCTCACCGAACACGATGGGTCCGGTCTCATGGCCGACCGCCCGGTCGTCCCGGCCGGTCGACTTGCCGTTCGACTCCATGTCCAACTGCTGCAGATAGGCGGTGAACCGGTGCATGTACTGGTCGTAGGGCAGCACCGCATAGCTCTGCGCACCGAAGAAATTGTTGTACCAGAGCCCCAGCAACGCCATGACGACCGGGATGTTTCCGGCCAGCGGTGCGGTGCGGAAATGCTCGTCCATGGCATGCCCGCCGTCCAACAGCCGCTCGAAAGCGTCCATGCCGAGGCCGATGGCAACCGGCAGGCCGATGGCGCACCAGACCGAATAGCGCCCGCCGACCCAATCCCAGAACGCGAACATGTTGGCGGGGTCGATGCCGAACTGCCGGACCGCCGGCTCGTTGGTCGACAAGGCTACGAAATGCTTGGCGATGGCGCTCTCCGGCGCGCCGCTTTCCAGGAACCAGCGGCGGGCGGATTGCGCGTTGGTCAGCGTCTCCTGCGTCGTGAACGTCTTCGACGCGATGATGAACAGCGCGGTTTCCGGGTTCAGGCGCTTCACCGTCTCGGCGATATGCGTGCCGTCCACATTGGAGACGAAGTGCAACCGGATCTCAGGATGCTGATAGGGCTTCAGCGCCTCGCTGACCATCACGGGGCCTAGATCGGAGCCGCCGATGCCGATATTCACCACGTCGGTGATGCGCTTGCCGGTATGGCCTGTCCACTCTCCTGACCGCACCCGGTCGGAGAAGCTGCGCATCTGGGCCAGAACGGCGTTGACGTCCGGCATCACGTCGGCGCCGTCGACCAGGATCGGCCGGTTGCTGCGGTTGCGCAGCGCCACGTGCAGAACCGACCGGCCTTCGGTCCGGTTGATCGCCTCGCCGGCGAACATGGCGTCCCGCCAGCGCCCCACCTCTCGCTCTTCGGCGAGACGGACCAGATGGTCCAGCGTGTCTGCCGTGATGCGGTGCTTGGAGAAATCGAACAGCAGACTGCCGAGCGACAGGGAAAAACGCTGGAACCGCTCGGGATCCTGAGCGAAGAGATCGCGCATGTGCAGGTCGCGGACATGCGCATGGTGCTCTGCCAGGGACTGCCAGGCGTGGCTGTCTGAAGGCGCGGTCATCGCGTGAGGGCTCCGATGCCAAGAGGGACGGTCAAGACCGGTTCGATGGGCGACACCCTACATGAATTGCCACCATCGGGGCATCCATCGCCGTGTCCTGGATCAATCATACGGCGAAGACGAGGTTTCGCCTGCGCGCTGGCGCTGGTCCTGGGTCTGGCTGCAGCCGGATGCGACAACGGCGGTGGCGCAGGGGGCGATCCTGCCGCGGAAGCGCGCTCAGCCTGCACCGACACGGGCTACAAGAGCGCTGCCGTCTGCGCCTGCCATGTCGACACCATATCGCGGCGGCTCGATCCGGCGGATGCGCACTTCTACTTGGGCGCGTGGCTGCACCGCGACATCCGTGGCCTGGGCGATGCCGACGCGGCGGCGGCGCTCGGCATCAGCCGCGCGCAGTTCCACGAGCGTCGGCAGGTCTTGTGGGAGCGTCTGGTCGATGATCTGAGCCGCTGTGGCGGATGATCGGCGAGCGGCCACCGTCAACGGTGCATTAACGGCACAGCGGCCACCATGCGTTGTCCCAAGACGCACCGGTGGACGGCACTTCGCCCATGTCCGAGTTTCATCTGATCCACCACATGGCCCGCACGGGTGGCACGGTCATCAGCAAGTGCATTGCCGCCATGTCGGGCGTAGCGCTGTTGTCGGAGATCCATCCAAGGGGGATGACGGAGTATCACCCCGTCCTGCAGGCGGTGAAGTGGTACCAGCTGGTCCCGCTCGAGGAAGCCCGACGGCTGGCGGTGGACTGCCCGGGGGATTTCGCGCGCTGCATGGCCATCATCCTGCGCCATGCGGCAGAGCGCGGCGTGGCCCTGGTGGTGCGGGACTGGAACCATCTGGACTTCACCGGCGTGCCGTATATGCAGCCCGATTATCGGCTGGCCTGCTATGACGCGCTGTCCGCTGTCGCCCCCACCCGGCATGCCGCCACTGTCCGGCATCCGGTGGCCCAGTGGCGCAGCCTCAAGCAGCTGCCGATGATGGCCGATGTGGCTCTGTCGCGAGAGGAATTCCTGACCGGATACCACCGCTTCGCGCTTGAGGCGGCGCGGTCCGGCTTCATCCGCTATGAAGACTTCACCCAGGACCCCGATGGGGAATTGCGCCGTTTGTGCGCCATGATCGGCATCGCTTTCGATCCCGGCTATCGGCAGCGTTGGCACGAGGTGCAGACGATCACCGGCGACAGCATCTCAGACCGGGCCACGTCAGCGGAGATCCGACCGGACCGGCGCCCGCCGGATCCAGAGGAACTGGCGGCCTTCGAAGGGCTGCCGCTCTATGCGGAAAGCCTGGATATTCTCGGCTACGCCCAGTGAGCGCCTGAGAAGCTGGCTCAGAGCCCGGCGTCGAGTTCCCGTTCCGCCATTTCTTCTGCGCTCAGCACCGTGTCCGCCTGGAACGCGTCCGGCGGATCGCCGACCACCACTGCGGTCAGACCGTCGCCATCAAGCAGTTCGGATGCCAGCTGGCTGACCTGGTCGGCCGTCACCGCTTCCAGCCGCGCTGTCCGATCCTCGATGAAATCGATGCCCATACCTTCCAGCTGTGCCCAGACCAGCATGCCGGCAATGCCGTCCGACGACGTGAACAGCAGCGGGAACGACCCGGTCAGGTAGGCAACGCTGTCGCTGACCTCGTCTTCAGTAACACCGCCTTCCGCCATCTCCAGCCAGACGGCGCGCGTCTGGGTCAATGCTTCGGGCACATTCTCGTTCGACAGCTGGCCCGCAACCATCAGCAGATCGACCAGTTCCGTTTCCCTCAGCCAGCTTGTGATGCCATAGGTCAGCCCCCGCCGCTCGCGCAGCTCGCGCCCCAGCCGGGAACGCAGCGTGCTGGCACCGAGGATCTGGTTCATCACAAGGGCCGCATAGTAGTCGGGATCATCACGGTCGATCCCGTTCTGGACGATCAGCATGCTGCTCTGCGGCCCGTCGCGTTGGACCAGAATGCTCTCGCCAGCAGGCAATGGATCGGGCGGCGCGATCGGCTCGAAATCCGATGTTTCCGGCAGCGCACCGAACACCGTGTCCAGCGCGATGGCCAGGGTGTCGGCATCGATGTCTCCGGCAACGCCAATCACCAGACCGTCGCGGGTGAACCGTCGGGCTACGAAATCGTGCAGGTCATCCGCGGTCAGCCCGCCCAGCGTCGCTGCCGTTCCCCGGGACGGCCGGCCGAACGGATGCTCCGGGTACGCCACTTCATAGAAGGCCCGCCTCGCCATCCACGAGGGGTCGGCCACTGTCCGGCGGATATCGGCCAGCACTGCCGCGCGCATCCGCTCCACCGCCTCGGCATCGAAGCGCGGCGCGGTGAGCGCAAGCCGCAACAGATCGAATGCCTCATCGGCGTGCAGCGCCGTGGTCCGCATCGTGCCGTAGAAGTGATCGACGCCAGGGGTAAAATAGAGGTCGATCGCGCGATCGTTCAGCAGGTTCTGGAAGTCGCGGGACTCGATATTGCCCGCACCTTCGTCGAGCAGGTAGCTGACCAAGTTGGTCAGTCCTTCCTTGCCTTCCGGATCGGTCGTTATCCCACCGGCAAACGCGAACTCGATAGAGATCACGGGAATTCGATCGTTCTCGATCAGCCAGGCCTCAAGGCCAAGCGGCGTGATCACACGCTGTACTTCAACGGCCTGGGCGCCGTTGCCGGTGGGCAGGGCTGCAGCGAGCGCAAGTCCAGCCAGGCCGACGATCCAGCGGGCATAACGTCTCATTGCGCCGACTCCAGTCCGGTTTCCGTTTCGGGATCGCCCGGCAGCAGCAGCCCGGTGACCGAGCGTCCGGGGCGCAGCACGGCGTGGGCGGCCGCCATGATGTCGTCGGCAGTGACGGCGCCGATCCGCTCCGGCCACTCCTCGACCACATCGATGCCGACGCCGGCGGTCAAGGCGCGGCCCAGGGTGCGGGCGGGTCCGCCAAGACTGTCACGGGCATAGATCGCCGCCAGCACCAGCCGCTCTTTGGCCGACTCCACTTCCCAGTCCTCGACCCCTTCGCTTAAGAGCAGCGCGATCTCCGCATCCACGGCAGCCTCGATCACCTCCGGCTCGACATCGCCGTTGGGCGTGACGAAGATTCCGATTTCGGTCTCGTCGAAATAGACGGGGGAATAGGCACTGCCGGCGCCGACCGCTATGCCCTGGTCCAGGACCAGGGATTCATAGAGGCGGCTCGTCGTCCCAGCGCCGAAGATCTCGTTCAGGACCTGCAAGGCATAGGCATGCTCCGTGGCACCACGGGCATAGCTGGGGGCGAGATAGAAGCGCCGCCAGGACGACTGCTGCACGTTCGGGTCCGTCAGCACGATGCGCCGGGCGACCGCGTATTCCGGCTCCTGGGGCCGCACGCGTTCCGGTACGGGGCGACTGGGAATGGGCCCGTAAATGCTCTCGGCCAGTGGCCTCAGCTCGTCGGCATCGATATCGCCCGAGACGATCAGGATCGCGTTGTTGGGGGCATACCAGGTCTCGTAGAAGTCGGCGGCATCTTCCAGCGAGAGCTCCGCCATCTCATGTTCCCAGCCGATGATCGGCCGGCCGTAGGGGTGGTTCTGATAGAGCGCGGCCAGCATCTGCTCCGACAGCCGCGAACTCGGATTGTCGTCGATCCGCTCTCGCCGCTCTTCGATGATGACCGACCGTTCCGTGTCAACGATGTCTGCGTCCAGGGCCAGGTTCACCATCCGGTCGGCTTCCATTTCCATCACCAGAGGCAGCCGATCGACCGCTACGTTCTGGAAATAGGCCGTCATGTCCCAAGAGGTGAAGGCGTTGTCCTGCCCGCCATTGCGCCCGACGATTCGGCTGAACTCGCCATCGTCCAGCGAATCGGTGCCCCGGAACATCAGGTGTTCCAGAAAATGGGCGATGCCGGACACGCCAGGCGTCTCGTCGGCCGCGCCGACGCGGTACCACACCATATGGGTGACGACGGGGGCGCTGCGGTTGGTCACGACGACCACCTGCATGCCGTTGTCCAACTCGAACATCTCCGGTTCGAAGACGCCGGCGTCGACAGGAACGGCTAGAGCCTGGACACCAATCAGCGCGGCGGCGGCTGTGCTGAAGACAGATGCGCGGGGACAGAGTGGCACGGCCCGACACCTCCCGATTGCCATTGGACGACGTCCGGGCACAGATCTGCCCGCTGGAGCCTCAGGAGGTAGTGCAGGGTCGGCTAGAAATCAAACAGTCCGTCCAAGACGCCCTCAAGCGGTGCCCGTTCGCGCCGCTCGATGGTCGGCACCTCGCCTTCGTTGAGGGGCTCGCCCGTTGCCGCGGCGGTGGCAAGGCGCGCTGCCTCGGCTTGCGGATCGACGACCAAACCGGCTGGCAACGGGTCCTGCCAGAACAGCAGCCGCTGGACGAAGCCCTCATCCTCTTCGACCAGGTCCGTCGTCTCTTGATCCACGATCCGCCGAATGTCCGGGTCAAGGCCGTCGGCGCCGGCCTGCCGCAAGAGCGCGCCTTCCGCAGGCGTCACGCTGGACGGGTCCACGGGTTCGAAGGTCGCCGGCTGCACCTCAACGCCGAACACGGCCGATGCCGCCTGGTCGCGCGGCGTGCCTTCCTGTGGGCGCGGGGCCCCGGGCCGCGGCGGCTGCAGCGCATAGCTGGGCGGCATGGACAAAGGGGCCCGGGAGACGACGGCGAATTCGTCCGGGACCCTTCGGTCGAGCCCGAACGCTTGGCGGGTATCGTCGCCACACGCTGCCAGGACGGTTCCGCCCAGGCACAGCATGGCGATCGGAAGGGACTTCTTGTGGATGCTCATGGCTTGTGACGCCCAATCGAAATCTGTTTCGTCAACTCCTCGTCGGCCGGTGCCACAGCCTGCCGCCGATTCACGGATCGGCATCATTGCGCCGCTGGTGCGAATGGCCCAGGAAACTGTCGACGATCAACAGGACCACACCGATCGAGATGGCGCTGTCGGCGATATTGAAGGCCGGCCAATGCCACCCGTATAGATGAAAATCGAAGAAGTCGGCAACTGCCCCGAACTGCAGACGGTCGATGACGTTGCCGACAGCGCCCCCGATGATCAGCCCAACCGTCAGCGCCACCAGCCGGCGAGGGGTGCGGATCAGCCACACCGTAAGGCCGGCCGTGATCGCCATGGCAAGGGCGATCAGCACCCAGCGCATGAACGGCTCGCCGCCCGCGAACATGCCGAAGCTGACGCCGTAGTTCCACACCATCACCAGATTGAAGAACCCGGTGATCTCGATGGGCGGATGCCAGCTCCCAGTCGTGATCGGCTCAGGCAGCCCAAAGACCTGAGTCAGGATCGCCCATTTGCTCACCTGATCGGCGATCAGGACCAGTGCCGCCAGCACCAGTCCCAATCGCACCCATCCGCCGGACCGCATCAGCCGGCCGCACCCGTGATCGCGGGATGCACGCCGACTGCGTCTGCGCATCGGCCGCAGACGTCAGGAAAGCGTGGATCGCTGCCGATATCCGGCAGGATCTTCCAGCACCGCTCGCACTTTCGCCCTTCGGCCAAGCCGGGCGCTACGGCCACGCCCGGTACACCGTCCAGCCGGAAGGCATCGGCCGGCCCCTCGCCGGCGACGACCGTGACGACGGAGGCGATGACGATGTCTTCGAAGTCGATGCCGGCCAGCAGCTCGGCCTGGGCCTCGGTGACATGAACGGTCGGGTGGGCCTGCAAAGACGACCCAATCCGCTTTTCGGCCCGCTCCAGCTCCATCGCGCCTGTGACGACGCGGCGGATCTCCCGCACAGCCTGCCATTTCGCCGCCAGGTCGGGGGCCAGCCAGCTTGCGGGGATCTCGGGGAACACGCGCTCGTGCACGCTGCCCGCATCATCGCCGTTGCGGGTCAGCCACGCCTCTTCCGCCGTGAAGCAGAGGATCGGCGCGATCCAGGCCGTCAGGCAGTCGAACAGCGTGTCCATCACCGTGCGCGCGGCCCGGCGGCGCAGCGAGTCGGGCCGATCGCAGTAGAGCGCATCCTTGCGGATGTCGAAATAGAAGGCCGAGAGGTCGAGGGCGCAGAAATTGTGCAGGTCCTTCGACATCTGGTGGAAGTCGAAGCCCGTCGTCTGCCGCCTCATGCCCGCATCCATCTCCGCCACGCGGTGCAGGATGTAGCGTTCCAACTCCGGCATCTCTGCCGGGTCGATCTTCTCCGCCTCGCTGAAGCCGTCCAGCGCCCCCAACAGGTACCTGAGCGTGTTGCGCAGCCGGCGATAGGCGTCGACATGGTGCTTCAGGATATCGGGCCCGATGCGCACATCCTGGCTATAGTCCGACCCGGCGACCCACAGGCGCAGGATGTCCGCCCCGTTGGCGTCTGCCACCTCTTGCGGCATGACGGTGTTGCCGAGCGATTTCGACATCTTGCGCCCGTCTTCGTCCAAGACGAATCCGTGGGTCAGCACCGCATCGAACGGCGCCCTGCCGCGGGTGCCGCAGCTTTCCAAGAGCGAGGAATGGAACCAGCCGCGGTGCTGGTCCGAACCTTCCAGATAGAGCGAGGCGGGCCAGGAGAGGTCGTCGCGCGTCTCCAGCACATAGCTGTGCGTGGCACCGCTTTCGAACCAGACATCGACGATGTCGAAGACCTGGTCGTAGTCTTCCGCAGCATAGGCGTTGCCCAGGAAGTCCTGCGGGTCGCGGGCGAACCAGGCGTCTGAGCCTTCGCGCTCGAAGGTGTCGCCGATGCGCTCCAGCACCGCCGGGTCCTTCAAGGGCTCACCGGTCTTGCGGTTGACGAAGATGGCGATGGGCACGCCCCAGGCTCGCTGGCGGCTGATGCACCAGTCTGGCCGTGCCTCGATCATGGAGGAAAGGCGCGTGTACCCGGCGGGCGGGTAGAACGCCGTGTCCTTCAGCGCCTTCAGCGCCGTGTCACGCAGCCCGGTCTTGTCCATGGAGATGAACCACTGCGCCGTGGCCCGGAAGATCAGCGGCGCCTTCGACCGCCAGCTATGGGGATAGGAGTGGGTGAGGCGGCCCTTGGCCAGCAGCGCGTCGGCGTCCGCCAGCGCGTCGCCCAGGGCGTCGCTGGCGTCGCCCCGCTTGCCTTCGCTAGTGTAGGTCGCCCGGCCTTCGAACAACGGCACCTGGGCCGTGAACGTGCCGTCTTCGGCCACGGTCTCGGGCATGGGCAGGCCGTGGCGCTGGCCCAGCTCGAAATCCTCCGCGCCATGGCCCGGCGCGATGTGGACCACGCCAGTCCCCTGCTCGGTCGTCACGAAATCCCCGGCCAGTGCCGGCACGTCGAAGGCGTAGTCTTCCGGCGCCCCGGCCTCATGCAGCGGGTGGCGGCAGACAGTGCCGGCCAGGGCCGAACCGGGGAAGCGGTCGACCAGCCGCCAGTCCGTGATGCGGGCACGGCCCGCGACCTCTTCCGCAAGCGCCGTCGCCACGACCAGCCGGTCACCTAGACGTGCGGCACTGCCTTCGTCCACGGCCGCCACCTCATAGACTCCGTACTCGACCTCGTCGCCATAGGCCACGGCGCGGTTGCCGGGGATGGTCCAGGGCGTGGTGGTCCAGATCACGATGCCGGCTGATGGCGCCTCTGCCAGGCTCTTCACCTCGCTCCGTGCCACCGGGAAGCGCACCCAGATGGTGGTGGAGACATGGTCGTCGTACTCAACCTCGGCTTCCGCCAGCGCGGTCTTCTCCACCACCGACCACAGCACCGGCATCAGCCCCTTGTAGAGGGCGCCGTTCAGGAGGAATTTGTGGATCTCACGGACGATCTGGGCCTCGGCCGCCTTCGTCATGGTCAGGTACGGCCGCTCCCAGTCGCCGACCACGCCCAAACGCTGGAACTCTTCGGACTGCACGCGCACCCATTCTTCGGCAAACGCGCGGCATTCCTGCCTCAGCTCCAGGATCGGCACGGCGTCCTTGTCGCGGCCTTCGGCGCGATAGCGCTCCTCGATCTTCCACTCGATGGGCAGGCCGTGGCAGTCCCAGCCGGGGACATAGTTGCTGTCCTTGCCCAGCATCTGCTGCGAGCGGGCGACGATATCCTTCAGGATCTTGTTCATCCCCGTGCCGATATGGATGTTGCCATTGGCGTACGGGGGGCCGTCATGGAGGATGAAGGTCTCGCGGCCGGCCGACTGCTCGCGCAGGCGGCGGTACAGTTCCATCTCCTTCCAGCGGGCCAGCAGCTCAGGCTCTTTCTTCGGCAATCCAGCGCGCATGGGAAATGGCGTGCGCGGCAAGAACACCGTGGCCTTGTAGTCGACGGTGCCGGCCGGTGCGGCGGGATCGGGGGTAGGGGCGGTCATCTCAGCTTGAGACCTCTATGGCCGGATCGGGCAGGCGCGGGGACACAAGGCGCGGTCGGAGGATCCGGATCGTGAACGGGTGACCGGCCGTCTTCACGGGTTTGGCACGGTCGAACGCAGCAGGCGACGGACGCGTGACGTCGCCCGTCTTTCAGGCCCGGCCCCCGTCTATGAGGGCCGGGACGATAATTCGCCCGCTGCGGCGGGACGACGTGATCGTCGGCATGTGAAGCATGGCAGCCGCGATCCTACCCGATCTCGGTCGGCGGTCAAGCCGATGGCCCGTGCGTCCGGCGGTTGCCGGACGCATGGCGGTCTGTGCCAACCATGCTGCGGCGAAGCTGATCAAATGGCGGAACCGTATATAATTGGTGGTAGTCTTAAGAAGACGCCGCGACAACGCGAGCAGGCAAGACAGGCAAGACGCAATTGTCCGACCCGGTAGATCCGATCCGACCGGAATACACGACCCTCGCCGGCGGCAGCGGCGGACGGGGCGGGGAAGGGCCGCCGCCACGCCCGGCGCGTCCGCGCTCGCCCCCGCCGGAAGACGTGGTGGCGCTCAGCCCCGACGCGCAGCGCGCGATGGAGGAGGATCTGCCCCCCCTGCTGCCGCTCGGCTGGATCGTCCGGCTGGCCCGGGGCGTGCGCTCCCTCTGGCGGGCGCTGTTTACCGAGCATGAAGCCCCCGTTGCTGAGCAGGAGCCGCCGGCATCGGCACCGCTGGAGCCGCCCTCCATGCCCGCCATGCCGACGCCCGCGCTGCCACGTGCGCCGCGCCGTGCGGAGAAGGATCCGCGCGACCGCCGCCAGCACGAGCGCATCCCAAGCAAGGGCTGCACCGTGCGCATCGACAGCCAGGTCTATGAGATCCTGGACGTCAGCCTGGGCGGCTTCACCTTCGGGCCCGACCGCGACATGCTGATCCCCAACCAGCGCTTCTATTTCGAGCTGCGATTCCACGGCGATCCGCCGGCTCCTCCGGTGCGCGCCGACGGCATGGTCGTGCGGGTGAGCGGAGGGATCGTGGCGGCGAAGTTCTTCCTGCCGCTGACAGCGACCCAGCGCCTGATCGCGGATTTCGTGGCGCGGAACATGGACTAAAGAGCACAGAGCAGCAGATGACGCTCGGCGCGAGCGTGCGGGCCGACGTCAATGATTCGTTTGGCGCCAGGATTGGGAGCTTCAACAGCAATCGCGTGCGCCCAGGCAACACGCTCGAATGTCCGGATGATCACCGCAGCAATCGTTTAGCAAGAACGAGATCACAGCGCCAAGATTGTCAATATTTGCCCGATAGATGATCTTCCGGGACTGTCGCTGCGAGAAGATCACACCCGCTTTTTCCAGGGCAGCCAGATGAAAGGATGCGCGGGACGAGGTTGCCCCAACCCGGTCGCCGACATCGCCCGCTGAAGCACCTTGATCGCCGCACTCGACCAGATACCTGACGATCCTGAGCCGGGTTTCCTGTGACAGTGCCCCGAGCATCGCGAGCGCCTGCTGCTCTTTCATATCTCAATATCTCTTGAAATGTTGAGATGTGGTTAGCATGTTGCCGACAGCACGCATCATCAAGGCCGGTCTTGAAGCTCGAATGGCAAGGAGCCAACCCTATGAAAGTCGTCAGTTTCAAGATCTGCCCCTTTGTCCAACGTGTCACGGCGCTGCTCGAAGCCAAGAACGTCGATTACGAGCTTGAATTCATCAGCCTTAGCGACAAGCCGCAGTGGTTTCTGGATATTTCGCCGAACGGCCAGGTTCCCCTGCTGATTACGGATGGCGGGGAAGCGTTGTTTGAATCGGACGCCATCGTCGAGTACCTGGAAGAGGCCTTTCCTGCCCTCCAACCTGAGCTTTCGCTTGAGGAGAAGGCAAAGAACCGGGCATGGAGCTACCTCGCTGCGAAGAACTACCTGGTTCAATGCAGTGCGCAGCGCAGCCCGGATCAGGACGTGCTGAGGGAGCGCAGCGGAATGCTCGGCAAGGCCTTCGATAGGATGGAGAAGCGGCTCGGCGACACGCCCTATTTCGGCGGCGACTCACTCGGGATGGTCGATATCGCTTGGCTCCCGCTGCTGCACCGTGCTGACATCATTGAGCGCCGGTCCTGCTACGATTTCGTCGGTGATCGGCCCAAGCTGAAGACATGGCAAAGACAGTTGTTGCGAACCGGCCTTGCAGAAAAGTCGGTCTCGTCGGATTTCGAAGACGCCTTCTCAGCGTTTTATCTGTCAGATCAGACCTATCTGGGGCGGGGTTGCGCTGTTGATGACTGTTCTTTGAGTGAGCAATGCGCCCTAGACGCATGTTGCTAATGCAGATGCATAAAGACCCGTTCTACGAATGCGAATGAGGCGCAGCACCTGCGGCTGAGATCGCCATTGGGCCAGTGAGGCCGACATCGAGTTCCATCCGTGTCACATGGACGCCTTGGAAAAAAGCGAGATCCGGATGCTCGGCTTGACGGCCAGACGGAAACCGAAGGGGATCGTCACGCTGTCGTCATAGCGGCCACTGAAGCACTCGGCCGGCGCGAATTCCAGGAACTCACCGCTGCCGTCGGTCACATGGCGGATGGCCTCGCAGCCGACCAGCCGAACCGAGAACACCGCCGCTTCGACACCGTCGCGATAGAGCGCCAGGGCGACGTCTGCGGCAAACGAGCTGACGGCGAGCTCCAGCCGCAGGCCGTCCGACGCGACGACATAGCTGTAGCAGTCGCCATCTTCGTCGTATGTCGGCAACACCTCCAGGCATGCAGCGACGTCGGCATCGCTCCAGACCAGCATCTTGCATCCGCTCCTTGCTGTCGTTGCTGGCTCCCTACAGCATGGCGAAGGCGATCCTGTGGCGGCATGGGGAGGCCGGATGGCGGAAAGCATGAGCAGTGCCGTCGCCCAGGCGGTGGGGCGCCCGCGTGTACCGGGCGTAGGTCGGCTAGAGGCGGAGCCGAAAGCCGACATCAGGTTGCCGCCACGTCGGTTCGCGCATCGCTTGAACCGACCTACGACCTGCCGGCTCACTCCCGCAAGACGGTACGGAACCCGATATGGTTGGACCCGAGGCTAGGTTCCTGCGGCTGCCGCGCCGAGGGGCGATAGCGCAGGCAGAACCCCGGCGCGCATAGCCATGACCCACCCTTGACGACGACGGATGGCCCCATGGGACTGCCGAAGCGCGTGGCAAAGACACGCCCCGGCCCCGTGGGATCGGCTTCGGCAAACGGCGGGTGGCCCGGCGCCCAGTAGTCCCGCGCGTACTCCCAGACATTCCCCGCCATGTCATAGAGGCCGTAGCCGTTGGCGGCGAAGCAGCCCACCGGGGCCGAACCCGTATGGCCGTCGGCCGCCGTGTTCTCATGGGGGAACGAGCCTTGCCACGTATTGGCCTTCCAGCCCTCCGCCGGGTTGTAGGTCTCGCCCCAGGGGTAGCGCGCGCCCTCCAGGCCGCCGCGGGCGGCAAATTCCCATTCTGCTTCGGTCGGCAGGTCGCGGCCGGCCCACCCGGCATATGCCATGGCATCTTCATAGGCGATGTGGACTGCCGGATAGTTGTCCAGCCCGTCGATGCTGCTGCCTTCGCCCAACGGCTGGCGCCAGTTCGCGCCGGGCACATAGCGCCACCAGGCGCGCTGATCACGCAGGCTGACCGGATCGCTAGGCGGTGAGAACACCATTGAGCCGGGCACGCGCAGGTCCGCGGGAATGGCGCGGTAAAGGTCCGGGTCCAGCCCGCGCTCGGCAACCGTCCGGTAGCCGGTCGCTTCGACGAAGGCGGCGAACTGGGCATTCGTCACCTCGTGCCGATCGATCCAGAAGGGCGAGACGGTGACCTCTCTCGTGCCGCGCTCTTCAGGCCGCTCGTCTTCGGCGCCCATGGTGAATGTCCCGCCCTCCAAGCGAACCATGCCGGCACGGGGGCTGTCGCCAACAGGGAGTCCTCCATAGCCTTCACAGAACTCGGTAGCCGATGTGCTTGCCGGAACCACTATCCCGGCAGCAGCCCAGCACGCCACGCCGATAGCGATTGAATAGTGTCGGACGCCCTGCACCGTCATGTCCCACTGCTCCTTCGACGGTCAGTCGGGAGGCGGAACCCATCGCAGGACAGGTTCCGCCTCCTGGTCGCAAGACCTTCGGATCAACAAAACCGCGCGGGAGGTTCACCGCGATCCGACGCCCGCCTCCAGCCGTTGGAGAACCTGATCGACGGTGAAGCTCGCGGCCCTCTGGCGCGGCGGGAACTCTTCGAAGGTCGCCAGGAATGACGCCACGTATTGTTGCGCCGGGACGATGAAGAAGACGTGGTCCAGGTACCAATCCCAATAGGTGTTCGACGTGATCGAGGCACGTTCGAATGGATCGCGGCGCAGGTTGAAGATCAGGGGGATGCGCAGCGGCGTGAACGGCTCCGCCCAGGCCTGCAGCGTCGCTTCGACCCGCTGCTCCATGAAGATCAGCTTCCAGTCGTCATATCTGAGCGCCGTCAGGTCTCCGTCGTCGGAGAAATAGAAGATCTCGCTGCGCGGCCCTTCGTCGACTTCGCCGGTCAGGTAGGGCAGGAAGTTATAGCCGTCGAGATGCACCCGGTATTCGCGCCCGATGGCCTCCACACCGCCTTCGCGAAGCTGCTCCCGGATGTCCGGCACGCCGGCCGCGGCCATGAGGGTCGGCAGCCAGTCCATATGGTGCATGATCTCGTTCGACACGGCGCCCGCCGGGATGCGGCCCGGCCAGCGCACCATGGCGGGCACGCGCCAGCCGCCTTCCCAGTTGGTGTTCTTCTCGCCTCGGAACGGCGTCATGCCGGCGTCGGGCCAGGTGTTCATGTGGACGCCGTTGTCCGTGGAGTAGAACACGATCGTGTTGTCGGTGATGCCCAGCTCATCGAGCTTGTCGAGGAACAGGCCGATATGGCGGTCGTGTTCCACCATGCCGTCGGCATACTCGTCTTGGCCCGAAATGCCCCGCAGCTCGTCCCGGACATGGGTGCGGAAGTGCATGCGGGTGCCATTCCACCAGACGAAGAAGGGCTGGCCCTCGGCATGGGCTGCTTCGATGAATTCCAGTCCCGCCTCGGCGGTCTCGTCGTCGATCACTTCCATGCGGGTACTAGTCAGCGGGCCGGTGTCCACGATCTCGCCGCCGGCGGTCGACCGGATCACACCGCGCGGGCCGAACTGCTCGCGAAAGGTCGGGTCGGTCGGATAGTCCTCCAGCTCCGGCTCTTCTTCCGCGTTCAGGTGATAGAGGTTGCCGAAGAAGACGTCGAAGCCGTGATTGGTCGGCAGATGCTCGTCTCGGTCGCCCAGATGGTTCTTGCCGAACTGCCCGGTGGCATAGCCCTCTGCCGACAGAAGGGCGGCGATTGTCGGATCCTCTTCCTGCATGCCCAGTTCGGCTCCCGGCAGGCCGACCTTCGACAGCCCGGTCCGGAAGACGCTCTGGCCCATGATGAAGGCCGATCGCCCGGCTGTGCATGACTGCTCGCCGTAATAGTCGGTGAACATCATGCCCTCCGCCGCGATCCGGTCGATATTCGGGGTCCTGTATCCCACGAGGCCCATGGAATAGGCGGAGACATTGGTAATGCCGATGTCGTCGCCCCACAGGACCAGGATGTTCGGCTGCTCGGACTGAGCCGTCGCAACGCTACCGGTCGACAACGCCGCCAAGGCGGCGGCGCCAAAGATGCCTATCTTTATCAGCGATCTCATCCGTGCTCTCCCTTGGCCCAGGTCTTCAGTGGAACCCGGTCGATCCGCCAACGCGCGCCACTGGCACGACGGTGACCGTCTCCAGGCACTTGATCTGCATTTGATCGGCTTTTTATTGGTTGAGCGCACCGGGAACGCATAGCGCAATTCATCCGGTGAGCCGGAAGCACGAAGACAGCAAATCATTCTATCTGCAAGGCGCTACAACGCCGCATACAGGGTGCGCGAGTCGGATACCGGTAAAGGGGCGCAGCGAGAGGATCGGCACTTTGCCGTCATCATTGCGGCGTAAGTTGGCGAGGCGTAGGCGTAGCCGACAATGGACCGCCGCAGCGCGTCGGATCGCGCCTTCGCTTGATGCAAGCTACCGGCTCAAGGCAGTTGAGGGCGAGCGGCAATCGAGGGCGGTATGGCGGATATAAAAATACGAAAAGCAATGCCGAGTGAC
>JANQQD010000332.1 GCA_028285185.1 Anaerolineae bacterium | reverse complement strand
CATGATCGAGCGTCTTTTCAAGCTGCGTGAGCACGGCACGACGGTGCGCACGGAGCTGTTGGCCGGGGTGACGACGTTCCTGACGATGGCCTACATCGTCATCGTGAACCCCTCGATTCTCTCCGACGCGGGGATGGACTTCGGTGCGGTGTTCGTCGCCACCTGCGTGGCGGCAGCGATCGGCACCTTGATCATGGGGCTCTACGCCAACTATCCGGTGGCCCTGGCGCCGGGGATGGGTTTGAACGCCTACTTCGCCTACGCCGTCGTCGGCGGCATGGGATACAGCTGGCAGGTGGCCCTTGGCGCCGTCTTTCTTTCCGGCATTCTCTTCCTGATCCTGAGCCTGCTGCCGCTCCGCGAGGCCATTATCAACGCCATTCCAAGATCGCTGAAAATGGCGATCGCGGCCGGCATCGGCCTGTTCCTCGCGATCATCGGCCTGAAGAACGCAGGGATCATCGTGGGGAGTGACGCGACGCTGGTCACGCTGGGCAACCTCGCGGCCCCCGAACCCATCCTGGCGACGCTCGGTTTTGTGGCCATGGCGGCGCTTACGGCTCTGCGCGTCCCTGGGGCCATGATTCTCTCGATCATCGGGGTGGCCGCCATCGGCATGGTTCTCGGCATCTCCGAGTTCCAGGGGATCGTCTCGGCGCCGCCGGACCCGACCCCGACGCTCCTGCAGCTGGATCTTGGCGGTGCCTTGCAGGTCGGCCTGATCACGATCGTCTTCGCCTTCCTGTTCGTCGATCTGTTCGACACGGCGGGCACCCTTGTCGGCGTTTCCGCCCGGGCCGGCCTGCTGGATTCCGAAGGCAAACTGCCGCGTCTCCGCCAGGCGCTGATGGCGGACAGCGTGGCGACGGTCGCCGGCTCCACCCTCGGCACATCGACAACCACCAGCTATATCGAAAGTGCTGCCGGCATCAATGCCGGCGGGCGCACAGGTCTGACGGCCGTCGTTGTGGGCCTGCTGTTCCTGTTGGCCCTGGTCTTCTCGCCACTCGCAAACAGCATCCCGGGCTATGCAACGGCCCCGGCTCTTGTGTTCGTCGCCTGCCTGATGGCGCGCGGCCTGACCGAGATCGATTGGGACGACGTTACGGAGTATGCGCCGGCGCTGGTCACCGCCATCTCGATGCCGCTGACCTTCTCCATCGCCCACGGCATCGCGTTCGGCTTCATCACCTATGCAGCAATCAAGCTGTTGAGCGGCCGATTTGCCGATGCCAAGCCGGCCGTCCTGATCCTGGCCGTCCTGTTCATCGTGAAGTTTGCCTATCTGGCGTAGGGCTCGGCGAGGCAGGCTAGGCTGCACCCTGTTCGGAGGGTTCCAGCAGTATTATCGGTTCAATACCTTGAGCGCGATCCGGGCCATGTCGCGGACCGGATCCAGCTCGCCGTAGGCCCGGTGAAGCACTGCCATTCCGCGTGAGATACCCAGGAAGTATCGGGCGAGCGCGACTGTATCCGCATTGTCAGGCAGCTGGCCCGCAGTTCGGCCTCGCTCCAACGCATCGTGTATCGCCGCCTCGGTCCGCTGAAAGTGTGTCCGGACCAGAGCGGCCGGAACAAGATCGCGCGCCCCGCACTCCATCGCGGTTTGGCACATCAAACATCCAGGTGGATTGGCTGGATCTGCCATTCGCGCAAGATGGGCATCAAGGAAGCCCGCCATCGATTGGCGCAGATCCGGCGCCTGCAGAGCCGAGCGGGCCGCTCCCCCCGGGTGTTGCGCGTAGCGGTCTAATGCCCGCAAAAGCAGCGCTTCCTTGCCCCCATAGGCGTGATAGAGGCTCCCGCGCAGAATGCCGGCCGCGTCGGCGAGTTCGACCATCGAAGTCGCATCATAGCCGCGCTGCCAAAAGACGCGCATGACCGCGTCCATCACCGCGTCTTCGTCGAACTTGCGGATGCCGCCCAAGCGTCCACCTCCTGCAGGCGCTCACTCACTGGTGAACTTCCGTCAACAGTGTGACGATAGCAGTTTCGTTGACACGGATGTCAAACACTCCGATCTCCTCGACGGAAGGGGCCATGATCGGCCCCATAGCGAGAGGATCGGACGATGACTGCTACTGAAGACCGAAAGCTTGCAGTGGGTCTTGCCGCCATGCGCCTTTCCGTCGGCGCATTCTTCCTGATCTGGGCTGCCGAGAAGATCTTGGCGCCCGACGTGGCCCGGCGGGTCGCCGAAACATTCTACTTCTCCTCACCGTCCGACGCGGTGCTGATTGCCGCCGGTGTCCTGCAGGCCGCAGTCGTGCTCGCTTTCATGGCGGGCCTCTTCAGATTCTGGTCCTACGGTGCGTTGCTGGTGATGCACACGGTTTCGGTGCTGTCGACCGTCCCGCGCCTGATCGACCCCTTTTCCCCTCCCAACCACTTGTTCTGGGCCGGCGTTCCTGTCCTCGGGCTCTTGCTCGCTCTCTTTCTGCTTCGCGAGCGTGACACGTTCCTGGTGCTCAGGCGCCGCCCCGCGACGACCGTGCAGCGGTCCGCCGCGATAGCATCGATCCTGGCCTTGGCCCTTGCTGCCGGCCATGCCCAGGCAGCCGCCGCGACCGTTGACGTCCATAGCTTCGCCTCACAACCTCGGCTGGTGGACAGCGTCAACACCCACTGGATCGAAACGGATCGAGGCCTCATCGTGATCGATGCGCAACGGGTCTTCCCGGAAGCGGAGCGCGCCATCCGGCACATCCAGGCGCTGAACAAGCCGGTGCTGGCCGTCTTCGTGACGCACGCCCACACGGATCACTACGGCGGCCTGTCTCTATTCCGGGCAGCCTTCCCCGATGCCCCTGTGTTTGCCGCGCAAGAGACCATCCGCTCGATGCGAGAGGATAGCCGCGGCTACAATGCCGCCCGCGCCGCACGGCATGGCGATCTCTTCCCGACCCAAGAGGTGATCAGCGCCAATCTTCCCGACCGCATCATCGACGACGGCGATGTTTTGGAGCTGGGTGGCCTTCGCTTCGAGGTGCATGAGATGGGGCCAAGCGAAGCGGAGGTGACATCCATGCTCTATCTACGTGAACACGGGATCCTCTTTGCCAGCGACCTCATCAACAACGGATTCGTGCCAGCACCGCTGGAAAGCCTGGACAATTGGCTGGTTCAGCTCGATCAAATCGAAGCGCGTTTTCCGGCAGGTAACACGGTCTATATCGGCCATGGCGAAGACGGGCTGCTGGCCCCCCTGCTGCAGGCGCAACGCAGCTATCTTGAAGATCTCAGTAATGCTGTCGACGGTGCGATCGAGGACGGCGTCCTCGAAGCCGGCGAAGCCGACGCCATCGCCTTCTCCCTTGAGGCACGCTATCCGCACTGGCACGGCGTGGGGGACAATCCCCGCATGGAGGTCTTGAGCGCGATTGCCGGCTTCGTTGCCGAGCAGCGTGGGGCGGAAAACCGAAGTGGGGCGGCCTTTCGATGAGACGCTGGGAATTCTGGAGACGCACCCATGCCACCCGGTGCGTCTTCACCCCGCGAACCAGAGCCCGCCACCTCTCGGATCTTTCCTTCGGGAGGGGGCGACTGCACAGGCTGGTCTACGGCACTTCGTCCTGTGAAGAAGTCCAGTAATTCTGCCCTATTATGGGCGTGACTTGATGCCGCTGGTCCTGTAAATTCAGCAACTGCCGGTGCGCAGAAAGAAAAAAATGAGCCACGCCACCGCTAAGCGGCGCGGCCCAAGTTTAGGGAGGAATCGCCACCAGGCGTCAACCGAAGGGGGACGCCCTCCGGTCAACAACAAGGGTGTAACGGAGTTGCTGCTAAGGCAAGCCGCAATTCGGCTTGCCCATTGCTGTATGCATTGTTTCTCGCACTTTTGCTCAATCGCAGTGCAGTTGCGTGCAAGTTGAACATTTTCTGCACACGATCCGTGCAGCGTCGAGGGGGCATACCGTCGATGTCTGTCGCCGGCGGGACGACTCAGGGTGATTTTTCGGGATGGCTTGCCGATTTCATGGAAAGGCCTCCGCCCCAGTCAAGTTCGTATCGCGCCCGTCAATTGAACTGGCGGAACACGGGCTTGACCGGACGTCCGACCAGATACCGTTCGACGCCTTCATCCAGAGCGCGGCGATAGACGGACAACGCGCCGTCGACGGCATCG
>JANQQD010000322.1 GCA_028285185.1 Anaerolineae bacterium | reverse complement strand
TGCCGGCCAATGGGCCCAGGTCACGCCGACCCATCCGCCGGAAACGCTGACGACGGCCAGCAAGAGAGCGGCCGCGCTGATCAGCTGCACCCGCGTGAGTTCGAACGCGCCGAGCAAACGCGCCGGGCGATGCGCCATCAGGGCCCCAACGGCCCAACAGACGGACGCCGCCAAGGCGGCGGCGAGCGCTAGCATCGGCATTGGCAGGGTCTCACGGGCAATGCTACGATTTTCGTAGCAAGCGAATTAGCATAAGCGTCGCACCCTTGCTACTGAATTCGTAGCAGAGAGGAATCGATCGATGGCCGACATACCCCAACCGGGCAGCCCGGTCCGCGGTTCCCGCTCCGGCGTTCCCATCATGGCCGTCTTCGACCTGCTGGGGCGCAACTGGGCCATGGGCGTGCTGTGGACGCTTTCGAAGGGCGGACCCTGTACCTTCAGGGTGCTGCAGGACCGGTGCGAGACGATCTCGCCCTCGGTCCTGAACGCCAGATTGAAAGAGCTGCGCGCCGCCGGACTTGTCGAGCGGTCCGACCAGGGCTACCGCGCAACGCCTCTGGGACTGGAGTTGTACGGGCTGCTGGTCCCGCTGGGCGACTGGTCCAAACGCTGGGCCACCCGCTTCGACCCGACGTGACACTCAAGAGCCGGAAACGGCCGAGTCCCGGCCATCGAGAAAGGTCCGCAGCTCAGACAGGTGCCGCACCCGGATCACACCGTTGGGCACGTTCGGGTCGGCGCTGGCCGGCGGCAGGGCGAACACCGTCATCCCCGCCGCGCAGCCTGCCTGGACACCTGGCAGGCTATCTTCGACCACGGCACAGTCGCTCGGCGACACGCCCATGGCCTGGGCGGCGTGACGGAACAGGCCGGGGTCGGGCTTCCACGCGCCGATGTCATAGCTGCTGAAGATGCGACCCTCGAAATAGGGCAAGAGGCCGGTGACGGACAGGCTGAGCCGGATCTTCTCCACCGGCCCGCTGGAGGCGACGCAGATCGGCCCCGTCATCGCACCTACCAAATCGACCGCACCGTCGATCGGCCGCAGCCTCTCACGGAACGCAGCCGCGGAAGATGCCCGAAAGCGTGGCACGAAGTCGTCCGGCAAAGGACGCCCCAGTTCGGCCTCCAGTTCCGCCACGCAATCAGCAAGCTTGCGCCCCCGAAACCGGCTCACCAGCGAGTCGAGCGTAAGCCGCAACCCTTGCTCCGCCACCAGATCCAGCAGCACTTCGTTCGCCAGCACCTCGCTATCGACCAGCGTGCCGTCGCAATCGAAGATCGTGAGCTGGAACATCAAGGGATCCCCATTGAGTGATCAATCATCCGCTTGGGTCATGAGATGCGGCGTTTCGGGGAGTGTGCCCTGCGAACCATCCACGCGACAGTGCCGAACGGAAAGATCGGCACCAGCCCGCTGCGCCGCTACCCGCTGCCGGGCGCTGTCAGAAACATCGCCGGCTTAGAGCCGGATTGCTGCGAACTGCCCGGCGTCAGGAACATCGGCGGCTCGGAACTCGGCGGCGGCGGGCCGCCGGGTGTCATCAGAAACATCGGCGGCTCCGAAACGGGCGCCGTTGGACTGCCTGGCGTTGTCAGGAACATCGCCGGCGGCCCGGCATCCGGAGCCGGTGCACCGATGGCCGGTGGTGGGCTGGACGGTCCCATCGGGGCGCAGGCGCCAAGCACGCTGGCGGCCATCAAGGCTGCGGCGGTGATCGAACGGGCACCACGTCGCAGCGTTTGGCTGATCGGGAACGAGGTCATCATATCCTCCGCTACTGAACT
>JANQQD010000273.1 GCA_028285185.1 Anaerolineae bacterium | reverse complement strand
ACCTTCCGCTCAGCCGCCTGCTGCGTCTGTCGCTGTTCCAGGTGTCCGTCGGCATGGCCCTGGTGCTGCTGGTCGGGGCGCTCAACCGCGTCATGATCGTCGAACTCGACGTCCCGGCATCGCTCGTCGGCGTCATGATCGCGCTGCCACTCGTGTTCGCCCCGTTCCGGGCGCTGATCGGGTTCCGATCTGACAATCACCGCTGCGAACTCGGCTGGCGGCGGGTGCCGTTCATCTGGAAGGGCACCCTGCTGCAGTTCGGCGGCTTTGCCGTTATGCCGTTCGCCATACTCGTGCTCGCGGGTAAGGGTGAGTCCGGCTCGCTGCCCGTCTGGATCGGCCAAGCCAGTGCCGCGGTCGCCTTCCTGCTCGTGGGGGCCGGCGTCCATACAGTGCAGACCGTCGGCCTTGCGCTCGCCACGGATCTGACGCCGGCGGAATCCCGCGCGAAGGTCGTTGGCCTGATGTACGTCATGCTGCTGGTCGGCATGATCGCCAGCGCACTGATCTTCGGTGTCGCGCTGGCCGACTTCTCTCCGGGTCGCTTGATCCAGGTGGTTCAGGGGGCTGCCGTAACGACGGTGGCGCTGAACGTGATCGCGCTTTGGAAGCAGGAGGCGCGGCGACCACCGCGCGGTGCGGCGGCGCCCGCAGCAGACCCGACATTCCGCGAGTCCTGGGCCAGTTTCTGCGCGGGCGACGATACCGTGCGTCGCCTGGTCATCGTCGGTATCGGCACGATGGCCTTCGGCATGGCGGACATCCTGCTGGAGCCCTATGGCGGGCAGGTATTGAACCTGAGCGTCGCGGCTACGACCAAGCTCACGGCTCTGTTGGCATTGGGGGGGCTGATCGGCTTCGGCTATGCGTCGCACGCGATCGGCCGTGGCGGCGACCCCTACCGCATGGCGCAGACGGGTGCGATCATCGGCCTGCCCGCATTTGCCTTCGTCATCATGGCGGCGCCCTTGGGCGAGCCGGGCCTGTTCCTGCTCGGCAACTTCCTGATCGGCTTCAGTGCCGCACTGTTCAGTCATGGCACGCTGACGGCGACGATGAACCGGGCGCCGAAACACCAGGCCGGCCTGGCGCTTGGCGCGTGGGGCGCCGTGCAGGCCACGGCCGCTGGCTGCGGCATGGCGTTGAGCGGGACGATCCGCGACGTTGTGAATGCCGCCCTCGGCGCGGTCGAACGGGTCTGGGACTTCGCGGGAGATGCCGGCGGCTATATCGCAGTCTATTCCCTGGAGATCGTCTTGCTTGTGGTGACGATTGCCGCAGCCCTGCCACTCATCCGGCGCGCAACGGCTGTCGCGTCCGATGCGGCCCGCAGAGGGGCTCGGGACGACGGCGTGATCGAGCCGCAGCCACTCCGCCCCGGCGGTCCGCCCAACGCCTGAGATCACGCGCATGGCACAACGTCCGATCCTCGAATATCCCGACCCGCGCCTTCGCATGCGGGCGGATCTGGTGACCGTGTTCGACGCAAGCGTGGCGGAGCTTGTCGATGACCTGCTCGAGGCGCTCTATGCGACGAGAGCGATCGGGCTGAGCGCGCCTCAGGTCAACGATCGGCGCCGCGTGCTTGTCGCGGACCTTTCGGGCGATGGGTCGGCGCCCCGGGTCTACGTCAATCCTGAGATCCTCTCCAGCACGATGCCGGGAATTGTGGAAGAGAGCTGCCTGTCGGTACCGGGCGTCGTCGGCAATGTCGTGCGGTCGACGCGGGTCAGGGTCCGCGCCCTGGATCGCTTCGGCCAGCCGTTCGAACGCGACCTGGAGGGGATGGACGCCGTCTGCCTGCAGCACGAGATGGATCATCTCGAAGGCAAGCTCTTCGTGGATCGGCTGTCACCGATCCGCCGCCTGCTGTTCCGCGCTGCCGGCAAATCACGCAGGCGTGCCGTCTAGTACTTCAGTTGTGTTTCGCGGTGTGATGTGAGGCCTTGTTGGCGCTCCAACAGGTCAAGCGGCGAAATACACGGTTCCAGTCGTCGAACACTCCCGGCAGGTCGCGCCAAGGCGAGCCGGTGCGCACGACCCACAGGCCTCCCTCGACGAAGATTCGGATATTCCCCCCGTCGAACCTCTCCGGTCCGGCCGGCCGACGATCAGCGGCGAGATTCGCCCTCATGGGCATCGCTCAGCACCACCGAGAGCCGCTTGTCCGCGAATCCGCGTCCCCCATTGACCCGTGTCGAACGCCCGCAAGGTTAAGGGAATGCGCGGCCAGCACACCTCGAGGTCTCCGACCACGCGGGCCGATCACACATCGGAACCGGTTCCACCAGATCGCGGCCGATGATGTCCGTCGGCGACGTGCCGCACGTGTGGGGCAAGCGCGATGGTCGGCCGCCTCGGATATACTACCCGAAGGTCATGCCGGCCCCTTGCGCCGATTACCTGATGTCCCGCACCACGCGACGGGGCCTCTCCATTCCTGACATGGCTAAGGCAATGGCGCGGGTTCGGCGCTCAGGCTGCGGAGATAGGCGATCACGGCTGCCCGGTCTTCCAGAGCGGCCACGCCCGCAAAGGCCATACGGTTGCCTGGAGCGAATCCTCGCGGATCGGCCAGATAGGCATTGAGGTCTTCATACGTCCAGTCGCCCCCGAGTTCCTGAATCGCAGGGCTGTAGTTGAACCCCTCCTGAGAGGCCTTCGGCCGCCCAACGACGTCCCACAGATTCGGACCGACCCGATGCGCTCCCCCTTCGTCGAAGGTGTGGCAGGCGGCGCATTGCCGCGTCAGGGTTTCGCCCTGTGCCGGGTCAGCGTCAGCCAACAAGTCGGAAACGGGCTCCAGGTCCTGAGCACTTGCTGAGCCGGCCAGTCCAACAAACGCCGCCGCTGAGACAGCGATCAATACTCCGCCAAGTCGGTTACGCGAATCGGTCATTAAAGTCCCCCCAGATGTATCGCTTCCAATTGTGAAGCTTGGTTGACGCTGCCCCGGCCCTGCGGCGGGAATGTGGCGGATGCGTTCTCGAAGGATACACATACCGATCGGGTGATGAAGGCCCTTTTTCCCCTGCGTTAGGCAGGCTCCCGGTCTAAGTTGGCGCTCGTTACCTGACGCGCTGTGCACAGTTTCCCGCTGGCCGCTCTACCGACGTACATACGCGGCGCTTCAACGGACAGATTACCATTAGGGCGCAATCGGCAGATCACTATGCCAGTTTTTTTTG
>JANQQD010000261.1 GCA_028285185.1 Anaerolineae bacterium | reverse complement strand
GCCTTCCTGGAGGTGATGGATGGTTTCCGACGAGTCCGCCAACAGGTCCAAACGCCATTGAAGTAATCGCGCGCGAAAATACTCCCGCATAATCGGATTCATGAACGGCTCATCTTCCGACGGCCGATAGTCCGGGGGAACAAGCGGGCTCGACATACTGGCTCCCGTGAACTGACCAAGGCAAAGCGGCACACCTGGCCGCGGCGCGGGCGGAGTATATGAATCGAAGGGCCGCTCGACAATCCCGTCTGTGACCGAAAGAAGCGTCACAAGCTGTTGATTGGTCGTCCGTTTTTTGCAGTGCGGTGGAACGGGTGCTAGATCTCGATGCGGATGCCCAGTTTTGCCAGCTCGACCTGCACTCTCAGTTCGACCTCGTCGAGTACTTCCGCCAGCCGCGGATCGTCAACCTTTGACCGGCGTTCCGCGGCCCCGCGGGCCAGCTCCAGCAGGTCGTGCTCGGTCAGGCGGCCCGCCAGAATACCGCGGCGCAGCCCCTCCAACGCATCCAGCTGCTGGTCTGCCCGCTGGCGCGCCCGCGATGCGCGGCCTTGTGGAGAATCGTCCGTATCGCCCGCCGCCTGAACCGCCAGCAAGGCTTCAACGCCCGTGACATTCCCGGGGCCGTCGACAGTCGCCGGGCCGTTGCCGGCACCGAGCATGCGGGACAGCGCATCGGAGAACCGCGCGCCGATTTCGTCGCGCCGGTCGACCCTCTTGCTCTTGGAAGCTTGGCGGACCTGTCCGGTCGTCTCGATCTTCATTCGCTTGTCCCGACCCCTCAGCGGCTAGGCACGCTGCCGGGCCCGCGCACGGCACTCTGAACTTGGTGCCAGACAGATCTTCGCGCGGCATGGTTAAGACGCCGTTAAGCCACTGAAAACGGGTGGGAATCTCTTGCCGGGCGGCAGTGGCAAGCGTTGCCTGCTGACGCGGCGCGACACGGCCGAAGTCCAAGGATTCGTCGGCGTTTCCCCGCGAACGGCGGTTGGCACGGCTTTCGCATAACGAGGAGGCGATACGAGTCATCGAGCCCACGGGACGAATGGAACATGGCGCAGCGCCGCCCCCTTTACATCGGATCCAACCTGGTCAGGGCCGCAGCCGCACCATACCGGTATCTGCTGACCATGTGGCTGATTCTGACCGTGCTCGCCACGACGGTCGGTACGGCTGCTGCAGCGTCGCGCATCAAGGACATCGTCGATGTGGAGGGTGTTCGGTCCAACATGCTGGTGGGCTATGGCCTGGTGGTCGGACTGGACGGCTCAGGCGACAGCATCAACGGCTCTCCGTTCACCGAGCAGAGCCTGATCGGCATGCTGGAACGCCTCGGCATCAACACCCGCGGCGACAACATCAAGACCGACAACGTGGCAGCGGTGATGGTGACGGGAACCCTGCCCGCCTTCACCCGCCAGGGCAGCACGATCGACGTGACGGTGTCGTCGCTGGGCGATGCCGACAGCCTGCTGGGCGGCACGCTGCTGGTGACCCCGCTTCTGGGCGCAGACGGAGAAGTCTATGCGGTGGCGCAGGGCTCCGTCTCCGTCGGCGGCTTCAGTGTCGGCGGTGAGGCTGAGACGGTGACGCAGGGTGTGCCGACCTCTGGCCGCATCCCAGGCGGCGCCATCGTCGAACGCGAAATCCTGTTCGAACTGTCGGACATGAGCGAGATCAACCTGGCTCTGCGCAATCCCGACTTCACCACGGCGCGCCGCATCCAAGACGCCATCAACCGCTACACCGGCACTTCCATGGCCGTGGCGACCGATCCCGCGACCGTGCGCATGACCCTGCCGCCGTCACTGGCGGGCGACGTGGTCGGCCTGCTGACCGAGATCGAGCAGCTTGAGATCGTGCCGGACCAGCCGGCCCGGGTGGTGGTGGACGAGCGGACCGGCATCATCGTGATGGGTGAGAACGTGCAGATCAGCACCGTTGCGGTCGCGCAAGGCAACCTGACGGTCCGCATCACCGAGACGCCCCAGGTGTCGCAGCCCGGTCCGCTGTCGGGCGGCACCACCGAAGTTGTCCCGCGGACCCAGGTGGATGTGGACACCGGCGCAGATCAGCAGCTTGGCGTGGTCGAAGGCGGCCTGACGCTGCAGGAACTGGTGCAAAGCCTGAACGCGCTTGGCATCGGCCCGCGCGACATGATCTCGATCCTGCAGACCATCAGCGCAGCCGGCGCCCTGCAGGCCGAACTTGAGGTGCTGTGATGAGCGAGATGGTTCCCCTGCCCGGCACGGAGGCGCTGCAGCTTCAACCGGCGCTGCAGCAGGCGCGACCGCTGCAGCGCGGTGTCGATCCGGCCGAGACTCGCGAGTCCGCGGTCCAGTTCGAAGCCGTGTTCATCTCGCAGATGCTGCAGCACATGTTCGCCGGTATCAAAACCGACCCGATGTTCGGCGGCGGCCAGGCAGAAGACATCTACCGCTCCATGCTGGTCGAGCAGTTCGGCATGGAGATGGCTCGGTCGGGCGGGATCGGTCTTGCCGATTCCGTGTCCCGCGAGCTGCTGACCCTTCAGGAGGCGTAAGCCGTGATGAGCATTGAAGACCTGGTGACCAGCGTCAGCCGCACCATGGACGATCTGAGGGCGGTGCTGGACGAAGAAACCGACGCCCTGCGTGCTATGCACATCGCCGGCGTCGAGGGCTTCTCCGTGCGCAAGACCGGGCTGGAGCAGGTCTTCCAGCGCAAGCTGAAGAGCTTGGGCGCCCGGAAGGCCGAACTGGAAGAGCTGGACGAAGAAAGCATGCAGGCGCTGCGCGACGGCGAATCGGCGCTGAAGCGATCGGCCCTTGCCAATCAGAAGGCCATCGAGAGTGCGCAGTCGGTCAGCCAGCGCATCATCGACACCGTGGTCGACTGCGCCCGCGACGCCTCGGTCAAGGCGGCCGGCTATGGTCAGGCCGCCAAGCCGACAGAGCGCGACCAGGCCTATGTGCCGGTCGCCATCAACCAGACCTTCTGATGCCAGGCCTTGTGGGCACGAACCGAACGAGGGTGAGACATTGAACCCGATTGCAGCCATCGCCCCTGCCCCGGCAACAGCCGCACCCGGCAGCGCCGCGGCCGGCAACGCCGCTGCCGCCGCCACCGGAGGCAAGGCCGTTCCCACCCTGGGCATGACTTTCGACCAGCTGCTGGGCGCACAAAGTGCCGCGTTGGCCGAAGCCGGCCAGCTGCCGTCCGTTGAACAGATGGCGGCGCGGCTTGCGAACCAGGATCAGCTGGGCGAAGACGGCCTGCCGACCGATCCGGACGCGCTGCTTGCGCTGGTCCGTCAGGTCGCCGGCGAAGAGACGGCCGACGGCCAGACCGCGGAAGACGGCGACGGCGAAGAAGCAGCCACCCCTGAGGTGGATCTCGAGGACGCGGTCGCCGAGGCGGTGCCAGGCCCTGTAGCAGGCGAAACCGCAGGTCCGACCGACCCGACCGCAACAGCGGTGGCAGCAGCCCCCACGCCGGTCACGGCTCAGCCCGTGGCGACCGCCGTGGACGAAGACGGCCTGGCGGAACCAGATGTCGAAGCCATGATCCGCCCGGCAGTGCCGGGCGACGACAAGCAGGGCGGCCGCCAGGCCGGCGACGTTGCCGTGGCCGCGCGCACCGCCACGCCGGCTGCCGATCTGGATGCCCCCGGCCATATGGTCGCCGAAGCGGCCAACGCCATGGCGAAGCCGCGCGGAGTGGACGCCAAGGCGGGCCAGACGCCGGCGGATATCCTGCCGGACAAGCCGCAGACGGGTCCCGCTGCAGCCATCGCTGAGGCAGCGGCAGGCAATGGTGGGCGATCCCGTTCGGCCGGCGACGAACGGCCTCTGCAGAGCCCACCGAGCATGGCCGCCACCGCCGGCGCCGACAAGTCCGGCCCCAGCTTCCAGGCCACACTCGCCGCCCAACGTCCGGCGGCCTCGCCCATGCCTGTGGCTGATCAGGTCGCGGTGCAGATACGCAAGGCCGGGGCCGACGGCATCGACCGTTTCACCATCCGGCTTCAACCGGCGTCCCTCGGCAATGTGGAGGTGAAGCTGGAGATCGGTGACGACAATCGCGTGCACGCGCGCATCGTCGTCGACCGGTCGGAGACGCTGGACATGCTGCGCCGGGACTCAAGCTCGCTGGAACGCGCGCTCGGCAGCTCCGGCCTGCAGACGGACGACAGCAGCCTTGAATTCTC
>JANQQD010000237.1 GCA_028285185.1 Anaerolineae bacterium | reverse complement strand
TCACCCGTCCACCACCTCCGGCAATGTCGTCGCCGGCGGCGTGTTGCGGCTGCGGTGGCTGCGGATGATGCCGTCGATCACGGTCATGCCGACGCCGGGCAGGTTGCCCTGCTGGATCGACTCCAGGATGTTGGCGCCCGGCGCATGCTGGGCGCGGTCCAGGATTACGAAATCGGCCGCGCGGCCCGGCTCGATGATGCCGCAGTCGAAACCGCGCATGCGCGCCGTGTTGCCGGTGGCGAAGCAGACCGCGATCTCCGCCGGCACGTCGCCCAGCGACGACAGCATGGCGATCATGCGCAGGATGCCCAGAGGCTGTACGCCGGACCCAGCCGGCGCATCGGTGCCCAGGATGACGCGCTCGAGCTGATCCAGTTCACGTGCCGTGCGCAGCGCCAACAGGGCGGAGCGTTCATTGCCGTTGTGCACCAGCTCGATGCCGCGGCGGCACTGCTCACACAGGCAGACGATCTGATCGTCCGGCAGGGCGGTGTGGCCGCCGTTGATGTGGCCGATGATGTCGGCGTCGGCAGCGAGCACCACGTCCTTGTCGATCAGGCCGGAGCCGGGGATGGACGGGCCGCCGGTGTGGATGGTCGACTGGATCCCGTATTTGCGCGCCCAGGCCACCATCTGCTGCGCCGTCTCGCCGGTCTTGACTGAGCCCAGGCCGACCTCGCCCAACAGCTTCACGCCGGCGTCGGCAAGATCGCGGAAATCCTCCTCCTCCATCCCGTGCTCGATCACCGGCGCGCCGGCATGCACCTTGACGCCGGAGGGGCGCAGGTTCTCGTACCAGCGCTGAGAGGCGATCGCCATGGCCTTCAGGCCGACCAAGTCCTTCGGCCGGCCGGGCATGTGCACCTCGCCGGCCGAGATCATCGTGGTTACACCGCCGTGCAGACAGCTGTCGATCCAGTTGAGCTGCTGCTGGCGGGGCGTGTAGTCGCCGATCACCGGGTGCACATGGCTGTCGATCAGGCCCGGCGCCACGGTCACGCCCCTGGCGTCGACCACCGTGTCGGCCTGGCCGGTATCCAGGTCCTGCTCGTATCCGACGGCGGCGATGGTGCCGTTGCGGCAGACGATGCAGTCCGCATCCAGGATCGGCTGTTCCAGCCGCCCCGACAGCACCAGCCCGATATTGCGAATGACCAGCTTGTTCGCCGCTTCCCCCACCGCTCGCCCCCCGATCCGGCGCCGGCGTTCAGGCGGGTTGCCGATCCATCAGGCCGATCGGCCAGGCGCCCTATCGCCGGTTTTTCGTTGCAATCGGGAAGAGTAGCGGTGGGCGCGGGTGGTGTCGAATCCGCGCGAGGCGGCGCGGAGTCGACACCGTTTCGCTACGCCGCCATCGCCGGCGTCTGCCACTGAAGGCCGCCGGTATAGCGGTGGCACTGCCGGCCTTCGTCGGTCAGCGCGAACAGATGCACCCAGCCATTGTCCACCAGCTCGGCCACGGCGGCATGCTTGTCGATGATGCGCTCGATCTCCGCCAGCGGGGCTTCGATGAAGACGTTCAGGCGCAGCGGCTCGTGCACCAGGCGTTTGCCGTCATGTACCGACTGCCAGGGTAGGCCGGTGCGCAGGTCGCCGCCATTGCCTTCCAGCACGCCCAGCGTGCCGACCACGTTGTGCAGCACCTTGTTGCCGCAGCCGAAGGCCCGGTTGTTCACGGTGGAGCCGTAGTATTGGAGGTTGATCCAGCTGGCGACCACCATGGGTGCCGTCATGATCAGTTCCAGCACGCCCCAGCCTTCGTCCTGGCGCCAGTCGTAGTTGTGCAGGAAGGCCCGGCCACCCAGGTCGAGGCCCCGCGTCCGGTCACGTGGTGCTGCGATGAAGGCGGCGTTTCCGGCCAAGCCCCATTCGGGCCGCACCTGCGACCAGTCTTTGCTGCGCGCGATCACCTTGCCGTCGACGCCCTGAGTACCGTTGATGCCCAGCAGTGCGGACCGTTCCGCTCTCGCGCGCGCCGATGCCGTCTTGAGCCACGCATCCAGCCGCTCCAGGTCTTCCCGATGGGAGGCCGGGATGCGGTTGCGGTCGAAGATCGTGACCTCGTCCGTCGTCGTGTCGTGCAGGCAGCCCAGGAACCAAGTGTCCTCAGGGATGACGATGCCGCGCTCCACCAGGCCGGCGCGCACGCCCCGGTCGTTCAGGATCGCCGCCGCCACACGGGCGTCCGCCTCGCCGGTATGGCCGCCGCACGCACCGCAGTCGAGGCCCGGGGCGTGCGGGTTGTTCACCGTGGTGCTGCCATGGCCCGTCAGCATCACAAGGCGGGCGAAATCGCGCGTCAGCATCATGGCGCCCAAGACGGCCGCCGCCATGTCGACGCGTTCGTCCGCCGTGAAGCCGGTCTGCCGACCCTTCAGCGTGTCGCGCTCCAGAGAGGGGCGGACGCGGTCCAACACGGTTGCATCCAAGCCGTCGACGCTGGGATGGGCGACCGTCCGGGTGATATGGGCGGCGTCCCCGATCAGTTTGGCGGCGAACGCAAGACCGATGGTCTCCACATAGACGAAGGAGGAGACGGCCGAGCTCTTGAATGACTTCCACGCTTTCGCTGCGCGCCGCCGCAACAGGCGCAGACCCAGGATCTCCGACATCTCCTCGTCGTCGGTATCGGCCACTGCCTCGCGCACCACGAATTTCGGCGTCAGCAGCACCGGGCATTGGGCACCGCCATGCTCATGCCCGATCGGCACATATTCCAGCGGGAAGCCGAAGAAGCCGGCGAAGCCGATGGTCTCGGCCTCCGGTGCTGCAGTCTCCAGCGCCCGGCGGAAAATCTCGGACCTGACATCGATGCAGAAGGCCGCCTGCACCGGCTTGCGCGCCGGCATGTCCGCAGCCCCGGCCTTGTCGGCAACGACCTTGGCGACAAGGTCGCGCTGGAAAGCGATCTCGAAGGCGGACTGCAGGATCGTGTCGACGGCCGTATCGCGGGTCATGATCGCCGCGCCTGCGGTCTGACCCATCCCCGCGGCGGCTTCCGCCCAGGCGCTGCGGAATGCCGGGTCCTTGTTCAGCGCGAATAGGGCATGATCCCAGGCTAGGCGGATCGCCAGAAGCTGCACCACGGTGTCGTCCTGCTCGCCATAGAGTTCCTTGTTCCAGGCGAGATAGCGGCCATAGGCCGCCCAGCCGGCAATGCTCGACAGCGCGCGGTGCAGATAGCCGTCCAGCGCCGCGGCCGGTAGGCCCAGGGCATCGACCGCCCCCTTGATAGCCGCCACGGGGTCTTCCGGCAGCGAGGCGACAATGCGGCGATAGCCCTTGAGGCCCATGACATCCGGTGCCCGGTCGATGGCAGCGCTGGCGCGCCAGGCGCGATAGGGCGGCAGGCTGCGCCAGGGCATGCGCCAGGCGGCCTGGCCTTCGTCCCAATAGGCCGCGCACCATTTGGCGATGTCCTCGACCAGGAAGGGGGCCGTTGCCGTGCCCAGCGTGCTGTCCAGCACCTCAGCGACCGTGGACACCGCTGCACCGTCCGCAGACGCGTCGATCGCGATGGACCGCTTCAGGGCGTCGACATCCCTGGGCGCCCGCCCGACCGAAGGACTGCCGGCGATGGCACGGTTCAGGTCGTCGTCGGTGATGCGCCCTTCGGCGATCAGGTCGCGGTAGTAGGACCGCGGCATCAGCATGTCGGTGCCCGTCACCTGCCGCATCGTTGCGCAGGCCGCTTCGAAGCTCTGTTCTGTCAGCCCCAGGAACGGGTTAACGGCAACGAAGTGCTTCAGCGGCCAGACCGGAGCGACGCGGTTACGGGCTTTGCCGATTGCTGCATCCAACGCGGCGGCGTTGTCGTTGAGGGGAGCGGCGACCGGGGCCGAGCCGTCCATATCGTCGGCCACGGGATCGGGTTTGCGGGCGAGTTGCGTGCTCATGCCTGGGCTCCTTTCGTGGCCGGTGTCTGGGAAACGGGCCACAGGCGCTGGACCAGCCGGTTGCTGGCGGCGTTGACGTAGAACCCGTTGAAGAGGTGGACATAGATCGCCTGCCACCGTGGGTCGGCGACGCGGGTGGCCATGGTGTTCTGCAGCACCGTGACGGCGCCGAAAGAGACGATCACCAGGGCGACGATCGCCAGGTCGATCGGCCCGCGCATCGCCTGCGTCGCCGGCAGGGCGTCAGCCAGCAGCCATTCCGCACCGACCTGCAGGGCGAAGTACGCGACCGCGACGGCCGTTGCCAGCGCGAAGCCGCGGCCGATCACGAAGCCGATCGGACGGTCGCCGATGGCGTTGGTGACCAGATGCGTGACCCCCATCACCAGGATCGCGCCGAGCACGAACACGCCGGGTGCCTCGGTCAGCGATGCGCCGAAGGCCGAGCTGACGACCCAGGTGAGGGCCACCGCACAGCTCATGCCCATCAGCAACCGGGCCGGGTAGGGCTTGCCGGTGCTCGGCACCCACGATGCACGGGAGAGGTCGATGACGCTGCCGGACGAAAGGAACGCGTGGGCCTTGTAAAGCGAGTGGGCGACGATGTGGAGAACCGCGGCGGAGAACGCGCCGAGACCGCATTGCAGCATCATGAAGCCCATCTGCGCGATCGTGGACCAGGCAAGCGAGACCTTGATGCTGGTCTGGGTGAGCATCACGACGGAGGCGAACAGCGCCGTGAACCCGCCGACCACGGCCAGCACGTCGAGCGCGGGCATGGAGAGTGCGATGATGTCGCTCAAGCGCAGGATCAGGAACCCGCCGGCATTGATGATGCCGGCGTGAAGCAGCGCCGACACGGGCGTCGGCGTTTCCATCACCTCCGTCAGCCAGCCGTGGAACGGGAACTGCGCCGACTTCAGCAGCGCGCCGAACACCAGCAGTACGGCGACCCAGTGCAGGCCGGCGGGTGTGGCTTCCGTGCCGCGCATCGTGTCCGCCGCGGCGAACACGGTGGAGAAGTCCAGGCTGCCGAAGGCATTATAGACCAGCACCATCGCCCCGATCAGGCAGGCGTCGCCAAGCCGGCTGGCGATGAATTTCTTGCGGGCGGCAAGCTGGGCCGCCGGGCGGCTGGGATAGAACACCAGAAGCTGGTGCAGACACATGCTGGTGGCGATCCAGGCCAGCGTGAACTGCAGCAGGTTGCCGGAGACGATCAGCGTCAGCACGGCCGCCAGGGTCAGACACAGCCATTTCAGGAAGCGGCCGTGATCCGGGTCGCCATCCAGATAGTTGCGGCTGTAGAGCACGACGATCAGGCCGACGAACGACACAAGCAGCACCATGACGGCCGTCAGCGCGTCGTAGTAGACGCCGAGCCCCATGCCGCCGGCCCCGATGCCGATAGCGTGGGAGGTTCCGGTCGTGTCGACGATCAGCAGCACGGCGGCCAGCGCCGCAAGCGCAAGACCGGCCGACGCCGCGACGCCGGCGAGGCGGGCCATGCCCGCCGGATTGCGGTTGGCGCGGGTCGACGGCACCAGGCCGACGATGATCAAGGCAAGGGGCACAAGCCCCGCGAGCATGGGTATGAGAGTTGCCATAGCGTCCTCCGGCGAGAGTCGGACGCTGATATATGCGCTGCACAATGTTCCGTATAATTCATATATTGCCGTTTTTCGTTCTGTCTCGTAGAACGATAGGATGATCCATCTGAACTACCACCACCTGCGCTACTTCTGGGCGATCGCGCATACGGGCAATCTGACGCAAGCCGCGGAGCGCCTGAACGTCTCCCAATCCGCCCTGTCGGTGCAGGTGAAGAAGCTGGAAGATCAGCTGGGTCACGCCCTGTTCGACCGCCAGGGCCGGAGCCTCAAGCTGACCGAGGCGGGGCGGATCGCGCTGGACTACGCCGACACCGTGTTTCAGGCCGGCGAGGAGTTGCTGAGCACGCTCGGCGGCCGCAGCGGGCTGGAGCGACAGGTGCTGAGGGTTGGCGCCATCACCACACTGTCGCGCAACTTCCAGCTCGGCCTGCTGCGGCCCCTGATCGGCCGGCGCGATGTGGAACTGATCGTCCGCTCCGGCACCATGCGTGAACTCTTGGCCCAGCTAGAGGCGCATGCGGTGGACATGGTGCTGGCCAACCAGCCGGCATTGCGCGACGCCGAGACACGATGGCACAGCCATCTCTTGCAAGAACAGCCGGTTAGCCTGGTCGGCCGACCGGCATCGGATCAGCGCCGGTTCCGTTTCCCCGACGACCTCGCCACGGTGCCCGTGCTGCTGCCCAGCCTGCACAGTGACTTCCGGGTCGCCTTCGACCGTGTGCTGGAGCTGGCTGGCATCCGGCCGACCATACTCGCCGAAGTCGACGATATGGCTATGCTGCGCCTGCTGGCGCGGGAAAGCGATGGCGTCACGCTGGTGCCACCCGTGGTCGTGCGTGACGAACTGGGCAGCGGCGTTCTGGTCGAGCGGTGCCGAATCCCGAACGTCACCGAACGCTTCTTCGCCATCACCCAGACCCGCCGGTTCCCCAACCCGCTGGTCCGAGAGATCCTGACGCGCCCCCAGTGAGCCGAACAAGGATGACTGGTGCTCGATTCGCGCCTGCCGCTCACGTCCGGGACGGCGGTCGAATCGTTGCGCCGACGTTCAAGGCTGGCGGCCGGTGACGATCATCCAGATGCCTGCGACGAAAGCCGCCAGCGGGATCGCGAAAACCCATCCGTAAACGCGGAGGTCGCCCAGCCAGACGGCGATGCCGAGCGCCAGCCCGAGAACGACACCGGTGACGATCGCGCCCAGTCCGATCAGGCGGACGCGCCGCTTGACCTGGGGCAGGTCCGGATTGGCGCGGGCGTGCCGTTGGCGCGTCTGTTCCGCGTCCCATCCCGACTGGAACGTCTGCGCCCATCTGGCGAAGTTTCCCCGTCGCCGCCCCACCAGCCAAATGCCGAGTCCACCGAACCCAAGTACGGCGGCGGCGTAGAGGGCGGCGTAGCCGGGCGCATGCCACAAGATGAGGTAGAGGCCGGCCAGGATCGCCAGAACGACGACCAGCAGGGCGAGCGCGACCAGCCGATTGCGCATCTTCGCCTGAGGTCCCGGCACTTCGGGTGGATCGGCGTCTGGCGTGCGCGCTCCGGCCATAGGAGATGTTACCGCACCGCGATCGTCACGCGCCCCAATCCAGCACGACCTTGCCGCAGGCGCCAGATCGCATGGCGTCGAAGCCCTCTGCGAACCGCTCCGCAGGTATGCGGTGGGTGATCACGCCGCGCACGTCCAGACCGTTCTGGATCAGCACGATCATCTTGTACCAGGTCTCGAAGATCTCGCGGCCGTAGATGCCTTTGATGGTCAGTGCCCGCAGCACGATCTTGGCCCAGTCGACCGGCGTCTTGCCGGGTGGCAGGCCCAGCATGCCGATGCGGCCGCCCATGATCATGGTGTCGACCATCTGCTCGAACGCCGCGGCCACGCCGCTCATCTCCAGGCCGATATCGAAGCCTTCTTTCAGGCCAAGCTCCGCCATCACTTCGTGCAGGTCTTCGCTCGCCACGTTCACCGGTCGGGCGGGGGTGACGCGGCCGGCCAGCGCCAGCCGGTCTGGGTTGACGTCCGTGATCACCACATGGCGGGCCCCAGCCCATTTGGCGACGGCTGCGGCCATGATGCCGATCGGGCCGGCGCCGGTGATCAGCACGTCTTCGCCCACCATGTCGAACGACAACACGGTGTGCACGGCGTTGCCCAGCGGGTCGAGGATCGCGCCGATCTCGTCATCCACCTCCTCCGGCAGGGGCACCACGTTGAAGGCGGGCAGGCGCACATAATCGGCGAAGGCGCCCGGCACGTGGACGCCCACGCCCTTGGTGTCAGGGTCGAGATGGAAGCGGCCGGCGCGGCTCGCCCGGCTGGTCGCCCCGACCAGGTGCCCTTCGGCGGACACCCGCTGGCCGACGGCCAGCTTGTCGACGCCGGGGCCGAGGGCCGCGATCTCGCCGGCGAACTCGTGGCCGATTACCAGGGGCGGGTGGATGGTCCGCGCGGCCCAGTCGTCCCAGTTCCAGATATGCACGTCGGTGCCGCAGATGCCGGTCTTGTGCACCCGGATCAGCACGTCGCCGGGGCCGATCTCCGGTACCGGCTCCTCGCGCATGACCAGCCCTTCGCCGGGTTCGGCCTTTACAAGCGCGCGCATGGTTCGTGGCGGCGACCCGCTCATGCTATGGCTCCCACGGTCTTGCCGGCGCGGCCGAACGCGGCCAGCGCGGTGTCGATGTCCTGGTCGGTCAGGGCGGCATTCATCTGGGTGCGGATGCGTGCCTGGCCCTTCGGCACGACGGGATAGAAGAAGCCGGAGACATAGACGCCTTCGTCGAAAAGGGCGCTCGCCAGATCCTGCGCCAGCCGCGCTTCGCCCAACATGACGGGGACGATGGGATGTTCGCCGGGAAGCAGGGTATAGCCCAGCGCCTCCAACCCGGTGCGCCAGCGGTTGGTGTTCTCGAACAGCCGCGCGCGCAGGTCGTCGCCCGCTTCGACGATGTCCAGTGCCACCAGGCTGGCCTCCAGCACCGACGGCGGCAGCGCGTTGGAGAAGAGGTAGGGCCGTGCCCGCTGCCGCAACAGGTCCACCACGGGCTGCGCCGCTGCCACATAGCCGCCCATGGCCCCGCCCAGCGCTTTGCCCAGCGTGCCCGTGACGATGTCGACCCCGTCGGTCTCGCCGAACCGTGCCGGCGTGCCGGCGCCCTTCGGCCCGATGAAGCCTGTGGCGTGGCAGTCGTCGACCATCACCATGGCGCCGTGCTTGCGCGCCAGGGCACAGATCTCCGGCAGCGGGGCGAAATAGCCGTCCATGGAGAACACACCGTCCGTCGCGATCATGATGAACCGGGCACCGTCCTCCTGCGCCTCTTCCAGCCGGTCCTCCAGCTCGCCCATATCGCGGTTGGCGTAGCGATAGCGCTTCGCCTTGCACAGCCGGATGCCGTCGATGATCGAGGCATGGTTCAGCGCGTCGGAGATGATGGCATCCGCCTCGCTCAACAGTGGCTCGAACAGGCCGCCGTTCGCATCGAAGCAGGCGGCGAACAGGATCGCATCGTCCTTGCCGAGGAATTGGGCCAGCCGCTGCTCCAGCCGGCGGTGCGTGTCGCGCGTGCCGCAGATGAAGCGCACGCTCGCCATGCCGAAGCCTTCCGTGTCGAGCGCGCGCTTGGCGGCCGCCACCAGGCGCGGGTCGTCGGCCAGCCCCAGATAGTTGTTGGCGCAGAGGTTCAGGACATCCGCCTTCTGCCCGCCCGCAGCGGCAACGGTGATGTGCCCTGCTTGTGGCGAAACGATCTGCCGCTCGCGCTTGTAAAGGCCGGCCTCGCGGATGTCGTCCAAGGTCGACCGGATGTGGTCGAGAAAGTCTACTGTCACCTCTGCCCCCTACGATGCGGCCCCGGCATTACCGAACTTAGCGCCGCATCACGGGCCGGGACTATCCCGCTATCGCCACACCTGCCCCGCAACGCGACGGAAGTTGCCACCCAGGATACCGGCGATCTCCGCGCCGTCGAAGCCGATCCGTGCGAGTTCCCCGGCGATCTCGGGCAGGCGGCGCACGTCCAGGAAACGGACCGGGCGATCGTAGCCCGCGTCTGGCGGCCAGATATGCGGGTCGCGGGCCACAGCCTCGGCAACTGTGCCGCCGCCGGTCGCGTCCTCATCGGCCGGATAGTCCAGGCTGATGCCGACATGGGCCGGCGCGGTCAGTTCGGCGATATGGGCGGCGTGGCGGGCGACGGCGGCTGGCGTCGGCACCTCTTCGCCCAAGAACAGGTTCACGCCGGCGACGCCGACCACGCCGCCGGTGGCGGCACAGGCGCGGATCTGGTCGTCCGTGATATTGCGGCCGTGATCGACCAGGGCGCGCGCATTGCTGTGGCTGAACACCACGGGATCGCGGGAACGCTCCATGGCCGCCATTGTTGTGCGAAACCCGGTATGGCTGCAGTCGACCACCATGCCGACTCGGTTCATCTCGTCGATTACGCTCCGGCCGAACGCCGTCAGGCCCAGATCATCGTCATGGCAGCCCGAACCGGCGGCGTTGTTGCGGTTATAGGCGAACAGCATGTGCCGGACGCCAAGATCGTAGTAGAGCTGGATTAGATCCAGCCGGCCGTTCAGCGCGTTCATGCCCTCGATATCGAAGGT
>JANQQD010000209.1 GCA_028285185.1 Anaerolineae bacterium | reverse complement strand
AACTGTGGCTCTGCTGTGGCAGTCAGCTGCAGCCCGTCGTGGTGCCGCAGGTGTCGCATTTGAGGCATGTGCCGTTGCGCACCAGGGTCAGATTGCCGCATTCCGGGCACGGGTCGCCCACGTAGCCGCGTGCCCTCGCCGCCTCCACGGCGGCCTGCCGCTGGTGCGCATCGCCGGTGCCCGCAGTCACGAGAGCCGTTTCGACCGATACGACGGCTCCGTGCGCGTAGGCTGCGGCCAGGGCGGACGACCCCTCGGAACGCGGTCCCTCGGCCAGCAGCGCCTGCACCTGGGCTGGCTCGTTCGCCGGCTGGCCGAGCCCGCCGTCCAGCACCCGCAGGCTGCCCCGCACATAGCCCGTCGACGCGACCCGCTTCAGCGCCGTTTCCGCCACATGCGCGCCGTGATCGTCCGGCATCGCCGTCTCGTCCTCGCCGCCGCCCAGGGCATCCGGCATCAGGTCGTCCGGCTGTGCATGCGCCAGATCCGTGCGGCCGAGATAGGAAATGGCCAGCTCTCGGAACATGTAGTCGATCACCGATGTGGCCATCTTGATCGCATCGTTGCCCGTGACCATTCCCGACGGTTCGAACCGCGTGAAGGTGAAGGCGTCGACGAATTCCTCCAGCGGCACGCCGTATTGCAGGCCGATCGAGACGGCGATGGCGAAGTTGTTCATCAGCGACCGGAAGGCGGCGCCTTCCTTGTGCATGTCGATGAAGATCTCGCCCAACCGGCCGTCGTCATATTCGCCGGTGCGCAGATAGATCTTGTGGCCACCGACCGTGGCCTTCTGGGTGTAGCCCTTGCGCCGCGGCGGCAGGCTCCGGCGGCCGGCCGGGCGTTCCACCTCCACAACCCGTTCCAGCACGCGCTCCACCAGACGCTCCGTCACCATGGGTGCGCGCGCGGCGGCCGGCGCTTCGATGATCTGCTCGACGACGTCGTTCTCGTCATCATCGCTGCTCAACAGGGATGCCGACAGCGGCTGAGACAGCTTGGAGCCGTCTCGGTAGAGCGCGTTCGCCTTCAGCCCCAGCCGCCAAGACAGCATGTACGCATCAAGGCAATCCTGCACCGAGGCCGTGTTGGGCATGTTGATGGTCTTGGAGATCGCGCCGCTGATGAAGGGCTGCGCCGCCGCGATCATGCGTATATGGCTCTCCGTCGACAGGCAGCGCGTGCCCAGCCGGCCGCAGGGGCTGGCGCAGTCGAACACGGGCAGATGCTCGTCGGCCAGGCCCGGCGCCCCCTCCAGGGTCATGGCGCCGCAGCAATAGATGTTGGCCTTGTCGATCTCCTCCCGGCTGAAGCCGAGATAGGCCAGCATGTCAAAGCCGACATCGTTCATCACCTCAGCCGGAATGCCGAGGGTGTCCGTGCAGAACACCTCGCCCAAGGTCCATTTGTTGAAGGCGAACTTGATGTCGAAGCAGCTCGGGATGACCTCGGCGAGCGCTGCCAGCGCCTCATCGGTGAAGCCGCGTGCCCTCAAAGCCTCCGGGTTGATGGTGTGGCAGCCGTCCAGCGTGCCGTGGCCGACGGCATAGCGGACGATCTCTTCCGCCGTATGGGGATCGTAGCCGAGCCGATGAAGCGCCTCGGGCACCGTCCGGTTGATGATCTTGAAGTATCCGCCGCCGGCCAGCTTCTTGAACTTCACCAATGCGAAGTCCGGTTCGATCCCAGTCGTATCGCAGTCCATGACCAGGCCGATGGTGCCTGTCGGCGCGACGACGGTGGTCTGGGCGTTGCGGTATCCGTATTTCTCGCCCATGGCGACGGCACGGTCCCAGGCCACGCAGGCGGCCTCCACCAGCGCCAGCTCGGGACACTCGCCCGCCGAGATCGGCACGGGACGGATGCTCAGGCCCTCATACCCGTCGCGGTCGCCGTAAGCGGCGCGGCGGTGGTTGCGCATGACCTGCAGCATCCGGTCGCGGTCTGGCGCATAGCCGGGGAACGCTCCCAGTTCTTGCGCCATCTCCGCCGAAGTGGCGTAGGCAACACCCGTCATCAGCGCCGTGATCGACCCGGCGACGGCCCGGCCCGCAGCACTGTCGTAGGGCAGGCCGGCCGCCATCAAGAGACCGCCGAGATTGGCGTAGCCCAGGCCCAGCGTGCGATAGGCGTACGACAGCTCCGCAATGCGCGGGGACGGGAACTGCGCCATCAGCACGGAGATTTCCAGGGTGATGGTCCACAGCCGGGTCGCATGCTCGAAGCCGTCAATATCGAACTTGCCGTCGCCATGGCGGAACGTCATCAGGTTCAGCGACGCCAGGTTGCACGCCGTATCGTCGAGGAACATGTACTCCGAGCACGGGTTCGAGGCATTGATCCGCCCGCCGCTGGGGCAGGTGTGCCATTCGTTGATCGTGGTGTCGAACTGGACGCCGGGATCGGCACTGGCCCAGGCGGCGTGGCCGATCTTGGCCCAAAGCTCGCGCGCGGACACCGTTTTCGAAACCGCGCCGTCGGTGCGTCGCGTCAGGTCCCATTGCCCATCCGTCAGCGCCGCCTCCAGGAACGTGTTGCTGAGGCGGACGGAGTTGTTGGAGTTCTGTCCCGAGACGGTGAGATAGGCTTCCGAATCCCAGTCCGTATCGTAGGTTCGGAAGTCGATGCGCTCGAAGCCCTGGCGCGCGAAGTGGATCACTCGCTGGATGTAGTTGTCGGGGATCATGGCGTTCCGCGCCGCGCGGATCGCCCGCTTCAGCGTGGGATTGCGCTTGGGGTCGAACCGCGCCTCACCGTCGCTGCCGTCGAATTCGCGGCTGGCCGCCATCACGGCATTCAGGTGATGCGCCGTCAGCTTTGAGCCGGCGACCAG
>JANQQD010000195.1 GCA_028285185.1 Anaerolineae bacterium | reverse complement strand
GGGCTGGGAGAGCCCCTGGGGCCGCGGGCGACCCGGCTGGCATATCGAATGTTCGGCGATGATCGAACAACACCTCGGTGTGTCGATCGACATTCACGGCGGTGGTCAGGACCTGATCTTCCCTCACCATGAAAACGAGATTGCGCAAGGCACCTGCGCGCATGACGGGCAGACCTACTGCCGTTACTGGGTCCACAACGGCTTCGTCACCGTCGAGGGGCGGAAGATGTCGAAGTCGCTCGGCAACGTGCTTCTGGTCCGTGATCTGCTGGGCGAGGCGCCGGGTGAGGCCATCCGCTTTGCGCTGTTGGGCGCGCACTACCGCAAGCCGCTCGACTGGAGCGCGGACGGCCTCGCTCAGGCGAGGCGCGGTCTGGACCGTCTCTACGGCGTGCTCCGCGATCTCGGCGATGCTCCCGATATGGCCGATCCGCTCGGCCTGCAGGACGCATTCGTGGCGGCGCTTGAGGATGATCTGAACTTCCCGATAGCAGTTGCTGAACTCTTCCGAATGGCGAAGGCGGCGCGTCAGGCAACGACCGTGACGGATCGTGCCGCCCACAAGGCAGCCATGCGCGAAGCCGGCGGTCTGCTGGGCCTGTTGCAGCAGGATCCGGGAGCTTGGTTCGGACAGCCCGCCGAGGAAGACGGAGATACGGCCAATATCCAGCGCCTGGTTGAGGCGCGGCTGGCCGCGCGGTCAGAACGAGACTACGCCACCGCGGATCGGATCCGCGACGAACTCGCTGCCCTCGGCGTCGTGGTTCGGGACCGGGCCGATGGCTCGACGTGGCAGAGAACCGCATAGGCCGATGACGCTATGGTCCGACTGACGTCAATCCATGTCAGCCGTGAGAGCGGGATCTCCTCCGACGGCGACTCCACTGACCGCGAGGTGGCCGGCCAGCTCACGTCTTATGGCGCGCGGTTCGAGACCGAGGCGCTTCGCAGCCCATGGTCTCCCGTAAGCCATCCGCCGGTTGAGGGTCCGAACGTGGATAAAGAACAGCCTGAAGGAGCGGGAGGAGAGTGACCGTGATGGAATCTCTGAAGACTTACGACGACTGGAAGCACTGCATCACAGTGCTTTGCGGTATCCCGCTCACCCCGGACTATGTCGAACAACGTCTGGCGGCACTTAGCGACCCCGCTGACAACGCCACGCAGAAGTTCATTGCGACCTGGGGTGGGGTCCATCATGCGCGTGTAATCCGCTGGTTCGAGCAAGCGGAGCGTGAACTGCAACGATCCTCGTAGCGGCTCGTTTCTTCGGCCTCTCGATGGTGGCGCGCTGGACCATCGCTGTGGAAGGGAGCAGGGCAATTCCTGTGGCCTGGTCGACTGAGACGCAGGCATGCGCACCATAGTTTCGAAGTAAGATTGACGTGGCAGCAAAGACTGTCGCGGGGCTGCTCTGCCTGTCACATAGCCGATGCGGGTCACGAGCGACGGAACGCCGACCGCTCAGGGCTGATTTGGAACGTAACGGAATCAAGCTGGATGACGGTTAGACGGCTGCCGGCGGCCCCCAGGGCGACATTCCTGTCCATCTCGCCGAACGGGAACGATTGGCGCCGCACTCGCGTCTCGGCGGTTGCGTCCTGACCGCAACCGAGCGAAGATCCGGATCTTACATAAGGCGCCGTCGGTCCAGTATCGGGCGAAGTATCGGCCGCCAGCTAAGAACCGGGAGGAATGGGTGAAGCAATTCGCTGATTGGATCCTCGGTACGCTGGCGCGGCTGACCGAGGGATTTCGCGTCTGGCATCACTGGCCGTTCATCACCGGCATTGCCATCGTCCTTGGGCATCGCGTCAATCTGCGTAACAACAATTTAGTTGATACTGAAACCGCACCGGAGAACCCTTCGGTTCCCGAAGACTTCGATATCCAGGGTGCGCGCACCGTCGACGGCAGTTTCAACGATCTCGGCACGCCCTGGATGGGCAAGACCGGTACCCGCTTCGGCCGCAACGTGCCGCTGTCGGCCGCGTTCGGCGAGTCGCCGCCGCTGTTGATGGACCCGAACCCCCGCGAGGTGTCGCGGCGCCTGCTCGCGCGCCAGAGCTTCGCGCCCGTCCCGCACCTGAACCTGCTGGCGGCGGCCTGGATCCAGTTCATGGTGCATGACTGGCTGAGCCACGGGAAGAACACGAAAAAGGACATGCTCGAGGTCCCGCTCGGCGCCGATGACGACTGGCCGCGGCGGCCCATGCTGGTGCCCCGCACCAAGCCGGACGGCGACACCAATCCCAACGACGAAGGCCGGCCGGCCACCTATCGCAATATCGAAACCCATTGGTGGGACGGCTCGCAGATCTACGGCTCGACGGTCGAGCGCAACCGGCAGGTGCGCAGCCGGCCCGGCCCGGACGGCAAGCCCGCTGCGTTTCTTGACGACGGCAAGCTGGGGCTGACCGACGGCGGGCTGCTACCGATCGACGGAACGACCGAGAGCCTTGAGCTCTCCGGCGTCAACGGCAACTGGTGGATCGGGCTGTCGGTCCTGCACACCCTGTTCACGCGTGAGCACAATGCCATCGTCGACCGGCTGAAGATCGACTTCCCCAGGGCCTCCGGCGACTGGCTGTACCACAAGGCGCGCCTGGTGAACGCCGCCCTGATGACGAAGATCCACACCGTCGAATGGACGCCAGCGCTGATGGACTCGCCGCGGGGCCGCATGATCATGCGCGGCAACTATTGGGGGCTGATGGGCGAAACGTTCATCAACGCCTTCGGCCGGTTCTCCGACAGCGAGGTGACCTCGGGCATCCTCGGCTCGCCGCAAGACCACAGTGACGTGCCTTACGCGATGACCGAGGAATTCACGGCCATCTATCGCATGCATTCGCTGCTGCCGGACGACCTGTCGTTCCGCAGCCATGAAGACAACAGGGCGCTGTTCGACCGGACGCTGACCGAGGCCGCGTTCGCGAGCGCGCGGTCGGTCTATGACCACGCGTCATTCGAAGACGTCGTCTATTCGCTTGCCACCGGCCATCCGGGCGCGCTGGTGCTGCACAACTTCCCCAACACGCTACGGCGGATCGACAAGCGGGCCGACGAATCCGTGTTCATGGATCTGGCCGCCGTCGACATCCTGCGCGACCGCGAGCGCGGCGTGCCCCGGTTCAAGGAATGCCGCCGTCTCTTGGGCATGAAGCCGCCGGACACCTTCGCCGACATCACCGACGACAAGGATTGGCAGAATGAACTGAAGGACATCTATGGCAGTGTCGACAAGGTCGACCTGCTTATCGGCACACTGGCCGAATCGCGGTCCAAGCGCGGCATGCCCTATCGCTTCGGCTTTTCCGACACGGCCTTTCGCATCTTCATCGTCATGGCCTCGCGCCGGCTGAAGAGCGACCGCTTCTATACCGACGACTTCCGGCCGGAGGTCTACACTGAGGCCGGCTTCCGCTGGGTGCAGGAAAACGGGTTCGCCTCGGTCGTGCGGCGCCATTGCCCGGTACTGGCCGATGCCCTTGCCGATGCGCGTAATCCGTTCTTTCCCTGGAAGACGGCCGAGAGGTGACAGCCGTGGCGAGGCGGATCCGCATCCCCTGGCTGATCGACCTTGTCTCGGTGTCGACGCCGGACGCAATCAGGGCGGTCACGCCGCACCCGACGCTGGATCGGGGCCTTCGCCCTGCAGGGCCCTTGTTCAACCGCCTGGTCGCCAGGCGCCTGCGCTTCACGCTGAGCACCGGCAGCAAGCCGCTGCCCACCATCCTCGGCCGCGACGACGCCGACCGCGCGGCTGCCCAGGCCGCCTTGACGGAGCGCCTGACGCCGGACGAGCCGGAACACCTCTTGGACGAGGAGACGGTGGCGGCGCTGGCCGATTTCGTCCGCGGAAAGGGCGGACAAGTTGGCCCACTCACACAGCAGCTTGTGGGCCGGCTGTTCGATCCCGATTATCGGGCGACCGTAGAGACATGGGCCGCGGCACGGCAGTTGCAGCGGGCGGCGGAAAGCAACAACCCGCTGATGCATCTGATCCGGGTCATCACCGGCAGCATCACCAGAGCCCAGCGGACCCTGACGGAGGCCGCAAACGGCGACCCGGCCGCCGTGCACACCACCGGGATCGCCGTGCACAACCTGGTCGATGCGATGGAGGGGCTGGGGACGCTCTATCGTACGGCGGACGACCGGACGAGCGTCAGCACGGCCGAAGCCATCGCCCGCACGCTTGTCGGGCCGCGCACCATCGTGCGCCAGGCCGACGGCCATGCGGACAGCCTGGTCGGCCCGCTGCGGCCCGGGACGCTGGTGACCTTTGCCATCCGCGAGGCGGGCCAGCGCAGCCTCGATCCGCGCGTCACCTTCATGCGCGGCAGCTGGAGCGAATGCCCAGCGCACCGTGTGGTCCCGGCCATGATCGCCGCGGTGTGGTCGCAGGCGGTCTGGCAATAGCGCGCGGGGGTGGGACGGTGGCCGACGACATCCTCTTCACGCCGCTCAGGTTCCGCTCGCTGGAGGTCAAGAACCGCGTCTTGCGCTCCAACATCTCCGGCCGCTTCGACAATGAAGACGGGTCGCTGACGCAGACGCGGATCAATTGGGAGACGAAGTTCGCCGCCGGCGGCGTCGGCGCCATCCTCTCCTCCTACGTGCCCGTGGCGATGGAGGGGCGGATCATCGCCAACTACGCCACGATCCACCGGGACGACTTCATCCCGCTGTGGCAGCGGCTAGGGGAGGCCGTGCATGCGCATGGCGCGAAATACATCCTGCAGCTCAGCCATTCCGGGCGGCAGATGGACCTGCCCGGCATCCACAACCAGGCGCGGCCGACGCCCAGCGCCACCAGCCAGCCGGAAACGCTGCACGGCTTCCTGACCCGCGCCATGGGGGTGGGCGAGATCGGACAACTGGTGAAGGCGTTTGCCCGAGGCGCCTGGCGGGCACGCGAGGCCGGGCTGGACGGGGTCGAACTGCACGCCGCCAACGGCTATCTGTTCACCCAATTCCTGAGCTCCGCCATCAACGACCGGACGGATCTCTACGGCGGGTCGCTGCGCAACCGCGCGCGCTTCCTGTTGGAGGTGATCGCGGCGATCCGCGAGGCGGTAGGCCGCGACTATCACCTGCAGGTGAAGCTGAGCGCGGTCGACCACAACGACGTGCTGCCCTGGGAGGGAAAAGGCAACACGCTCGCCAACACGGTGCAGGTCGCGCGCTGGTGCGAGGCGGCCGGCGCCGATGCCCTGCACATTTCGACAGGCTCGCTGTTCCCCCACCCGCTGAACCCGCCGGGCGACCTGCCGCTGGAGGTGCTGGCCGTCACCTACGACGCCATGATCTCCTCCGGCATCCACGGGTTCCGGAACTTCCTGTTCTTCCGCTATCCGGCGCTCAGGCCGCTGTTCCGGTGGCTCTGGTTCCGCCTGAAGCGGGGGCGCGAGAACGAGGGCATCAGCCTGCAGGACGCGCGGACGATCAGACAGGCGGTAACGATCCCGGTGATCAGCACCGGTGGCTATCAGTCCGCAAGCGTCGTGCGCGGCGCGCTTGAGCGCGGCGACATCGACGGCGTGGCGATCGCGCGCTCGCTGGTCGCCAACAACGACCTGGCGCGGCAGTGGCAGGCCGGGCACGACCTGCCCGAGCGGCCCTGCACCTACTGCAACAAGTGCCTCTTGAATGCGCCGAAGAACCCGATGGGCTGCTATGAGGAAAGCCGCTTCGACAGCCATGAGCAGATGCTCGAGCAGCTGATGTCGATCTATCGCACGCGGGGCGAACTCGCGGTGCCTACGGCCGAAGAGGCGGCGCCGTGAGCGCGCCTCCAACCATTACGGCGGTTGAGGCGGAGCTCGCCCGCCGCCGCGGGCGCTGGCGTGTCGTCTTCTGGGCGCTTGTGCTGCTGGTGGTAGCTTCGGTGATCCTGACGCTCGTACTGGCGGCGACCGGGTTGCGCTTGGCGGGGCAGTCGACGGCGCAGTACGGCGACGATGCCGACCACTTCCGCTATGGCTCGATTGGTGCGGAGGAAGCCAGCGGCCTGCCGCTGAAGCTCTGGCACGCGCTGCCGCACCTGTTCCCCGAGGCGTTCGGCGGGCGTGCGGACTATGCGGCCTTCGGCTTCCTCTACGGCACCGAGGATGGGGAGCCGCGCGACCTGCCCATCGGCATCTCTGAGCGCCGCGTCTTGGGCGTCGATCTGGTGTGGTTCAACTGCGCGGTCTGCCATACCGGTACCTATCGGACGGAACGGGACGCCGAGCCGGTGATCGTCGCCGGCATGCCGTCCAACAATCTGGACCTTCACGGGTTCGTCGACTTCCTGCTGGGCGCGGCCGACGACGCAAGGCTGGGCAACGAAAGCGTGTTCGCCGCCATCGAGGAAAGCGGCCAGTCGCTGGGGATGCTGGAACGGCTGATGTGGCAGCACATCGTGCTGCCGCGGGTGCGCGAGGGGCTGTTGTTCCAGAGGCTGCGCCTGGAACCGCTGCTGGCGGGGCAGCCAGCCTGGGGGCCGGGCCGGGTCGACACCTTCAACCCGTATAAGGTGGCGCGTCTGGAACCACCAATCCTGCAGCTGTCGGAAGCCGAGGCGATCGGTGCAGCGGACTTCCCCTCGATCTTCCTGCAGGGACCGCGCGAGGGCATGCAGCTGCATTGGGACGGCAACAATCCATCGCTGGATGAGCGCAACCTATCGGCCGCGCTGGGCGCCGGCGTGACACCGGACACGGTCGACCATGCGGCGATCGAGCGGGTGGCAGACTGGCTGTCGGACCTTGAGCCGCCGCCGAGCCCGATCGCGACCGACGATGCCGAGGCCGCCGCAGGACGGGAAATCTATGGGCAGCACTGCGCGGCCTGCCATGGATATCTCGGCGAGGACGGCCGTTACCAATTCACCGGCGAGCGCCTTGGTCAGGTGGAACTGATCTCAGAGATCGGCACCGACCCGAGACGCCTCGACTCCTACACCGCCGCCTTCCGCGAACGGCAGTTGAGCGACCTGTTTGCGGGTACGGATTACCGGTTCCGCCACTTCGTCAAGACCGATGGCTACGCCAACCATCCGCTGGACGGGCTCTGGCTGCGGGCCCCCTATCTGCACAACGGCTCTGTGCCGACACTGGCCGACCTCCTGGCGCCGCCGCAGGAAAGGCCGAGGGCGTTCCTTCGCGGCTCGGACGTTCTGGACCTGGAGCGCGGCGGGTTCACAGCCGCGGCCTGCGTCCCTGGCGAGACCGACCCTAGCGACGGCTTCTGTTTCGACACCACCCTGCCTGGCAACGGCAACCAGGGGCACATCTACGGCACATCATTGAGCGATGCGGACAAGGCGGCGCTGATCGCCTATCTGCTGCGCTTCTGATGGGAAGGAAGTGGGGGAAATGACCGACTCGCTTTCGATCGGCTGGACACGCTCGGAGGCCGACAAGGCCCTGAAGACACATCGGCGCCTCTACGGCTTCAACCTCGTCCTGCAGAGCCTGATCGCGGTCGTGGCCCTGATCTGGCCTGCGGCGCTGTTGGGCCTGGTCGGGCTGGATCACCCCGACGCGGTGATCGACTGGGCACGCGTCTGGGCGGCGATGGTGCTGATGGCAAGCGCGCTACAGGTCCCCGGGTATCTCGATCCGATCCACAACCGCATCCCCAACGTGGTCGGCGTTCTGGGGCGCGGGGGGATGGCGGTGCTCTTCCTCAGCCTGGGCGGCGGCTTCCTCTGGCTGGCCGCGTTCGACGGCGTCTTTGCCGTCGCGCTCTACGTCACCTATCGCCGTCTCGTGATTGCCGAGCTGCAGACACGGCCCTAGCGATCGGATCCATAGAGAGAACAGGGGAGGGCATAGTGTACAGAATTCTCGCCATCGATGGTGGCGGCATCCGCGGCGTCATCCCGTCCGTGGTCCTCGCGGAAATCGAGCGACGGATCGGCAAGCCCCTCCATCAGACTTTCGACATGATCGCAGGCACGTCGATCGGCGGGATCATTGCGGTCGGGCTTGCGGCGCCGAGCCGTAATCGGCCGGGGACCGCGCTATCGGCGCAAGACCTCGTGGATCTCTTGACAGATCATGGCGGCGAGATTTTCGAGCGGTCGTTCTGGGACGGGTTGACCAACCCGGCCGGCGTTTTCGACGAGCTCTACAGCGCCGACAACCTGGAGCGGATCGTCGGCGATTTCGCAGGCGACACCCAACTGAACGACGTGCTCACGGAGCTTCTGGTCACTTCCTTCGAGATCGAGAAGCACGAGCCGTATCTGTTCAAAAGCAGCAAGGCCACAGCGCCGGAGCGAAACCACTTTCTGCGGGACGTGGCGCGGGCGACATCTGCGGCCCCCACCTATTTCGAACCGGCGGTCGTGCGGACGGTCGATGGGCACACGCGGCGAGTTCTGATCGATGGAGGCGTCTTCGCTAACAACCCCGCCCTGTGCGGCTACACCGAGGCCAGAAAGAAGAAGCAGCCGCCGGACGACATTCTGATCGTCTCGATCGGCACGGGCATAACGACGCGGTCTATCCCGTATGAGAAGGCCAAGGACTGGGGCAAGGCCGGCTGGGCCGTGCCGATGATCGGCGTGTTCATGGACGGCGCGGCCGACGCCGTGCACCACCATCTGTTGCAACTGCTGCCCGGCCCAGGCGAGAGCGGACAGCGCTATTTCCGCTTCAACATTCCCCTGACTGAAGCGCTCGACGATCTGGACGCAGCCCACGCCGCCAATATCAGCGCCTTGAAACGGGAGGGCGAACGCATCCTCGATCGCCAGGGCGCCGAACTGGCCGAACTTATCAGGCTTCTTTAGGCGGCGTCTCAGCCGGACATTGTGACCCGGCTACCGGCCGCCCTCAGCCGGACATTGTGACCCGGCTACCGGCCGCCCTCAGCCGCAAGCTGCGCCCTCAGCCCGTCGCGGTAGCTGGGAAAGCTCAGCTCCGCGCCCAATTCGCGCTTCATCCGGTCGTTGCGTACACGCTTGTTCTCCGCATAGAAGCTGCGGGCCATGGGTGACAGCTCTGCCTCGTCGAACGGCACCAGCGGCGGGATGGGCTGGCCCAGCAGGCGGCAGGCTTCCGCCACCACCTCGTGGCTCGGCGCCGGATCGTCGTCTGCGACGTTGTAGGCAGCCCCGGGGTTGGGCCGGGCGATGGAGGCCATCAGCACCGCGGCGATATCATCCACATGGATGCGGTTGAACACCTGGCCGGGCTTGTCCAGCCGGCGGGCGCGGCCGCCGCGCACTTGGTCGATGGCGCTGCGGCCCGGGCCGTAGATGCCCACCAGGCGGAACAGGTGCACCGGCAGGCCATGGTCCCGCCACAAGCTCAGCCACGCCCGCTCCGCTGCCAAACGGCGGCGACCGCGCTCCGTTGTGGGTTCCAGCGCATCGTCTTCGTCGACCCAGCCACCGGCCCGGTCGCCGTAGACACCGGTGGTGGAGAGATAACCGACCCAGGCCAGAGGGCCAGCGGCGACAATGTCGTCGGCATGGTGGTCGATCACCGGATCGCCAGCCGCATCGGGTGGTGCTGAGAGCAGCACATGCGTGGTGCCGCCAAGGGCCGTAGCCGGGTCGGTCATCGGCGCGCCGCGGTCGAACAGATGCGCGTCGATGCCCTGCTGGACCAGGGCCTGACGCTTGTCTTCCCTGCGGCAGGTGCCGGCGACCGACCAGCCATCGCGCAGCAATCGGCCGGCGAGCCGCATGGCCGAGAATCCGAGACCGAAACAGAAGAGCTTTGCCATGGCCAAAAGTTCGCCCAGGTTGTTGCGCTAGTGTCCCGAGCCCGGGACATGGGGCAGGGACCTCTAGCATCGTGAACGCAGTCAGGAAACCGGGGGCGACGATAGGTGCAGTCGCCTCATGCGCGGGGCTGGCGATCGCCCTTTCAGCGGGCGCCGCTGCGGCCCAGTCGGCACCGGCGCTTGATCCCGAGGCGCTCTATGAACGGTGCATGGGGCTGGCCCGCCAAGCGCCGGAAGAGGCCGTCGCCATCGCCGATGCCTGGGCCTTGGCCGGTGGCGGCAACCCGGCGGAACACTGCATGGCCACCGCACTGTTCACGCTGGGCGACTATGCCGCGTCGGCCGGCCGGCTCGACCGGCTGGCCGCACGGGTCGAACCGTCGCAACCCGATCTCGCCGTGGAGCTGTTGTTGCAGGCCAGCACGGCCTACGGCCTTTCGGGGCAGGATGGCGACGCCGTTGCTACGCTCGACAGGGCCATCGTGTTGCGGCCCGACGACGGCCAGCTGCTGCTGGAACGCGCAAGGCTGCTGGGACAGCGCGGCGAATTCCCGGCTGCGCTTGCCGATCTCGACCGCGCGCAAGAGCTCATGCCCCAGAACCCGGACGTCTATCTGCTTCGTGCCGCGGCCCGGCGCCGTCTTGGTGCCTTCGATCTGGCGCTTTCCGATGTGGAAACGGGGCTCTCCCTCGATCCCGGCAGTCCGGACCTGCTCTTGGAACGCGGCAACATACGGCGGCTGCTACGCGACCCGGAGGGCGCGCGGGCGGACTGGCGCTCGGTGATCGACGCTGCGCCTGGCTCAGCCGCGGCGCGAGCCGCCGAGACGAATCTGAGCCGGCTGAATTTGAATTAGAGTCTGACAAGAGCATCGCGATCATTTTCAAATCCATGTTCTCATTATCAACGTGACGTACCCATAAAATTGGCGATTCCTCAAGGATTGCTGCTGAATTGTCATGACTCTTACTATCGTGCACTCAATAGATCCCAAATTATTATTGAGTACATATGCCGGAGATCGCAAAATTAGTGCAATATTTACTGTTTTTGACTAGTTCTCCGTCAATTGCTTCGCGGCCACGCAGGCGTCAGAGCCCAGCGGACCAAGGTGCCGCGGCCGAAGCGAAAGGCATCCGGAGCCAGTCATGCTCGAGAATATGCGCATCACTCAACAGATCGTTGACAGGATCTGCGAACTCCATTGGCGGCATGTTACTGGCCAGCGCAATGGTCAGCGGGCGACTTTGCTTTATTGCGACCTGAGCGAGCTGAATCTTTCCGACAAGAACTTCAGCCATAGCGAGCTCGTCGGGTGCGATTTCAGCCGATCGTGCCTGAGGAACGCCAATTTCCGGTCGGCCAATGTGTTCAGTTCCACATTCGATGAAGCCGACCTGACCGGGGTCAACTTTGAGCGTGCGGACCTGCGCGGCGCGAAGTTTCAAGAGGCCGATCTGACCGAGGCACGTTTGTCGGGCGCCGATATGCGCGAGGGGATGGTGGTGAGGCGGATGGTCATCGACGGCGAGGAGGAGCAGGCGAACGGGGCGCACGGCAGTTCGTTCAACGGCGCCATTCTCCGTGATGCGCACCTCGGGCAGTGCAAGCTGAAGAACGCTAGCTTCGTTGGCGCTATCGTCGAGAACTGCGATCTCAGGGGTGCGGATCTGCGCGCCTGCAGCTTTCGCGGAGCGGAAGTGACCGGCAGCAACCTGCGTGGTGCCATGGTCACGGACGCCGATTTCCGCGGGGCTGCGGTCGACAAGGACATCATGGCATCCATCGACACCACACGTGCCAAAGCGGTGCCATCGGCGGGCGTGACCCAGAAAACGCTGGCCGACGCGATTTCAGCGCATTCCCTTTGGTTCGACAGCGGCGGCGCTGAGGGACAACGTCTCGATCTGTCCAGCCGGGACCTCACCGGGGTGAACCTGTCGGGGGCCAATCTCGCGGCCGGCAATCTCGAACTGGCCGTGCTGCGGCGCGCGAAACTGCGGCTCTGCAACCTCGCCGCGGCCAATCTGCGTGGTGCAAACCTGATCGGTGCCGACCTACGCGGCGCCGACCTGAGGGGGACGGATTTTTCCCGCGCCAGCATCCGCGATGCCAATATGCATAATGCCCGGATTGGGGCGCTGCCAGGAACATCGCTGACGACCGTCCTCGACCATTAGCAAGCTGCCTGAGACGCCGGGATCTGAAACGGCACACAGCCGCCAACGCCGATCCACACCATGGGCCGTGCCTCGGCAGGCAACCGAGCCTAACCGGGCAGGGAGCCGTAAGCCTCCTCAACTGTTCGCCTTTTCCCCGACATACCAAGATTTAACGGTTGATCCCTTAGACATCACTCTGTCGGGCCGCATCCTCGCCGAGGCCTGTCCACACACAAGGCCGCCGCCCGTCAGGGCACCGGCACGTCAATGACACAGGCATCGCTTACCGGCCGATGATCGAGAACGTCCGTATAACCCAGGAAATCGCCGAGCGGATCGGCCAACTGCACAAGCGCCACATCAGCGGCCAGCGCAACGGGCAGAAGGCGGCGCTGCTGAATTGCGATCTGCGCGGACTGAACCTATCCGGCATGGACTTCAGCAACGGCGAGTTCATCAGCTGCGACTTCAGTCACGCTTTTCTCAACAACGCCAATTTCCGCGCCGCCAACGTGTTCAGCGCGACCTTCGACGACGCCGACCTGACCGGCGCCATCCTGGAACGCGCCGACTTGCGTGGCGCTCGCTTCGAACGCGCCGACTTGACCAATGTCAGGCTGTCAGAAGCCGATATGCGCGAAGGCGTCGTCATGAGCATGACGACCATTCAGGAAGGGCAGGATACGGATCGGTCGCCCGGAAGCTCGTTCCGCGGCGCCACGCTGCGGGACACCAATCTCGGTCACTGCAAGCTGAAGAATGCCGACTTTTCCGGTGCGGTCGTGGACAACTGCAACCTGCGGGGCGCGGATCTGCGCGCCTGCAGTTTTCGGGGCGCCGAGCTGACGGGCAGCGACCTGCGCGGCGCGGTGATTACCGATACGGACTTCCTCGGTGCGGCGGTCGATCAAGACATTCTGGATTCGATCGATATCTCGCGGGCGAAGATGGCGCCTCAGAAGCACATGACCCAGAAGGAGCTGTTCGAGACCCTGTCGGCGCATGCATCGTGGGTCGACAGCGGCGGGACCTCCGGCGTGCGGCTCGATCTGTCCACCTGCGACCTGACCGGCATGAATCTGTCCGGCGCCAACCTTGCCGCGGCCAATCTGGAACTGGCAGTGCTGCGGCGGGCCAAGCTGCGGAACTGCAATCTTGCCGCTGCCAATCTGCGCAGCGCCAACCTGATCGGCGCCGACCTGCAGGCCGCCGACCTCAGGGGCACGGACTTCTCCGACGCCAACATGCGCGGCGCAGTCCTTGAAAAGGCCCGCATCGGCGCCCTGCCCGGCACGCCTCTGGTGACGATCCTCAACACCTGATCTGCAGCAACTGCCCGACGGTTCAGCGCGCGGTTTTCACACGTCGTGTGCCGGCAGAAGTTGCGGTACCCATTGGCCATCCGCACGCCAAAGAAGGCATGCCGATTGACCGACATCGTCCGCATTGCTTCCCCGGCCGCCCCCTCCGAGCGGATCGAATTCTTCTTCGGTCAGCCGACCGACGGGGGACCGTGGCCGGCCCTCATCCATGTCCACGGGCACCAGTTTCCCGATCGCCCCGGCGGCCGGAAGCTGGCGGACAGCGGTTATCTGGGCCAGGTGGCCGCCGCCGGCGTTCTGGGCATTGCCGTCTCACAACCCGGCTATGGCGGATCCGACGGACCGCCCGACTATTGCGGCCCCGGAACCCAACGGGCCATCCTGGCCGTGATCCGGCACGCCATCGATCATTTGCATTCAGCACCCGGCCGAATTGCTCTGGTTGGCGGCAGCCGCGGCGCGATCGCATCGGCCATCGCGGCAACCGACACCGACCTCGTGAGCGCGCTTGTACTGAGCGCGGGTTTCTATGACTTTGCTGCCGGCTATCGGGATTGCCCCGTTCCGGGTATCCGGCGGAACATCGAGGCCGAGGCCGGAACCACGGCGCAGGCCTTTGACGAGCGCTCGGCGCTGACGAAGGCGCACAAGATCACATGCCCGGTGCTGATCATGCACGGCGGCCGGGACGAACAGTTCGCGCCGGCGCAAGCGGAGCAGTTCGCCCATGCCCTGGCCCAGAACGGTGTGCCGGTCGAGCTCCGCATCTTTGCAAACGAACCGCACGTGATCAGCCCGGGGCCGTTCTTCAGCACGACCCACGACTTCATCAACAGGCACCTGGGTACTGCTCTGCCCACGGGGTAAGCGCGTTATCGCGGCGCCGCTCGGGTGTGGCCGATCTCGCGGCGCATCCATGCGATGACGGCGCGCCCTTCGGGATCCCTGTCGCGCCCTTTTGGATAGACGATGTAGTAGCCGCCCTGACTTGGCCCGTTGTCCCGCCAGAGCTCGACAAGGTCGTTCCCGGCGATTTCGGCGTCCAACAGGATCCCGGGTACAAGGGCCACGCCCCGGCCGCTCACGGCGGCGTCCATCGCCAACGCCGTCTGATTGAATTGCATCATGCGGGGCCTGGCGGTGATTCCGGCCTCGTCGAACAGTCTGTCCCAGAGCCGGTGAGCGTCCTGGAGGAGCGGCTGTGCGGCAAAATCCTCGATCCGGCGGATCGGCCCAGCTATTGCCGCGAAGGCGGGGCTGCTCACCGCGCACAGGTTCAACGGCGCCAGCAGTTCGACATGCAAGTCCCCGTCAAAAGGCGGGGCGCCCTGACGTATGGCGAGGTCCACACCATCGAAGCGGAAATCGGCCAACCCATCGCTGGCCATGATCTGCAGATCGATATCGGGATGGGCCTCGGTAAAGCGGCCGAGCCGCGGCACCAGCCATTTCGCGGCAAAGGATGGCGTTACGCTGATCGTGACGCGCCCGATGCGCGGATGGATATCTCTGGTCGCGTCCTCAATGATCGAAAGCGCCCGTCGAACGGGGCCGTGATAGCGTCGACCGAGGTCGGTCAGCGCCAGGCCGCGTGGTCTGCGATGGAACAGTTGCAGCCCAAGCTCCGCCTCCAGCCGCCTGATCTGCTGTGCGACGGCACCCTGGGTCAGGTTCAGCTCTTCCGCGGCCAGCCGGAAGTTCAGGCGCCGGGCGGCCGCATCGAACATGCGCAGAGCATTCAGGTTCGGCGTGCGCAAGCACCGGCATCCCATTTTCTGGCAGTAGATTTTCTACACCGTGATGCGACGAAACATGATTGGTCAAGAGCTTGAGGCCGGATCATCCTGATCGGTGAAGTGGGTATTGGAGAGACGACGATGACTTCGAAGAAGGTGGCGTTGATCACGGCGGGCGGCAGCGGCATGGGCGCCGACGCGGCACAACGGCTTGCGGCCGCGGGCTACGAGATCGCCATCCTCTCCTCTTCGGGCAAGGGAGAGGCCCTTGCAGCGGAACTGGGCGGTGCCGGCGTAACCGGTTCAAACCGGTCGGTTGCGGACATTCAACGTCTTGTCGATCTGGCAATGGACCGCTGGGGCCGCGTCGACGTGCTGGTCAATTCCGCGGGGCACGGTCCCAAGGGACCGGTGCTGGAGATCAGCGACGAGGACTGGCACCTGGGAATGGAAGTCTATCTTCTGAACGTCGTGCGGCCCGTCCGAATGGTTGCGCCGATCATGGCGGCCAACGGCGGCGGCAGCATCGTGAATATCTCGACCTTCGCCGCGTTCGAACCGGACCCGCTGTTCCCGACTTCCGGCGTATTCCGTTCGGCGCTGGCCAGCTTCACCAAGCTGTTCGCCGACAAATATGCCGCCGACAACGTCCGGATGAACAACATCCTGCCCGGCTTCATCGACAGCCTGCCGGAAACGGACGACCGCCGCGCTCGCATTCCGGCCGGCCGCTACGGCACCATGACCGAGGTCAGCTCGCTGATCGCCTACCTTGCCTCAGATGAGGCGGCCTATATCAGCGGACAGAACATCCGCATCGATGGCGGACTGACCCGGTCCGTCTGATCCGGCGGCAAGCCGACTCAGCGGCAGGGAAGATCAGAAGTCGAGATCGGCGTAATGGGCCGGCGGCGGCAGGCCGGGCAGCAGATCGTCCAACAGCGGGCGGAACGCGGGCCGCGACTTGATCCGCGCATACCAGTTGCGCGCTTCCGGATGGTCGTCCCATGGCACGTCGCCCAGATAGTCAACCACCGAGAGGTGCGCCGCCGCCGCAATGTCGGCCAGGCCCAGCTCATCACCCGCCAGCCAGTTCCGCTGTTCGGCCAGATACGCGATGTAGTCCAGGTGATAGTGGATGTTCGCCAATCCGGCGCGGATCGCCTCGGAACTCGGCTGGCCGATGCGCAGAAAGCGCTTCATCACCTTCTCGCCGACCAGGTTCTCCGTCACCTCGCGGTCGAACTTGCGGTCGAACCAGGCAACCAGCCGCCGCGTTTCGGCCCGCGCCAGCGGCCCGTCGCCCAAGAGGGCACGCTCGGGATAGACCTCCTCAAGAAACTCCACGATGACCGAGGCGCCGATCAGTGTGGTTCCGTCCGGCTCCACCAGCACGGGTACCTCGCCGGCCGGGTTGATCGACAGGAACTCGCTGCGCCGTTCCCAGACCTTCTCGACGACGAGGTCGAACTCCAGCCGCTTTTCCGCAAGGGCCAGACGGATCAGGCGTGAGGCCGCCGAAAGCCAGAAGTGAAACACTTGCCGCATGACGCCGGCACTGTAGCCCAAGCCGGGCCGACGCCAAACGCGGTTTCACATTTCAGACAGGCCTGTCGAACCGACCTCGCCGCTATTCTCACGCACAGGGGCGGGCCGCAACGCGGCGCTGAGGCCGACCGACGGCTGTCCGCACCACCCAGACCAGACCGACCATAATCAGCCGCGCACAGGCGGCCACAGTCTGCCGTACCGCCTGCGCTTGCAACATCCGACCTTTCTCGACATAGGCATACCGCTCTGACGGACCCGGCAGACCGCCGGGCAGATGATCCATGCCTTGCATTGCTCCGACCTCATCCGCTTCGCATCGGGGGCTCATCGGCCGCCTTGGCAAAAAGCATATCTGTTCCGAACAAGGCGATAATCCTGTATGATTGCACATGTCTCATGAATGAAATTCACAGATCGAATCATGGACCGATTCTCCGCACTGACCGTCTTTGCCCAGGTGGCGGACAGCGGCAGCTTCTCCGCCGCCGCTCAGGTCCTGGGGCTGACGCCCTCGGCCGTCAGCAAGCAGATCGCGCAGCTTGAAGACCATCTGGGCGCCCGCCTGGTGCACCGCACGACGCGCAAGCTCAGCCTGACCGAGGTGGGCGAAGCCTTCCGTTTCCGCGCCCGTCACGTGCTGGCAGCGTTGGAGGAGGCAGAGACTGCGGTCTCCAATCTCAGCACCACGCCGCGCGGAAACCTGCGCGTGACCATGCCGATCGCGTTCGGGCAAGAGCATGTGGCGCCGGTTCTGCCGGAATTCGCAGCGCGATTCCCGGACATCTCTTTGGAGATCGTCATTACGGATCGTTTCGTAGATCTGGTGCAGGAAGGGATCGACGTGGCCGTGCGCATCGGCGAGCTGGCCGACAGCAGCCTGGTCGTCCGGCGCCTCGCGCCCAACCGGCGCGTCGTCTGCGCCAGCCCGGACTACATCGCCCGTGCCGGCTGCCCGGAAACGCCGACGGACCTGTTGCATCACAACTGCCTGCTCTATGCCGAGCCCGGCTACCAGCTCGACTGGACCTTCATGGTGGACGACGTGCGTGTCTCGGTGCCGATCAAGGGCTCGGTGCGCAGCAACAGCATTGCCGTGCTGGTCCAGTCCGCGCTTGCCGGCATCGGCATCATCCGGCTGGCGGCCTATCAGTTCATGGGGGCGCTGGCCGATGGGCGGCTGGTGCCGCTCTTGCAGGATTTCACCATGAACGAAAGCGAAGTCTACGCCGTCTATCCGGCCAGCCGCCACCTGTCGCCAAAGGTCCGCGCCTTCGTCGACTACCTGGCCGAAACGATCGGCCGGCCAGGATACTGGCAGGCGGCTGGGCTGGAGTAGGGGGAGCGAGCTGGAGATCCGGGCCGGACCAAAAACTACGCCGCGCCGAAGAACTCCAGCTGCCAGACCATCTCTTCGCGCGTCATGGGGAACTTGTCGCCACTGGCCGCGTGGATCACCGATTTCGGCGGAATGCGGGCGAGCTGCAGCTGGATTTTCATGGCCAGGCGCATGCTCACCCGGGCCTTCCAGGCCAGCGCCACGACGCCCCGCGCCGCACGCGATTGCAGGATATGCGCCACGACCTGATCGTCGACACCCGCCATGGCTGCCAGGCAGGCTTCAACAAAGTCCCGCCGTCCGTCGAAGATGGCCTCGTCGATCATGTATTCGGTGACTTGGCCGTCTTTCACCAGTCGGCGCGCCTTAGCCCGTTCCTCATTCACGGCCTGGGCTCGGGCGGCCGGCGCCGGCTCCGCGCCCCCGCCGTCGTTCCGGCTCTCAAGCCGATGGCGCAACAGCCCGGCCACATCATGGGCGGCCTCGGGATCCAGATCGGGGCGGGACTGCAGTATCTCAACCAGCGAGAGCGCAACGAAGCGCGCCAGCCGCCGCGCAGCACCACCCGGCAGGGAAGGGCGGCTGACCAGCGGCCGGTGCCAGCTTTCCTGCGCCGGGGCCTGGTCGAGGATGCGGTCCAGCGTCTCTTCGCGGATCTGAGCGCTGTCGTTGGCAAGCAGGGTTGCGATCGCCGCCGCATCGTCGGTGCGAACAACGGCATCGGCCACCGGCTCCGATACCGTGCGGCGGCCGGCCACGGCGCCCGCCGCACCCTTGGCCTTTGACCCCTGCACGATCTCAACCAGCTCGCCGTCGTCCAGAACCGGCGACCGCTCCAGCACCGGGCCGGCGACCTCGAGCTCCGAATCCCAGGCCAGCGTCTTGATTACGGATTTCGGTGCATGCTTCAGATCGTTCAGCGCTTCGGACAGGATCCGGCGTACATCCGTCGCCTCGTCCCGGCTTAACGCCGACAGCACCTCCAACGTCAGCTTCTCAAGTTGTCCGGGGTTGGCGACGGCATTGCCCGGCACCCGTTCCACGGCCTTGCGGGCGAGGCTGCTGCGCACCTCCAGATCGCGATCGCCTGCCAGCAGCAGGTCCACCTTGCCCGGCGTCCGACCGTTGTTCGCCAGCTCGCGTCGCACCATCTCCGCGGTATCGGCCGCGAGGAAGAACAGGATCTCAGGCGGCGTGTCGTCACGTGCCGCCAGCGCGCAGCGTTCTTCGGTCTTGCCGTGCCGCGCCACGCGCTTGGCCGTCTGGTAGTCCAGGCCCCCTTTCTGGGTTGCCGCTGCCTGCATTTTCCTCAAGCCTCTATGTCTCGACGTGCCAAGCGCCGCGTTCCGTCCGCAGCTTGCTGGCCGCCTTTGCCCTGTACATGGCCGCATCCGCACGGCTTACCAGTACGTCCAGCCTTTCGGTGGTCGGCGAGGACACGCAGGTCACGCCGACCGATGCGCCGAAGGGTGTAGCCGTCCCTTCGCCGTCTCGGATCAAGTCGCGCGCGCCCTCCACAACAGCCTCAGCGACGCCCGCGGCACGGTCCCTGTCAGCCACCCTGAGCCAAATCACGAATTCATCCCCGCCCAGCCGCCCTGGGACATCATCCGGACCCACCACAGAGCGCAGTAGATCCCCCATGGACAGCAAAATTGAGTCCCCGCGCCGGTGGCCGAATTGATCGTTGATGGCCTTGAAACCGTCTAGATCGATGTACAGCAGTGCCCGGTCCATGGGTCGCGGATCGCCCAAGTCGGCCCGCATACGGGAAAGCACGGCCGCTCTGTTGCAAAGTCCGGTCAGGCCGTCCCGCTCTGCCTCGTGGCGCAGGCGCTCCAGCATGTCGGCGTTGGCCAGACCCATCCCGAGTTGGTCGGCGATCAGTCGTGCCAACACATCGTCACCGGCCTGCCATGGCCCCCGGTCTTCCGCCCGCCAAAGGATCAGCACGCCGTTCGCCTGCTGGCGATAGAGAGTAGCGACGGCCAGGACGGAGCATCCGTCGACCGTCTCGCGTACCGGCTCTATATCCGACAGCGCTTTCGTGACGATGCCGGCCGCTGTGAAGCAAGCGGTCATGGCTACCGGATCGGCCGTGTCGAGGCAGTGGACGAGGGGGCTGAGCTCAGCCAACCCCGGATCCTGCGGATAGACGGCACAGCCTGAAGAGCCAATCGCGTGGGCGGCATCCTTCACCGCTTGCTCCAGACCCTTGCGAGGGTCCGTGGCGTCGCTCAAGCCATGGAGAATGTGGGCGATCACGCGTTCGCGGGCTCGGGCGCCCGCCAGCGCCATGTCGCGCCGTCGATCCTCCGTGACGTCGCGGCACAACCCCCGCACGCCAAGCCGTTCATCATCCTCCGAAAGGATCGGCCGTGCCCAGACCACGACGGTGGCAATCTCGCCATCGGCCCTGCGCAGCCAGACTTCCGCCTCGTTCAGCGGCCTGTCGGCTGTAAAGGGCAGCCGCATCAGTTCCTGATCCATGGCCAGCAGGTCTTCCGCCGGCCGACCGGTCAGCTCGCTGGCCGCATACCCCAGCGCCCCTCCCGGCGAGACATAGACGAAGCGCCCTTCAGCGTCAGTTTCCCACGCAAAATCGCTCGCCAGCTCGACCAGATCGCGGAAACGCTGCCGTGAGTCGATCAACGCCCCCCGCAGATGCCGCTCCATGGTCACATCGCGGCCGAGAAGAGCAATCGTCCCGTCGCCGAGAAGAGATGACTGCCATTCCACAATCAGGTCGCCGCGGACCGTGGAGATCGTAGAGCTGTGGTGGACCGGGACATCCTGGCCAACCTGCGCCAGCCAAGACAGCAGGGTATGCCACCAGGGCGCGTCTTCCAGTCCTGGGACCAACCCCAAGCCGGCATAGCTGGCGCCAAGCACATGACCGTTAGCGTCGAGCAGAAGCGCGGGCCCCGGATAGCTGGAGACAAGATCCCCCACCGTGGCGGGACGAAGGCCATCATCCTCTGTCCGCGGTCCGACATCGTACCGGTCTGCACACGGATCGCTCGCGATTCCGTCCGACACGGTGCATCCTTTGGTCTTGAAAGCAAGATTGGCGATCATCTTAGGGAGAGGATGTTAACGAGGCTTAAAGGTCCGCTCCATCAACAATTGAACACGGTCTTGTCCGACCGCTCGATGTGGATATGCACGACCATTCGGGCGCCGGACCGCGATGGCGGTTTCCCTGCCGAGCGCGGGCGCCTATCGTCCTCCGGCAGACTTCCCGCAAGCTAGGAAGAAGGGGCTAAGACTGTGCCTCCGACCGACGAAAGTCATCCGCCGCTCTCCGTCGCCGAACAGGAAGAGGTGGCCGTGGAGCTGATCATCGATGCCTGGCGGACAGCGATCGAACGCGGCGTTGCACCCCAGACCCTTGCGGCCGTGGCCATTGCCACCGGCTTTGCGGAGCTTGTCGGGACGATCGGCCAGGAGGCTGCCACGGAGGTGGCAGAGAAGCTCCCTTACCAGATCCGAAGCGGCGCTCTAGGGCCCCAGCAGACCAACTGACCCAGGCCGGGCGCCGCCGTGACGCGGGACCGCAGCCCCGCCGACCCCAAACAGCCGCAGACGAGGCGCCTGAAGTTGCGCGTCGCCGGACGTCAACAGGCAGAGGCCCTGTTCCGCAAGGCGCAGGCCCTGCATCGCCAGGGCCAGGACAAAGCTGCCAAGGCAGTCTGCCAGACGCTGCTGCAGCAGGCCCCAAAGTCTCCGGCCGCCATGCACATGATGGGCGTGATCGAACAGGCGCTGGGCGACTGCGAGGTGGCGGTTTCCTGGCTGGAGCGCTGTCTGAAGCTGGCGCCGAGGGACGCCAACGCCCACTGCAATCTCGGGCTCTCGCTAAAGGGTCTGGGACGGACCGATGAGGCCCTGGCAGCGTACCGCCGCGCCGTCGCCCTTGACCCGAACCTGGCCGTCGCGCAGAGCAATCTGGCCAATCTGCTGCGCGAACAGGATGCGGCGGACGAAGCCGTTGCGGCATACCGGAGGGCCATAGAGGCCGACCCGAACGCCGCGGTCGCCTATCTGAACCTTGCCGGCCTGCTGCGCACGCGCGGGCAATTGGGCGAGGCCCTGCCCGTGGCGCGCCGTGCAACGGAGCTGGCGCCCAATCTGGCGGAGGCATGGAGCAATCTTGGCCTGGTGCTGAGCGACCGCCGGGCATCGGATGAGGCGGCCGATGCCCATCGGCGGGCCGCCACCCTGAAGCCCGACGACGCGATCATCCTTGGCAACCTGGCGGATGGTCTGAACGATATCGGCGCCGTGACCGAAGCCGCCGAGGCCGCCGAAAAGGCTCTGGCACTGGACCCGAACCAGGTGGCTGCGCTGATCACGCTGGGCAACGCCCTGAAGGAACAGGGGCGGGCGTCGGAAGCCTGCGACCGGTTCGCGCGGGCTGCAAATCTGTCGCCTGCAAGCGTTTCCGCGCGCAGCAATGAGATCTTCACGATGAACTACCGCGCCGACTTGGACGCGGCCGACATCTTCCAGGCGCATACGGCCTGGGCGGAGACGTTTGCCGACAGTGTGCCGGCAAATACGCAGGCCGTACCGGCTGAGGCTGATCCAGACCGACGGCTGACGATAGGCTATGTGTCGCCGGACTTTCGAGCCCATTCCGTCGCCCATTTCGCCGAACCGCTGCTGACCGCACATGACCGTTCGGCGGTAAGGATCCTCTGCTATGCCCAGGTCGCGAACCCGGACAAGTGGACAGAGACCTTCCAGGGTCTGGCCGATGACTGGCGATCCACGATCGGGCTGGGCGATGATGCGGTTGCCGACCGGATCCGGCAGGATGGCGTGGACATCCTGGTCGATCTCGCCGGCCACACCGCCAACAATCGGCTTCTGGTGTTCGCCCGTCGCCCGGCGCCGGTCCAGGTGACCTGGCTCGGCTATCCCAACACGACCGGCATGGCGGCGATGGAGTATCGGCTGACCGATGCGGTCGCCGACCCGCCTGGCGCCGCCGACGCGCTGCATTCCGAAACGCTCTACCGGCTGCCCGGGTTCCTCTGCTACCTGATGCCGCGCAGCAGCCCGCCTGTCACGCTTCCTGCCGAGCGCGGGCCGGTCACCTTCGCGTCGTTCAACGCTTTGGCCAAGATCAACGACCAAGTCGTGGAGACTTGGGCCCGCATCCTTCGGCAAGTTCCGGACTCGCGTTTGTTGCTGAAGAGCAAGCCGTTGGCCGACCCGGGCACCCGAGTGCGCTATGTGAGACTGTTCGCTGAGGCCGGCATTGCAGAGGATCGGCTGGAGCTGGCCGGCCGCACGCCGACACGGGCAGGGCATCTGGGTGCCTATGGACGCGTCGACGTCGCGCTCGACCCGTTTCCCTACAACGGCACGACGACGACCTGCGAAGCCCTATGGATGGGCGTGCCCGTCGTCACGGTAGCCGGCGACCGGCATGCCGCACGCGTCGGTGCCAGCTTGTTGACCCGCATCGGCCTGACCGAGCTGATCGCCGCCGACATCGACGGCTATGTGGATGCCGCCGTGGCCCTGGCGCGCGATCCGGCCCGGCGTCGCAGCCTGCGGGCGGGAATGCGCGCACGCGTGCGCCGCTCCGGCCTGTGCGATACCGACGCCTTCGCGCGATCCGTTGAGGCAGCCTATCGAGACATGTGGCAGCGCCGGTGCGCGGCGGCCCCCTAGACAACGGCGTGCCCTTGCCTGCACGCCGGCCGGCTGCCAGTTTCCTGTTCCCAACGCAGGAAGCGCCCATGCCCAAGAGCCCATCGGCCGAACCGTCGGCAACAGACACGCTGGCGCATGTCGACACCTGGATCTTCGACCTGGACAACACGCTCTATCCCGGCCGGTGCAATCTGTTCGCCCAGGTGGATCGGCGCATGGGGCAGTTCATCAGCACGACCCTAGGCCTCGATCCAGACGCAGCGCGCGCCCTTCAAAAGCGCTACTTCCGCGAATACGGCACGACGCTGAGCGGGTTGATGCAGGTCGACGGGATCGAACCGAAGGACTTTCTGGACTTCGTGCACGATATCGATCTCTCGCCGATCGATCCTGATCCGACCCTGCAGCGGGCGCTTGCCGATCTGGGGGGTCGCAAGCTTGTCTATACCAACGGGTCCGTTTCGCATGCTGAGCGCGTTCTTGACCGGCTCGGCATCAGCAGCCAGTTCGAAGCGATCATAGACATCGTTGCTGCCGGCTATGTGCCGAAGCCCGATCCAACCCCTTATGCGAAGCTGGTCGCCGAGCACGCGATCGCACCGGACGGCACCGCGATGGTGGAAGACATCGCCCGCAACCTTGTCCCAGCCCGTGATCTGGGCATGACAACGGTCTGGCTCAGGGGCGAGCATGACTGGGCGGCACCGCCCCCGGATGCGGACTATGTCGACCACGTGATCGACGACCTTCCGGCATGGCTGGCCGCGATCGTCGCGGCCCGGCGGTCGGCCTCTCAGTCCGGTTGACAATGCGTGACCGGCGGCGCCATCGTGCGCGCGCCGTTGCGCCGTACAGGCTCGGCCTGCTTCCCTACGCCACGGACGTACGACTCCCATGACCGCATCCAGCCCCGAAGCCGTCGTCGACGCAGCCTGGACAGACCGCGACCGGCTGTCACCCGGCACCACAGGGCCCGTCCGCGACGCCGTAGACGCCGCCTTGACCTTGCTGGACAGCGGAGAAGCCCGCGTCGCCGAGCCGACGCCGGACGGCTGGAAGGTCAATGAGTGGCTGAAGAAGGCGGTGCTGCTGTCATTCCGCCTGAACCCGATGCACGCCTATTCCGGCGGCCCCGGCGGCGCCCATTGGTGGGACAAGGTGCCCTCGAAATTCGCCGGCTGGTCCGAGAACGCCTTCGGCGCGGCCGGCTTCCGGGCGGTGCCCGGCGCCATCGTGCGGCGATCGGCCTATATCGCGCCCGGCGTGGTGCTGATGCCCAGCTTCGTCAATGTCGGCGCCCATGTCGGTGCGGGCACCATGGTGGACACCTGGTCCACGATCGGGTCCTGCGCCCAGATCGGGAAGGACTGCCACATCTCCGGCGGTGCCGGCATCGGTGGCGTGCTGGAGCCCCTGCAGGCAGCACCCGTGATCATCGAAGACAACTGCTTCATCGGCGCCCGCGCCGAGGTGGCGGAAGGCGTGATCGTCGGCGAAGGCTCGGTTCTGTCGATGGGCGTGTATATCGGCGCCTCCACCCGGATCGTCGACCGTCAGACGGGCGAGGTGATCTACGGGCGCGTGCCACCCTATTCAGTGGTCGTTTCGGGCAGCTATCCGGGATCGACAATGCCAAACGGCCAGCCGGCGCCGAGCCTCTATTGCGCCGTGATCGTCAAGCGGGTTGATGAGAAGACGCGGGCCAAGACGTCGATCAACGACCTCTTGCGGGATTGAGGGCCATGACTGCGGTGGGCCGGACGATCGACCCGGTGGCGCTGACACAGGCGCTGGTCCGCTGCCCAAGTGTAACGCCGGACGATGCAGGCGCGCTGGACGTGGCCGAACAGGCGCTTGCGGGCATGGGGTTCGCCTGCACGCGGCTGCCCTCCGGCGGCAATGGGCGCGCAAGGGTGGACAACCTCTATGCGCGCCTGGGAACGGATGCGCCCGTCTTCGCCTTTGCCGGTCATACCGACGTGGTGCCGCCGGGCGACCGCGGCCGCTGGAGCGTCGATCCCTTTGCCGGCGAGATCGTCGACGGGCATCTGGTGGCCCGCGGCGCGGCCGATATGAAGAGCGGGGTGGCTGCGTTCATCGCGGCCGCGTCCCGCTTCGTCGCCGATCGCGGCCCCGATTTTGGCGGCAGCATTGCCCTGATCCTGACCGGGGATGAAGAAGGCGACGCCGTCGACGGCACCGTGAAGATCCTGGATTGGCTGCACCAGTCCGGCGAACGCCTGGACTTCTGCGTGGTGGGCGAGCCGACCAGCAAGCAGACCCTGGGCGACACCATCAAGATCGGGCGCCGCGGCAGCTTGAATGGGCGACTGACCGTGCGCGGCCAGCAGGGGCACACGGCCTATCCGCAGTTTGCCGACAACCCGGTCCATCGCCTGTTGCGCCTGGCCGATCTGCTGCTGGCGAAGCCGCTGGACGGCGGCAATGTGCATTTCGAACCGAGCACACTGAACTTCACCAGCATCGATGTGGGCAATCCGGCCAGCAACGTCATCCCGGCCGAAGCGCGGGCCGCCTTCAACATCCGCTTCAACGACCATCACACCGGGGCCGAATTGGAGCGCTGGCTGCACGCCCAGGTGGCGGAAATCGGCGGTGACATCGACCTTGCCGTCAAGGTCAGCGGCGAAGCCTTCCTGACGCCGCCCGCGGCCCTGGCAGAGCGGGTGGCCGACGCCGTCCATGCCGCCTGCGGTACACGGCCACGACTGGACACCGGCGGCGGCACCTCCGATGCCCGTTTCATCAAGGACCATTGTCCGGTCGTCGAATGCGGTTTGGTGGGTGCGACCGTGCACCAGACGGATGAACGCGTTCCCGTTGCCGAGATCGAGGGGCTGACCACGATCTATGCCGAGATCCTCGCTTCCGTCTTCCCGGCGGCGGCTTAGGCGTTTGCCATGATCACCGCGGCAGAGACGGTACGGTCGGTCTTCGGCGCGTACCGGCTTGCCCGGTTCGATCGTAACGGTCTGTCGTTCCTGGACGGCACGCCCGCCGGCGCGGCCCGCAGCTTCTACTGCGCTCTGTTGTTGCTGCCGCCGCTGGTGATCATGCGCGACATCAGTTACGGCTGGATGAATATCGCCCCTTCATTTGAGAGCATCTTGTTGGTCGAGCCCATCAGCTATGTCGTGCGATGGGCGGCATTCCCGGTGGCGATCAGTTTTCTGGTGCATCCAATGGGGCGCCAGCAGCAGTTTTGCCAGTTCGTGTCCGCCTATAACTGGTCGAGCGTGATCTGGATCGTCGTGCTGTTCCCGCTGTTCGTGCTGACGGACGGCGGCATATTCTCCGAGACTGCCGGCTTCTTCCTGATCCATCTCGCGCGGATCCTGCTGCTGATCTATGAGGGATATGTCATCCGCGTTTCGTTGGGCACCAGCACCGCCGTGGCTGTCGCCCTGGTCGCGGCCGATTTTTTGTTGTCACTGCAGATCGCCGGCTGGACCAATTCATTGCTGGTATAGATGGCGACGCTGGCGGGCGGCTACACGGACGGCAGGACCCCACCTCAGATGATCTTGGCGCCGGCCAGCCGCTCGATCTCTCCGACATCCAGACCCAACAGTTCGCCATAGACACGCACGTTGCCGCTGCCGAGGGCCGGCCCCAGATGGTCGATCCGGCCCGGCGTTTGTGACAGGCGCGGGACCACGCCGGGCACGGTCAGCGGCCCCGTGCGCGGGTCGTTCACCTTTGCCAACGTCCCCCGTTCGGCATAGAGCGGACTGGCGAAGATGTCGGCGATGGAATGTACCAGCCCGCAGGGCACTTCGCCCGCGACACAGCGGTCGATCAGGGCGTCGGCGTCCTGCCCGGCCGTCCAGTCGCCGACCAGGCGCTCCACGGTCTCGCGCTCGGCAATGCGGCGGGCCGCGGTGGCGTAGGCATCGGCTGCGGCCAGTTCCGGCCGGCCCATCACGGCGGCAAGGCGGGCGAACATGCGGTCTGAGGTGCAGGCGATCGCCACCCAGCGGCCGTCACTGGTCGGGAAGTGACCGTGCGGGCAGGCGTTGCGCGTGCTCATGCCTTCGCGGTCGCGCACCGTCCCGTCCCGGTCGAACGCCGGCGCCAGCTCGTCCAGCACGCGGAAGGTGCTCTCATAGTGCGAGATGTCGATCACCTGGCCGCGCCCGTTGG
>JANQQD010000176.1 GCA_028285185.1 Anaerolineae bacterium | reverse complement strand
GCATTGAAGTCCGTGTGGTTGCGGTGGGGACCGGGCAGGCCATCAAGAACGCCCAAAACGGCGATGGGGATGTGCTGCTCGTGCATGCCAAGCCGGCGGTTTCGTGGAGTTCGAGTTGGGCACCGGCAGCCCGACCGCGACGGTCGTGAATTACGGCAGCATCAATGCCGGCGGCTTGGCCGCGCTGGTTGCCCCAGGCGTACGCAACTCCGGTTCGATCGTTGCGAATGTGGCGATCCTCGGCGCCGGTGAGGGCTTCGCGCTGGATTACTACGGCGACGGGCTGGTGAATTTCGCGATCACCAATCCGGTGACGGAGCTTCCCCGGGCGGCTGACGGCACGCCGGTCGAAGCGCTGGTGGTGAACGACGGCAGGATCTTGTCGGACGGCGGCCAGGTGATCCTGACCGCGGATGCCGCGGCCGATGTGATCGACACCGTGATCAATCTCGACGGCGTGGAGTTCGGGGACGGAATCGAGAACCGCGGCGGGCAGGTCGTCATCTTAGGCGGCGACGAAGGCACGGTGCAGGTCGCCGGCAGCATCGATGTCTCGGGTGAGGGGCCGGGCGATCAGGGCGGCACGGTGCATGTGCTGGGCGAGCGGCTGGTGCTGGACCTGGGCGCCGAGATCGACGCGTCGGGTCCTGCCGGCGGCGGCACGGTGCTGATCGGCGGGGCCGAGCGCGGCGGGCCGCTGGCGGCCGGTGGCCACATCGCCTATGCGGAGCCTGATCCGGACGAGGGCGGCGGCACGCAGATCCAGATCGACACGACCACGCCGTTCGAGACAGAGAGCTACATCCCGACGGCCGACATCACCTATTTCGACGAAGGCGCCACAGTCGACGCAGGCGCGCCGGCCGCCGAAGAGGGCGATGGCACCGAACCGTCCGGCGAGGGCGGCACGGTTGTGGTCTGGGGCACCGAAGAGGTCTATTTCCACGGCACCATCAACACCATGGGCGGCAGCCGCAACGGCTTCGTCGAGGTGTCGACCCTTGGCACCGGCGTGATCGACGGCATCGCCACGACGGGCGAATTCCTGCTCGATCCGCAAGACGTGTGCGTGCGAAGCGCTACCCGAACGTGCAATGGCGGGCTGGTGACACCGGCATTCGTGTTTGCCAGCACGATAAAGGGCGTGTTGGACTTAGGCGGCACCTTCACGATCAACACATCGGGCACCGACGTGGACGGGGACGGCAATCCGGACGGCGGCACGCTCGGCGGAACCGGCAGGGTCCTCTTCGTCAACACGACCATCACCGTCAACAACAACGGCCCAACGCAGGGCACGTTCCGGATTGAGGCGGCCGGCTCCATCGATCTCGGTGAAACGCTGTTCGGAAGTGACGGATCGACCGGCACCAACTATCAGTTTATTGCCGGCACCAGCGCCGGCGGCACGCCGAACAACGATGCCGACATCGATACGGGCGGCCAGACCCTGAACTCGGGCGGTGGTGATGTCCTGCTCAACGCCGCAGACGATGTCTTCATCAACGATCCGCTCATCACCAACGGCGGCAACGTGACCGTTTTCGCCAACGGGTTCAGCGGGACCTCGACCGTCTCGTTCGGCGAGGACGACGGCCGCATCCAGACCACGGATGGCAACGGCGGCGCCGGCGAAGTCCTGATCGAGGCGGATAACATCGTCTTCAACACCGCCGCCGAACCGGTCATCAACGCCAATGGCACCGGCGGCATCGTCACCTTCCGGCCGAACTCCGCCGGCCGGGGGATCAACCTGGGCACATCGACGGTAGCCGCCCTGAGCCTGACCGATGCCGAACTCGATCGGATCGCGGCCAGCGTCCTGCGCTTCGGCAGCCTCGCCGGCAGCATCATCACCATCAGCGCCCCCATCAGCCCGGCACAGGTGACGACTCTCTCGCTGATCACCGGCCTCAACATCGTGGACGCCAACGCGTCGGGGACCGACATAACCGTCAACGGCCTGGCGCTGCAGACGGGAACCGGCACCTTCGGGCTTACGACGAACGTTTCCAATCTTGCCTTCAGCAACAACGTCGGCGGCGTCGCCATCACGAATTCGAGCGCCGTGACCATCGCCTCATTGGACGGCGTGACGTCCTCCTCCAGCAACAGCGGCGTGTTCATCGCGGCGCCTGAGGTCCGCACGGACGTCGACGTCACCGTTTTCGGCAGTCTCACATTCGACGCGCCCGCGGTGACGCTCAACGGCGACCTGTCGGCGAACCTGATCATCGGGAACGCAACGACGGTCGACGTCGTGGGATCCGACGGCGGCGCGGAGATACAGGACGCGATCGAGCTTGCGGTGGACGGCGCCGTGGTCTTCGTCGGTGCCGGCACGTTCGATCCGTTCGTCGTGGACAAGGACATCACGATCATCGGCGACGGCTTCACCAACACCACGGCCATCGACGTCGATGCCGGGGAGGCCGGCGCGACGATCACGTCGTCGGGCGCCACGGTCAGCGCCATGCTGTTCCAGGGCGTCAACCTGGGCACGGCCGGCGACCGGGTCGGTGTCCTGGTCGACGGTGTGGCGACGCCCGGCATCACCGAGGTGACGATCGCCGACAACGGCTTTGCCGACCTGACCGACGGCGTGCGCAGCCGGGGCGATATCGGCACGGGTGCCGGCGTCACGGACGTGTCCATCATCGGCACTGTCGGCGCGCCCAGCCTGTTCGAAGACATGGCTGACGCCGCCATCGATGTCGGCGACACCGACGGCAGCAATGCGGTCTATCTGGTCCAGGACGTCACCGTGCGGGACGGCGACGGTGATGGCCTTTCGACCGGCGAGGATCCGACCGAAGACGGCGACGGCTTCCGGTTCGGCGCCGTCGGCATCGTCACCGTCCGGCGGGTCGACATCACCGACACGGACCGTGATGGCATCGGGTTCGGTGCTTTGGACGCCGCAAGTATCAGCATCAGCGAGAGTTCGATTGCCGCCGGACGGCATGGCATTCTGTTCGGTGGGTCGATCACCGGCAGTGCGACGCTGATCGATATCTTTAACAACACCCTGATCCAGGGCGCGAACCAGGGCATCGTTTTCACCCTGGGCACCGTGACCGATGCCACCGTCAGGATCCGCGGCAACGGCACCGATGCGTCGAACGGGATCCGGGCGCCGAACGATGATGCGATCGCGATCAACAACGAGGCCGACGTTACCCTGGTCAATGCCACCTTCATCATCGGTGGCGATGATCCTGCCGATGGCAACTTCATCGTGGGAGGGAGCCAGGCCATTGATGTCGATGCGATCAGCGGTGGACGCTTCGTTGTCGCCAACAACGATCTGATCCAGGGCGGTCCCGCCATCGAATTCGAACGGGCAATCACCAACAACGCCGAGATCGTGATCGCGAACAACGGCGATATTGCCGGGGGTAGGGGCGTTCAGTTCGAGGGGAACATCGATAGCGCCAATGTGACGATCTCAGGCAACACCTTCACCAATACGAACAACGATGCGATCCGGTTCTTCGACCCATCTGGCGGGACCCCCACGATCACCGATGCGACGGTGACGATCGGCAGCGCGACCAACGTAACGCTCAACCAGACGACCGTCACTGTCGGTGGCAACACGATGGACGGCAGCGGTAACGGCAGCGGCATCGACGTGGAAGTCGCCGTCCAAGGCGATACGGACTTCATCATCAACGGCAACGCCATCGGCAGCGCCGGTTCGCGCGTCGGCGAGGACGGCATCGCATTCCGCGCCGGCATCCTCGACACGGCGACGGTCACTATCGGCACCAACCAGGTGTTCGCCACTGAGCAGGCGATCCAGATCGACGACCTGCAGTCGCCCTCGACCCTGTCGATCACCGGTGGCACGTACAATGGCACCGGCGGCGCGCTCTTGGTCGACAACACCGGCGTCGCCGGCACCGATGGCCTGCTGAATGTGGGTGCGGCGGCCTATGTCGGCGGGGGCGGCAGCACGGTGTTCGAGGTGCTGACCGATACCGGCAATGCCGGCGTCGACATCGACTTCAACGGGGCCGCGACGTTCGATGGCGGTGCCACCGGCATCCGGCTCTCCGGCCCCGGCATCGACATCCTGAACGACACGCTGGGCACCATCGCCTTCACCAACCAGACGACGAACTATATCGAGCTGGCGAACGGCGCGGAATTCCAGCCCGGCGCGCCGACCGTGATCGACGCCACCAACGTCACCTTCGGCGGCCTCTTGGGCAGTGCCATGACGCCAGCGCAGCTGATCGCGACGGAGAACATGATCGTCCACTTCCCTGACGATAACACGCTGGGGCTGATCGACATCGCCACGCTGTTCGTGGTCCAGGGCGAGAGCATCCAGACGGCCGTGAACGCCGCCGGGCTGCTAGCGGCACCGCAGACAGTCGTCGTCGGCGCCGGCACCTTCGGCGGCAGCGTTGAGGTCTGGGTCGACGACCTGACCCTACAGGGCCAGGGCGCCACGACCGTCATCGATACGGACGATGTCGATCCCTTCGCCAACAACGGCGACGTCGACAACGGCTTCCACGTGGCTGCGTTCTCGGCCACCTCCGGTGTCGCAGATCCTTCCGGCGTCACGATCGACGGCTTCGCTTTCGACACTGTGACGACCAGCGGCGCGAATATCGGTGTCGAGCTGGGCGAGGCCGGCGTCAGCGAGGCAGTCGACGCCACGGTTCAGAACAGCAGCTTCGACGATCTGAACAACGGTATCGTCGCCAGGGAGATCAGCGGCACCACCACGATCTCAAACGTGACGATGACCGACATCGCGTCGCGCGGCATTCTCTTCCGGCCCATCCTGCAGAACGATGATGTCATCGTGATCGAAGACAGCAACATCGCCAGCACCGGTGACGCGGTGCGGTTCGCCAGCGGGCTGGAGAACATCGACATCACGATCACCGGCAGCGCGCTGACCAGCACCGATGAGGACGGCATTCACTTCGCCAGCCTGCTGAACAATGTCAGGCTGCTGGTCGGCGGTGCGTCCGCCGCCGAGGGGAACGCCATCCAGGGCGGCAACGACGGCGTCGATTTCACGAACACGATCACCGGCAGCGACCTGGTCTTCGCCAACAACTCGCTGATTCAGGGTATCGCGCGCGACGCCCTGCACTTCGACACCCTGGTATCCGCGGATACCAGGGTGTCCGTGGTCGGCAACACCTTGATCCGCGGCGGCTTTCATGCGCTGTTGTTCGGGGAGCGGTTCCTCAACTCCACCTTGTCCGTCGCCGGCAACACCGACATCCTTGGCAACGTTGACGAGGCGATCCAGTTCGTCGACGAGATGGATCAGTCCGACGTCACCATCGGCACTGCGACGGTGGCCGTGAACGGTGTCGACACCGCCTTCGGCGGCAACGGCAGCATCGTCGGGGCGACCGATGGCATCTCGGCCGAAGAGATCGACCGCACCACATTCCTGGTGACCGACAACGCGCTGGTCCGGGGAGCCGGAGTCGACGGCAACGGTATCCTGGTTAGCAGCATCATTCTGCGCTCGAGCGAGATCTCGATCGTCGGCAACACGACGATTCAAGGCACGGTCAGCGGCATCAATCTCCGGGGTCCCGCAAACAACAGCGCGCTGACCATCGCGGACAACACGACGATCCGGGGCGAACGCCTTGACGGCATCACCATTCGCAGCGCGAGCAACGGCAGCACCATCGTGATCGCGCAGAACGAGCAGATCCTGGGCGACGGCTTTGGCGGCATCTTCGTCGTTGACGACCTGACCGACACAGAGGTGATCATCGGCGAGGCGACGGTAGCGGTCGACGGCACGCCGACGGCCTTTGGCGGCAACGGTGACATCGTCGGCGTCGTCAGTGGAGTGACCTTCGACGGCATCAACGGCGGCAGCGTCACGGTCGCCAACAACGACCTGATCCGCGGCGATTTCGCCTTCGGCATCTTCGCCGGCGACATCACCGCCGATGCGCTGTTCGCGGTCGTCGGCAACACCGCAATTCGCGGCGGCGACGGCGCCGGCGTCATCGACTTCGACAACGGCATCTCGATCGCCAGCGCGGACATGAGCACGATCGCCATTGCCGGCAATGACGACATCATCGGCAACGGCAACGTCGGCATCCTCGTCGACGGAAACCTGACCGATACGGATTTCACCATCGGCACGGCCAGTGTGTTGATCGATGGCGTCCTGACCCAGTTCGGCGGCAACGGGAACATCGTCGGTTCCGCCGTCGGTGTGGCTGTCCAAGACATCACCGGCGGCAGCTTCACGGTGGACAACAACACGCTGATCCGAGGGGATACAGTCACAGGCATCTTGGCCGACGAAATCACCGCCAATGCAGAGTTCGCGGTGGTCGGCAACACCGAGATCCGCGGCGGCGACGGCGGCGGTGTCAACGGCATCGACGGTATCGCGATCGGCAGCGCCGACACGAGCAGGATCGTGATCGCCGGGAACAGCGCTATCCTCGGCGAGGGCTTCGATGCGATCTTCATCGACGACGGCGTGACCGATTCCGACGTCACCATCGGTACGGCCAGCGTGTTGATCGATGGCGTGCTGACCCCGTTCGGCGGCAATGCCGCGATCATCGGCGCGGAAGACGGCATCAATATCGGCGCGATCTCCGGTGGCACGGTCACGGTGTCGAACAACGCAGCGATCCGCGGCACCACGGGCACCGGCATCGAGTTCGACGACACGGTCAGCAACACGGCGACGGTTGCGGTCGTCGGCAATAACTCGGTCCAGGGCGGCGAAGAAGGCGTGGAGTTCGACGGCACAGTGGACGACAGCGCCGTGACGATCGCCGGCAACACAGCCATCACCGGCGACACCACCGACGGCATCCTGTTCTCCGAAGCGCTCACAAATGCGACCGTCGTGATCGGCCCGGCGACCGTGTCGATCGACGGCACGCCGACCGATTTCGGCGGCAACACGGATATCGCCGGTGGCGTCAACGGCATCCTGTTCAACAATGCGATCGGCGGCACATCGACCGTGGCCATCGACCTCAACGGCACGGCCGAGCTGGACGGCGTCGATTACGACGGTACGGAGGAGGTCGTGCTGGCGGACTTCGTCATTGACGGCCGGATCCGTGGAACCACCGGCAGCGGCATCGCCTTTGCCGACATCCTGGACGATGCGGCCGTGACCGTCAGCCGCAACATGATCGACGGCAGCGGCAACGGCATCAGCTTCAACGGCGGCATCGCGTCGACCGGGACCACGGCGGTGCACAACAACTTCCTTCTGGAAAACGGCGGCAACGGCATCGTGTTCGCCGGCGACATCGCCAGCCGGACGGAGGTGTTCCAGAACTTCATCGCCAACAACGGCGGCAACGGCATTCTGGTGGACCAGGGTGCGGCCCTGTCGCCCGACAGCCTGTTCGTGCAGATCAACTTCCTGCCCGGCACTGGCTTCGGCGACGGCAATGGCGGCTTCGGCTACAACCAGCTGGGTGTCGGCACCCCGGACCTGCAGGCGAACTGGTGGGGCTCGCCCAACGGCACCGGCTTCCCGGTCAACTTCGCACAGTCGATCAACGGCGTCGCGGCTGGCGATCTGCCGACCCTGGTCGTGCTGACGACCGGCGATGACGACGCGAACACCTCACCGCCCTTCGGCAATACGGCGTTCGAGTTCTTCGCCTTCCAGCCGGAGACGATCGGCCCGCCGATCGAGCCTCCGTTCGAATTCGACCCCTTCCCGACCGATACCGAAAGCCTGCTGGACGAGATCCGCAATGCAGAGAGCCAGACCGATCGGCCGGGTGGCGCTGCGTTCTTCACCAATGAACTGGCCGAACCGTTCCAGACCAGCGTGTTCACCGACACCTTCGCCATCGGCCAATTGCAGCCGGCCGCGGGCGGCAACCAGCAGGGCCCGGTCAATCTCGGCGACCTGGAGCCGGCGGCGGGCCCCGGCAGCCAGCAGGCCCAGGCCGACGACACCTGCGTGGCGACCTATTTCGGCGATTTCTGGAACACTGAGGCGGCGTGTCAGTAGGGCAGGGCCGGCCCAGTGCCGGCGTCGCCTAACGTCCCCGATCTTTCTTCGATGCCGTCGCGAGCCCGGATCGGGGCTTGCGACGCATCGAACCGTTGCCTGATCGGGTGCATTTGGTTCAGATTGTAATCGGAACCGGGGTTGCGCTATGGAATCAACGGGCTAACCCGCGTGGCCCGGGTCCATGCGTTGGCTGTTCGTTAAGTGTTGCGACAGATAGTGGCGGATGACGTCGTCCATTTACGATGCCATCGGCCGGGGGGCGAGGCTCGCAAGACAGGTCTCACGGCTTGGCGTGCCAGGCGGGCACGCCGGAGAAGACGGGAAAGAAGGGGGCGAGGACGCTATGGCTGACGATCGGAACCGGCGGAAAGATGAGCCGGGCACTCTGAAAGACGAAGACATCCAGAGCCGGCATGCGTTGCCGCGGCGATCGCTGCTGAAGGCCGTTGCGCCGGCGGCCGTCGGGGCCACGGCGCTGGTCGGCGGCGGCCGCGAGGCCCACGCCGTCACCGACAGCGACACCGGCGCCTACGCCGACCCGGTTGGCCAAGGACGTGGCAGCTACACCGGTGTCACCGACAGTGACGGCGGCACCTATGCCGACCCTGTCGGCTATGGCCGCGGCAGCGGTGGCACAGGTATCACCGACAGCGATTCCGGGACTTATGCCGATCCTGTTGGTTATGGCCGCGGTAGCAGTGGTACAGGCATCACCGACAGCGATACCGGGGCCTATGCCGATCCCGTGGGATACGGCCGCGGCAGCAGCGGCACAGGCATCACCGATAACGATGCCGGCGCCTACGCTGACCCTGTCGGCCATGGCCGCGGCCGGGTGGTGCGGGTCAACCAGCTTGTCGTGTCGATCCAGACTAATCTCAGGAACCTGGGCTTCAATCCTGGGCCGGTTGACGGTGTCTACGGACAGCGAACCCGCTCTGCGATCATCGCCTTCCAGCGATACTACGGGTTCCCGGTCACCGGGCTGGCCGACCAGAACACAATGGCGCAGCTGCAGCAGGTGCGCTGATGCCGCATACGGGTGTCTCGGTGCGGGCGGCGGACGACCGCCCGCCCCGACCCGACGGTCAGGCCCGATAGAGCGGCGTGACCGTATTGGGCAGGTTCAGCACGATCACCGACGCCAGCGCGTGAATGGCCGCGCCGCGCGGGAAGCTGTGGCGATAGACCAGGCCGATCGTGCGTTTGGCGGTGCGCGCTGCGATCGTGCGCGCAAGTATGCCCATATCCGTCAGCCATGGCCCGCGCACCGCAAGCGCCGGCATCAATGTGCAGCCGAAGCCGGCGGCCACCAGGTTCAACAGCGTCTCCAGGCTCGACGCCCTGAGATCGGCCTGTGTGCCGTCGCCCGGCGGTACGGTGGTGCTGCAGAGCGCCAAGGCTTGATCACGCAGGCAGTGCCCGTCGGTCAGCAGCAGCAGGTCGACGCTCTCCAGGTCCCGCTCCATCACGCGGTCGAGGTCGTGCAGCGGATGGCCGAGCGGATAGGCCACCCAGAACGGCTCGTCGAACAGCGGGATCGTCGCCAGTTCGTGGTCGTCGGTCTCCGTTGCCAGCAGGGCGGCATCGATCTCATGGGTTCTCAGGCGCTCCACCAGCGTCTCCGTCACCTCTTCCGACAGCACCAACCGCATGCGGGGGCAGGAGGCCTGCAAAGGGGTCAGCACCGATGGCATCAGATAGGGGCTGAGCGTCGGGATGACACCGAGGCGCAGCGGACCGGCAAGCGGGTCGCGATGCGCCTGGGCCAGGCCCTCAATCATCTCCGCCTGCTCAAGCGCAAGGCGGGCGTGCTTGATGATCTCTGCCCCGACCGGGGTCGGGGCCACCGACCGGTTGGTCCGCTCGAACACGGCCACGCCTAGCTGTTCCTCCAGGCGTTTGATCTGGCCGCTCAGCGTGGGCTGGGTGACGTGGCAGGCTTCTGCCGCCTTGCCGAAATGGCGTTTCTCGGCCACTGCGATCAGGTACTGCAGGTCACGCAGGTTCATGGGGCGGCTCTGGTCATGTGCCATGCGGGGCCAACTGATGATAGGCGGAAGCGATGGTCGCGATAAGGACAATCGATTTCCACGATCGGTAACAGATCCGTAGATTCGGGCTGACATGGCGACGTGATCATGCGCCCCAATGCATGGCAAATCGCCGCCTGGGCAATAGTTCTATTAACCAAAGCGTGCTAGAAACCGCTTTTGGTCATGCGCCGCCAGGCGCATCGCCGGAGCTCGTCGCGAGCGGGATGAACCAGGGGATGAAGCCGGATACCGGAACCGGTTTACGGGCGTCGGGCGCCCTCGGCAGTCTCCGCCGCCATGGCCTCATGGCGGCCGGCCTGCTGGCGTTTGCGGTGGGGGCCGTTGGGGTCGTCGTACCGCTCTTGCCGACGACGATCTTCTGGATCATTGCCGCGGCGTGCTTTGCCCGGTCTGCGCCGCGCTGGCAGCGGCGCATCTACCAGCATTCGCGGTTCGGCGGCCCGATCCGGGACTTCATGGAGAACGGCGTGATCCGGCGCCACGCGAAGCTGGCGGCACTGGCGGGAATGGCGGCGTCATTTGGCCTCACGGCGCTTGTCTCGGGGTTGAATCTCCTGGGGCTTGGCATCGTTGCCGCTATGCTGTTCGCTGTCGGTATCTATGTCGCCACTCGACCCGAAGCCGCCGGCGTTTCCCCAGCGCCGGCCGGAGTCGCACAGCGAACGACTTCGTCACCCTTGAGCTGAGAACAATGCCCTACAACAAGATCTTCGATCAGGCGATCGAGAGCCTGAAACAGGAGCGTCGCTACCGGATCTTCGCCGACCTGGAACGGCAAGCCGGCCAGTTCCCGCGCGCGATCCATCACAGGCCGGACGGCAATCGCGAAGTGATCGTCTGGTGCTCGAACGACTATCTGGGCATGGGCCAGAACCCCGATGTGATCCGCACCATGCAGGACACCGTGGGGCGCATGGGCACCGGTGCGGGCGGCACCCGCAACATCTCCGGCACCAATCACCCGATCGTTGAGCTGGAGGCAGAGCTGGCCGATCTGCACCGGAAGCCGGCTGCCCTTGTCTTCACCTCGGGCTTCGTGTCGAACGAGGCGGCGATCGGGACGATCGCCAAGCTGATCCCCGATTGCCTGATCCTGTCGGATGAGCTCAACCACGCCTCGATGATCGCCGGCATACGCCACAGCGGCGCGGAAAAGCGCATCTTCCGGCACAACGACCTGGAGCATCTGGAAGATCTGCTGCGCCAGGCAGGCCGCGAGCGGCCGAAGCTGATCGTGTTCGAGTCCGTCTATTCCATGGACGGCGACATCGCGCCGCTGGCTGAGATCTGCGATCTGGCCGACCGCTACGACGCCATGACCTATCTGGACGAAGTCCATGCGGTGGGCATGTACGGCCCCCGCGGCGCGGGTATTGCCGAACGCGACGGGGTGATGGACCGGCTGGATGTGATCGAAGGCACGCTGGCCAAGGCGTTCGGGACGCTGGGCGGATACATCACCGCGTCGCGGTCGATCTGCGATGCCGTTCGGTCCTATGCGCCGGGCTTCATCTTCACGACGGCCCTGCCGCCGGCGATCGCCGCCGCCGCACGAACCAGCGTGCGCCACCTCAAGACCTCCGGGGCCGAGCGGGCCGCACACCAGGCCAATGCTGCCAGGGCCAAGGCGGCTTTCCGCGAGGCGGGCCTGCCGTTGATGCCGTCGGTGACGCATATCGTGCCGGTCCTGGTCGGCGATCCGGGCCGCTGCAGGGCCGCGTCGGAGCTTCTGCTGAACGAACACGGCATCTACATCCAGCCGATCAACTATCCGACGGTCCCGCGCGGGACGGAGCGCCTGCGCATCACGCCGACGCCCTGTCATACCGATGCGATGATCGATGCCCTGACGGCGGCCCTGGTCTCCGTCTGGCGCGAGCTTGACCTTCCCTTCGTGTCTCAGGCCGAAGGCGCCGCGTCGGCGCCGCTGGAGGCAGTGTCGTAGCGGGAAGCGGCTGCGCGACGCGCAGCGTCGATCAAGGCGACGAAACCGGGATGGGGGTCTGCGGGGGCCGACCGCAGCTCCGGATGGCCCTGGAACCCCAGGAACAGCGGGCCATCCCGTGTTTCGACCGCATAGGCCACATCGGTCGCCGGGTCGGCTGCACACACCGACAGGCCGGCCTTGAGCAGTCTTGGTTTGAACTGCGGTGCCAGACGGTACCGGTGGTTGGTTCTTTCCACCAGTCTTGAGCGGTCTACCCCTTGGCGGTCCAGGAATTCAGCAAGGCGGCTGGCTGGGTCGACGGCAACAACCTTGTCGCCCAACTGATGCACCGGGTGGCCCTGCGCATCGGTCATGCGCTGGAACACCCTGACCGGCGCATCGGGTTCCACCTCCTCCAGGTTGGCTTCGACCAAGCCGGCGCGGCTGCGGGCAACCGCTACCGTCATGCTCTGCATGCCAAGGCAGAGGCCGAGCGTCGGCACGCCCAAGCGCAAGGCGGCTTCAGCAAGGCCGATCTGGGCTGGCACCTGCGCCATGTCCGCGCCGCCGGGCAGTATCAGACCTTCGGCCGCGGCGAAGCACGCATCTGGTGTTCGCAGCCCCTCATCGGCGGACGTGAAGTGCACATTCACTGCGACTGACTGGGCGTCGGCCGCGTCGCCAAGTGCGGCGAGCAACGCCGGATAGACCGCTTCCAGGTACTCGGGCTCGCCAGCGACGCCGATCGTAAGGCCGGTTTCGGGCAGATCTTGTAGCGCTTCCTCTCGATCCCGAGCCGGGCGACCATACCGGTCGGTGCCGATGCGCGTGAAAGCGGCGAACCAGTCCGCGTCTTGCCCCTCGGCAGACAGATTGCCATCGGGTGCGACATCGACCCATGTGTGCCCCGTCGCGAGGGCCGGCCTGCGCAGCTCTGCTGCGTCGGCTAACAGCGCCGGGTCAACGGCGACAACGGCCGTGCCGGGCAAGCCCAGCAGATCGGTTGTCCATGGCTCTGCGGTCTCGACGGCAAGGCCGCTCCGCTCGCCCCAGAGTACGAAGTTCTCGACAAGCCGCCCATCGGCCGTCGAATGCTGCCGGGCATGAAGGTCGAACCGGACGGCCGGGTCGACCGGCACGATCAGGCGGGTCAAGCGCTGGTCCGGGACGTTGAGCGCCTGCGCGATACCCGCTGCCATGCGCGTGTGCAGGCCTGGCCCGCTCGCCGCTTTGTGCACGAACAGGGCCAACGCGCTCTGCCTAGCCGATCACCGCGAGGCCGCGCGGCAGGTCGCTGAGCGCGCGGCAGCCGGTGTCCGTCACGACAACGGTTTCGCTGACCCCGACCGTGAACTCGCCATAGACGCGCAGTGCCGGGGGGATGTGGAACACCATGCCTGGCTCGATCTCGCGGGTCTGGCCGTAATAGAGGCTGAGGATGTTGCCCTCCCCCCAATCGGGCGCAAACGAGGTGCCGATGCTGTAGCCGGCGCGTTTGCGGAACGCGTCGGTCAATCCATGCCGGTCGATGACGGCCTGGCAGGCCCTGTGCACGGCCTCGCAGGTGATGCCGGGACGGACCGCATCCATGGCGGCGACCAGTGCCTCCTCGCACACGGCCGCCATGCGCGCCGCCTCTTCCGGTGGGGGGCCGAGCCAGGCCGAGCGCATCAGCGCCGCGTGATAGCGGTTGTGAACACCCGCCAGCTCCAGGAACATGGGTTCGCCTGCGGCCAGTTGCCGGCGCCGCCAGGTGCCATGCGGCACCCCGGTGCGCGGGCCGGAGGAGACCAGCGGCTCCATGCCGAAATACTCCGACCCCGCGGCGACGGCGGCCTGCAGCATCGCCGCTACCACATCGTTTTCCGTGGCGCCAGCACGGACGGCATCGAGGCCGGCCGTCATGCCGGCTGCGGCATATCCGGCGGCCTGTTCGATGAACGCGATCTCTTCGGCCGATTTGACGGCGCGCAACGCCTCGATAATGCCGGAGCCGTCGGCTATGCGGGCCACAGTCGCCTGAAGCTGCTCGAAGAAGCGGATGGGCAGAAACCAGCCGGCCTTCTCCACCCCGATGGACCGGCTCGACCATCCGCGCTCTTCCAGCACACGCACGACTGCGGCGGCAGGGCTCTCGTCATCCTGGTAGACGACAAAGTCCTCGAGATGAGTGTTCGCCCGGCAGTTCAGCAGCTCAAGCTGACGCAGGAGGAAGACCGGCGGCTGGTCGACCGGCAGCAGCAGGGCCTGGAAGGTGTAATAGCCCGGGGTCTGCTGACCGGTGAGATGGAAGATGTTCTCCGGTCCGGTCACAATCAGTACATCGATCCCCGCGACTGCAAGTGCGGCCCGCGTGGCCGCAACGCGCCGTTCCAGTTCCGTGGGGCTGAAAACGCACTCTCGGCCGGCAACGGCATCAGGCATCGGTCCACTCCGCGATTTGATGGCAGGAGGCTTCATCGAATGTAAGGCCGAGGCCCGCGGCGCCCGCAACACCGACATCGCCGGCGCCATAGTCAAGGCCACCGCTGGGGTCGTCGACCAGCCCATCGGCGCCGTAGAGCTCGGCATGGTCGGGCGTAAGAGCCAGCGCTGCGTGCAGGGCGGCCGCCGTCGCCACGCCGCCTTCGTTCATCTGGCCGACCATGACGCCGATGCCCGCCGACTGCAGCCGGCGACCGCAGGCGACGACACGGTCGATCCCGCCCAGTTTGACGATCTTCAGATGTGCATGCTGGCGCCATCCGGCGGCGATCACACGCTCGACGGCCTCGGGCGACGTTACGGTCTCATCCAGCATGATCGGCACCGGCGAACCCTCGGCGAACTCGGCCACAGCCTGCCAATCGTCAGCGCCAAACGGCTGTTCGACATAAGCCAAGTCTGCTTCCGCAAAGGCTCGCAGTCCTGACTCCACCTCGCGCGTCGGCCACGCCCCGTTGAGGTCGCAGGCCAGTTCCAAGTCCGGACCGATGCGATCGCGCAGGCGCAGCAGCACAGTGCGGTCGGCATCCGGCGGCCGCAATCCTAGTCGGATCTTGAGGCGGCGAAATCCGCGGGCGACGTAACGCTCCGCCGCGGCGGCCATCGCGTCGTCATCGCCGTGGAAGATGCTCTGGTTGGTGTGGTATCGGCGGGCGGGCCTGGTTACGCCGAACAGGTCGCAGACGCCGCACCCTGCACTCCGTGCTGCCGCGTCCGCTAGCGCCGTTTCCGCAAGGGCGCGCACCGGCGCCGTGGCGGAGCGGTCGCGCTCTAGCGTGTCGAGAACGGCGGCGCGCCCTTCGCCCCAGGGCAGATCCTCCAGCGCCCGGTATGCCTGACCGGTCACCTCGGCCGTCGAGAGGCCGTTGAGATAGGCGATGTTGGTGCGAACCTCACCCACACCGCGGACGCTCTCCGCGTCTTCAACGACAAGATAGAGCGAGGCCAGATGCGGCACCGGTCCTGAGCTGGCCGTGTGAACCTGAAGGCCGGGGCGGTAATGCAGCGTCGCGTCGAACAGTCGGACCCTGGTTGGCGTCACGCCGTCGCCCCGCGGGCGTGCAGCATCGACAGGGCGACGTCGCGGTAGATGCCGACGGCGGCGGATAGTTCGTCGATCGGCACGTATTCGTCGGGCTTGTGGGCAACGGCCAGGGACCCTGGTCCGACGATGACGCCCTCGGCGCCGACGGAATTGAAGTGCACCAGATCGCATGCGCCCATGAAGCCATGCACCGTGTCGCCGTCACCGCCATGGCGGCTGCAGGCTCGGCACGCTGCTTCCACAATCGGCCTGTTCCGCGCCGTCTCCGACGGTCCTCCGGTGGTCGGCCGCCATTCGAGAACTTCGGCTTCCACCTTGAAGGCGTCGCGGGCCAGCGCCAGCAGGTCCTCGATCTCGCGCCGGGCGTCGGCCTCGTTCTCTCCCGGCACCATGCGGCGGTCCAGCAGCAGGTCGCAGTGTTCCGGCACCACATTGTCGGCATGGCCGCCGCTGGCCCGCGTCACCGTCAGGCTGGCGGTGCCGCACAGGGCGTGCTGTCGATTGGCCACGACTTCGGCGTGGTTCTCGATCAGGCCCAGAAGCCGCGCGGCCTTGAACACGGCGTTTACCCCCAGATGCGGCGTGCCGCTATGGGCCGTCGTTCCGTGGATGCGCACGAGGGGGCGCAGGCTGCCTTTATGGGCGGTGACCACACCGTTGGAGGTCGGCTCGCCGATCACGGCGAAGTCGATCGGCGGGACATCGCGCACATAGTGTTTGGCGCCCTCGCTGGACGCCTCCTCGTCGGCCACGAAAACGGTCAGCAGCGTGCCTTGCCAGGCGTCGCGCTCTCGCGCCAGTTCTTCCGTCGCACCGACCATCGCGGCAATGGCGCCCTTAGCATCGCAGGCGCCGCGGCCGAACAGCCGGTTGCCGCGCCTGAGCAGCGTGAGCGGCGGGCTGGACCACCCGTCGCCGACCGGGACCACATCCATGTGGCTGTTAAAGCAGAAGGTCGGCCCGTCACCGTTGGAAAGCCGGCCCACGAGATTTGTGCGGCCCGGCCGGTATTCCTGATGCACGACATCCAGGCCGATACCCTGCAGTTCCCCCGCCAGCAGTCCGGCGGCCTCCTTCTCCCATCCGGGGGGATTCTGGGTGTCTACGGCGACAAGGCGTTCGAGAAGGGGGACGGGGGAGGGCATGGGGGGCCTCAGTGGTGGAGGATCTGGTCTAGGAAGCGGACGGTCCGGGGCTGCAGGTCGCTGCCGCCGTTGAAGAAGGTTTCCGGCGGCGCGTTTTCGATGATGCGGCCTTCGTCCATGAAGATGATGCGGTCGGCCACATTGCGGGCGAACCCCATCTCGTGGGTCACGACCAGGCTGGTCATGCCCTCCTGGCTCAGCTCGCGGATGACGTCCAGCACCTCTTTGATCATTTCCGGGTCGAGCGCGGAGGTGGGCTCGTCGTACAGCATCACCTTCGGGCGCATGGCGAGAGCCCGGGCAATCGCCACCCTCTGCTGCTGCCCGCCGGACAGCTCATGGGCATAGAAGTCCGCCTTGTCGGGGATGTGCACCTTGGTCAGCAGGTCCTCGGCCACGGTGCGCGCTGCATCGCGGTCCATCCCCAGCACCTTCATCGGCGCCAGCATGATGTTTTCCGAGGCGGTGAGGTGCAGGAACAGTTCGAAATTCTGGAAGACCATGCCCAGTTGGCGCCGCAGCAGATGGGCACCGCGGGAGTCGGCGGAGATCTTCGATGTCTCGAACTGGATGGAGCCGCTGTCGATCGGCTCAAGCAGGTTGATGCAGCGCAGGAGCGTCGACTTGCCCGAGCCCGACGGGCCGATGATCACCACGGCCTCGCGCGCGGTCACATCCAGGCTGACATCGCGCAGCACATGCAGGGGGCCGAAGCTCTTGTTCAGGTTTGCGATGCGGATCAGCGGTGTCGTCATGGCGGTCACCGCATCGACGCCTGCTTCAGCCCGACGCCGAGCAGCCGCTGGGTGAACGAAACCTTAGGCGCCGTGCGCGAGCGCTTCTGCGCACCGGCCCAGCGTTCGATCCGCGCCTGTGCCAGCATGAAGACGGTGGTGAACAGCAGGTAATAGATGCCGGCGGCCGCCAGTGCCTCCAGATAGCGGAAATTGGCGCTCGCGGTCTGGTTGGCGACCAGCAGCAGTTCCTCCACCGCGATCACGGAGACCAGCGCGCTCAGCTTCAGCATGCCGATGAACTGGTTGCCGATGGGCGGGATGACGATGCGCAGGGCCTGGGGCAGCACGATGTAGCGCATCACCTGCCACTCGCGCATGCCGAGCGCCCGCCCCGCCGTGCGCTGGCCGCGGCCGACCGCCTGCAGGCCCGAGCGCATGATCTCCGACATATACGCACCCTCGTTCAGCGAGAGCGCGATGATGGCGCTGGTGAAGCCGGAAAAGAGGATGCCGAAGGTCGGAAGCACGTTGAAGACGAAGATGATCTGGAACAGCACGGGCGTGCCGCGGAACAGCCAGAGATAGACAACGACCAGGCCGCGCAGGGCTGCCACGCGCGATTCCTGCATCATCGCGATTATCAGACCCAGTACGATGCCCAACAGCACCGACAGGATGGTGATCAGCAGCGTCATCCCCGCAGCCTCGGCAAAGGGCTGCGAAAACACGTACTGCAGGATCAGTTCGGGCGAATCCAAAGGCGGTGGCCCTCAATAAAGCAAGCGCACGGCAACACGCCGGACGGGCCACGCGAGACGTGACCGGTCCGGCGCATGGCCGGGAAAATGGTGTCAGAACAAGGCCACGCTCGGCGGCAGATTGTACTTCTCCATCAGGCTGGCATAGGTGCCGTCCGCCACCGCGACCTCGATCGCCTCACGGATGGCGCGGGCGGTGTCCTCATCGCCCTTGGGCACGGCAATGCCGATCTGGGTCGTCGCTTCGAAAGTCTCGCCTACGATTTCGAATACGTCCGGAAGTTCGTTGACCTGGATGATGGCGCCCGGGGTGGAGTTGAAGAACGCATCGGCCCGGCCTTGGCGCACGGACAGCGCACTGTCCTGAGCGGTCGGCAGCGTCATCACGGTGATCTCGGCCTCGCCGGCCTCCGCACACCGTTCGGCATCTTCACGCGCATAGCGTTCCTGGATGCCGCCCAGGGTCACCGCGATCGTCAGTCCGCACAGGTCGTCGCGGCTGCCGATCCCGTGGGGATTACCCTTGGCCACCACGATCTCGTTGCCGACCAGCATGTAGGGGATGAAATCCACCTGCTCGGCCCGCTCTTCATTGATGTACATGGCGCTGTTGATGATATCGAGGCGGCCGCCCTGCAGTGCCGGGATCAGGCCGTTGAACTCCATGTTCTGCGGGTTGACCTCCAGCCCCATGGCCTCGGCCAGGCGCAGACCGAACTCGATGTCGAAGCCGGTCAGCTCTCCATCGACCATATACTCGTAAGGTGCGAAGGTCGCTGCGACGCCATAGGTCAGCATGCCGGACTCGACCAGGTCCGCCGGCGGCTGAACGTCTTGCGCAAAGGCTAGCGACGCGGATGCCAGGAACGTCGTTGCCGCCGCTGTGGCGGACAGGAAACGGGCCATCTTCTGCCTCCCCTCTGTTGGACTGCCATCAGCCTGCGACGGGTTC
>JANQQD010000169.1 GCA_028285185.1 Anaerolineae bacterium | reverse complement strand
GGCAGGGGGGCTCGGCTATAAGGACATGGGGCATTACACCTTCATCGACGGCGACGGCAACGCCACCCGCGCCGACTATACGTTCGCCTATCACAAGCTGGATGGGCGTGTTCTCATCTCGTTGCATCACTCCTCACTCACGTGGTTTCCCCCGACAGAAGACTGAGTCACACGGAGATCAGAAGTAAGTCGCTGGACAACCTGATGAGCTTTCCCTGGATCTTGGAGCGGGTGTAGGAAGGCGTGCTGAAGCTGGAAGGCCTATACTTCGACATCCAGGAAGGTACGCTTTGCCGCTACGTCTCGCGGATGGACCAATTCGAGGTCGTGGGGCCGGAACGGCATCCGACATACATTCATCTTCCTGACGGGTTGCCGTTCCCGTGGCTGGCCACCGACAGGGGTCAGCCGCAGACCTGCTGCACGATGATCGTCGCCGGCGTGCCCAGCGTCACGGACGGAAAGCATCCGCCGAGGACTTCCTCGACCTCCATCCCGATACGACCTGACGAGATGCTGCCGCCTTCGCCCCGCATCTCGACCTCGACCACCCACATGTGGGTGCCCCCGAAATCGGCATCGTCGATGCGGCAGAGTGTGAATACCTGGGCGCCCGCGGCGTTGGGCTCGCCTGACACGATGCCGGCGCGCTCGCAATAGACCTCGCCGTCCCGCCGCAGCGTCAGCTCGATCTCCGCCCCGGCCGGTGCGTTCCAGATCGTGACACCTGGTTCGCCTTCGTCGACCAGAATATCCTGCGCAGCGGTCGCAAGGCTGAGGCCGGCGACGACGGCAACGACAACGGAACCGACCCAAGAGTGAATCGCACGCATCTGGGGATCTCCCGTTTTCCGATCTTTCGACGAACGGCTGGCCGCATTTGGCCCATCCGTCTATGGCAAAACCAAGGTCGCTGGCACGACGCCGCACAGACCATGGCGGGCATGGGAACTGGCGGCTAGAGATCGTCGCCTTCGGTTTCCGCGACATGGTCGACCATGTCGGTCAGGGTTCGCCGAATGTGTTCGTCGGTAACCATGTAGAACACCCGGTTGCCTTCGCGGCGCGACTGGATCAGCCGGCTGGCCCGCAGCAGGCGCAGATGGTGGCTCACCAGCGATGCCGAGAGCTTCAGCGATTCGGCCATCACACTTACGGATTTCGGATGATCCAGGCAGAAGAGGATGATCCGGAGGCGCGTGGGGTCCGCCATCAGGCGGAACACATCTGCGAGCTCCGCCGTCTGGTCTTCGCTGATCCGCCGATAGATGGGTATGTCGCTGGCCATGACCGAAGGGCTGGTGTGAACACAGAGTTCCCAGTTCTAGCGCGACGCAGCGGCCGGGGCCATGGGCTGCTTGACCACGAGACCGCGTCCTGCTGCCGCTCAGACCATGTCGAGGCGGCGCCAGACCGGCAACTGGTTCTGCAGCACCGTGGCGATGTGCGCACGCAGCCCGTCCGGATCGGGGCTGGTCGCGGTCAGCCGGTAGAGACGCCGTTCGACGAAAGGAAGTGTCGCGTCGACGAACGGGGCACTGCCGGTCGCCAAAGCCAGATAGGTCAGATGCTGGATGGGGTCGACCGTTCCGAGAGCCCCAGTCTTGCCCGATATCAACAGCCCGCGGGCAGACGCATCCTCGGCCACCGCGGCATGGGCGGCGGCGGCATTGGCGCGGGTCGCCGCCACCGCTGCCGACCGTCGGTCGCCGGGCGGAATGGGCTGGGCCACGCCCGTGGACACCAGCAGTCGGACCAGGCGTTCGGCCGATAGGCGTTGCGGGCCCGGGGGCTGCAGGGACACAAGCGCCTCTGCCGGTCTCGGCACGGCCGCGAGCGCTGCCAGCAGCGGCTGCAGGTCGGCTGCCGCCTGCTGGCTGCCGAGACGGCGCGCCAGTCTCATCAGGGCTTCCTTCGGGGGCTGTGCCTGCGCCAGCGGCACACGTTCGGCTTCTGCCCGCAATCCCTCCGGCGCTGCCGGGCGCGACCCGTGGATGTAGAGATCGCTGCGCAGCAGCGCACCGCGGAGATAGTCGGCCAGTGTCTCGTCGGTCGCTCCGCCGCCCGCGCTCCGCGTGACTTCTGCCAGGGCGTCGGGAAGCGGGGCCGGCGTGCCGAGGGTCGAGCCGGCATAGACCAGCTTCGCGCCTTCCAACTCCCGCGCGACATCCCAGTGAAAGAGCGCGTGCCATGGCCGGCCCAGCCATGTCTCCGTGACCGCATCGGCGCGGCCGGCACGCCAAGCCTGTAGTGTCGCCCCGAGCCATAGATTGCCCGCCAAAGCCGGTGCGCGTGCGCGCGCCAGCCTTTGTATCAGCTCCATGGCAGGGCCAAGTCGATCCTCCCAGTCTTCGTCGCCCCGGGCAGCCATGCGGATCAAGTGTTGTGCCGCCATCAGCCCCCCGGACGCGGGCATGGCCGGATAGCCGATCTGCACCAGGCCGCCGGGGGCGAGCGCACGGCGCAGCAGGCCGCTCACCCGGCGCCGATCCCCGGTATCGAGCCGGGCATAGAGTGCAGGCATCGCCACCATATCGAATGGGGCGTCAGGCAGAACATGGCCGTCCGCTGTCCCCAGATCGATGCGGTCCAGTCTGACATTGTCGAGCCTAAGCTCGCTCAGCAACCTGTCGGCCCCTGACAGGCGGTCTCGATCCGCATCGACCGCCACCAAGCGGAGATTCGGGTGCGATGCCGCCAGCAGGGCGGGAATGCGGGCGTCTTCCACGCCGATCAGAAGATACCGCAGGGGCTTGCCGGTACGGGGCGGGATGACACCGCAGAGTCGCGCGGCCAGGGACAAATGCGCAGGCGCCAGTTGGGACAGCAGCGCCGTGCCCGGAAACAGGGGCTCGAGTGCCTTCGCCCGGCGCTCTGCCATTTCACCGCCTGCCATCGTCAGCGCACGGCCTCCTTGGACGTCATTGCTCGGCTGCTGCCATCGCGGGTCGTTTGCCGCCGGGCGCTGTGCTACGATTCATACCGCACGCGCGCCGAGAAGGGGACTCACCGGGCAGCGGAGCTCCGGCACGCATCTGCAACCGTCATCAACAGTCATAAGACCTCCGCACATGGCCACACCCGACATTCTCGACTTCGAGACGCTCCTTTCACCGATCGACGGGGACAACCCGGCGGGCCCGGATATCCGTGAGGATTCCTCGCCCACCTCCGTCTACTACAAGCTGAAAGACGCACGGTCGGCGGCCCGGGCCGCCGAACGCAGTGTCACCAGCGAGGAAGAGAGCGCCGGTATGGCTGAGGAGTGGGGTACGATCATCGACCTTGCTCCGCAGGTTATTAGCGAACAGACCAAAGATCTGGAAGTGGCTGGCTGGCTGACCGAGGCGCTTGTCCGCGCCGGCGGCTTCGCGGGCCTGCGCGACGGGTTCCGCTTGATCACCGGATTGGTCGAGGGATTCTGGGACAATCTCTATCCGCTGGAGGATGAAGACGGTCTGGAGACCAAGGTCGCCCCGATCACCGGCCTCAACGGCGAGGGGGCGGAAGGCACGCTGATCCAGCCCATCCGCAAGGTGCCGCTGACGGACGGATCGAACGGCTCCTTCGCTGCCTGGCACTACAAGATCGCCAGCGATGTCGCCCAGATAGTGGATGAGGAGCGGCGCCAGAAGCGCATCGAGGACGGCGCGCCTACCGTCGACGGCATCCTGGACAGCGTTCGCGATACACCTACGGAGTTCTTCGTGGAGACGGTCGCAGATTTGGAACAAGCGGCCGAAGCCTTCAGCAAGATGAACGACGCGTTCTACGAACGCTGCGGAGACATGTCGCCGCCATACTCCAACATCCGCAGCGAGCTCGACACGGTGCTGGAGCTGGTCAAGTTCATTGGCCGCGACAAGCTGGCCATGGCCGTACCCCAGGCCGAAGACGCACCGGAGGAGGAGGCGGCCGCTGCAACCGGTGAGACGGACGCCGGCGGAGCGGCGGGTACAGTCGTACGCGGGGCCGTCGGCGACCTTGTCACGCGTGAGGATGCGTTCCGCCAACTGCTGAAGATCGCGGAGTTCTTCCGCAAGAACGAGCCGCACTCGCCGATCGCCTACACGCTTGAGGAAACGGTCCGGCGCGGGCGCATGACGTTGCAGGAACTGTTGGCGGAACTGGTGCCCGATGGCGATGCCAGGCAGCGTTTTCTGCTGGCGTCCGGCATCCGTCCACCGGCTGAGGAGGAGTAGCGAGTACGCCCCGATTACCGCCGACAGAGGTGCGGCAAATCTTCGTGAAACTTCGTGCATGCGGCGGTGAAATGCTTGCACCTCGAAGGCTTCCGGGCCATTGTCGGGAAACCGTGAGGATCGGGAGACGACGCAATGGCAAGTATCCACGACAAACTAAGCCGGGTCCGCAAACCTCGCGTCCACATCACCTACGAGGTCGAGACCGAGGGCGCGGTGGTGGAACGCGAGTTGCCTTTTGTCGTCGGGGTCTTGGGAGACTTCTCCGGCGACCCGACGCAACCTTTGAAGCCGATGCGCGATCGCAAGTTCATTCAGATCGACCGCGACAACTTCAATGATGTCATGGCCCGTATGACGCCGGGTCTGAACATGAAAGTCGAGAATACCTTGGCCGACGACGGCAGTGAGATGGCCGTCGACCTCAAATTCAACAGCATGGACGACTTCGAACCTGCCCGGGTGGTGGAGCAGGTGGATCCTCTGCGCAAGTTGATGGAGACCCGCAACGAGCTGCGCGACCTCATGAGCAAGGTCGACCGGTCCGAAGAACTCGAGGGTCTTCTGGAGAAGGTTCTGCAGAGCGAGGACGATCTGAAGGATCTGTCGTCGTCCCTCGGTGTTGAGGCCGAGCCGAAGAAGGATGCCGAGTGATGTCGAGCGCTGAAGAACAAGCCCAAGGGGCTGCCGCCACCGAGGAAGCAGCCGTCAGTCTGTTGGACCAGGCGATCACCGCCACCAAGCAGACCGAGCCGGACCGTGCCCAGGCGCTGTTGAAGACGCTGACGGAAGAGGCGCTGTCTGGGACCGTCACCTTCGACAAGAACCTGGCGCAGACCTTCCAGAAGGCGATCGCCGCGATCGACGCGAAGATCTCCAAGCAGCTCAACGCCGTGATGCACCACCCGAAGTTCCAGCAGCTGGAAGGCTCCTGGCGCGGAATGCATCACCTGGTGATGAACACGGAGACCAGCTCGACGCTCAAGATTCGCTGCCTGAACGTCGGCAAGCGCGAACTCTACAAGGATTTGAGCAAGGCGGTCGAGTTCGACCAGAGCCAGCTGTTCAAGAAGATCTACGAAAACGAGTTCGGCACGCCCGGCGGCGAACCCTATGGTGCGCTGATCGGTGATTACGAGTTCACAAACCACCCCGAAGATGTCGAACTGCTGACCAACGTCTCGAATGTGGCGGCGGCGGCTTTCGCGCCCTTCATATCGGCGGCCAGCCCGAAGATGTTCGGGTTCGAGAGCATGACCGAGCTGTCGAAGCCGCGCGACATGGAGAAGATCTTCGAGTCCATGGAATACGCCAAGTGGCGCAGCTTCCGGGACAGCGAGGATTCGCGGTTCGTCACGCTGACCATGCCGCGCGTGCTGGCGCGCCTGCCCTATGGACAGGAAACCAAGCTGGTTGAGGAGTTCGACTACGAAGAAGGTCGCTTCGACGAGCGCGGCGTGGCCAAGGGCATGGACCACCAAGAATACTGCTGGATGAACTCCGCCTATGTCATGGGCACCAAGCTGACGGACGCGTTCGCCAAATACGGCTGGTGCACGGCGATCCGCGGTGCGGAAGGCGGCGGTAAGGTCGACAACCTGCCGACGCATGTGTTCACCAGCGATGACGGCGACACCGACAGCAAATGCCCGACGGAGATCGGCATCACCGATCGGCGTGAGGCAGAGCTGTCGAAGCTCGGTTTCCTGCCGCTCTGTCATTACAAGAACACCGACTACGCCGTCTTCTTCGGCGCCCAGTCGACGCAGAAGCCGAAGAAGTACGACCGGCCCGAGGCAACGGCCAACGCCGCCATCTCGGCCCGCCTGCCGTACATCATGGCGACATCGCGGTTTGCCCATTACCTGAAGGTCATGGCGCGCGACAAGATCGGCTCGTTCATGGAAGTCACGGACTGCGAAGCCTGGCTGAACCGGTGGATCAAGAACTACATCAACGCCAATCCGAACGCGGGGCAGGAGATCAAGGCCCGCTATCCGCTTGCGGAAGCGAAGGTGCAGGTCAAAGAGGTCCCGGGCGCCCCCGGATCCTACAATGCGGTGGCGTGGATGCGGCCCTGGCTGCAGTTCGAGGAACTGACGACCTCCATGCGCATGGTTGCGAGGATTCCGCAGGGCGTCTGAGCACACGCTCTGATGATCATCTTCGCCCATGACGATCGATACGGTTGACGGGGAGGCGGGGCTTCCGGATACGGGTGCCGGACGCTCTCTCCGTCGGCCTGTCGCTCCTCGGGGGTTACGGGGCGGTCCCGCCCACGGCGTGATCGAACGGCTGTTGGCGGCCACAACGCCGGCCGAAAAGTTGGCCGTGTGGTTCGACGGCCGTCTCGACTGGCGCCAGCGGCTCGATCGCGAAGCGCTGCTGGCCGCCATAGACCGCGACATCGCGCTGATCGACCGTCTGCTGAACGATCAGGTCAATGCCATCCTCCACCACCCGCGCCTGCAGGCGCTGGAGGCGACATGGCGAGGGCTCGCCTACCTCGTCGAGCAGTCGGATCCCGACAAGGGCGTCAAAGTCGAAATTCTGAGTGTGCGGTGGGCGGAGATCTGCCGCGACCTTGAGCGCGCGATCGAGTTCGACCAGAGCGCGCTGTTCGATCTCGTCTACAATCAGGAATTCGGCATGCCGGGCGGTGAGCCCTACGGCATCATGCTCGCCGATTTCCAGATTCAGCATAAACGGTCTGCCGGTAACCCGACGGACGATGTGGCCGCGTTGAAGGCGCTTTCGGCCGTGGCCGCGGCGGCCTTCTGTCCGTTCATCATCGGTGCGACGGCCGGCATGCTCGGCCTCGACTCCTTCGCGGAGCTCGGGCTACCGATCGACATCGAGCGCACGCTTCGCGGCCCTGAATACGAACGGTGGCGCAGCCTGCAGAAGACGGAAGACGCCCGCTTCCTGGGCATAGTGCTGCCGCAGGTGTTGATGCGGCTGCCCTATGGCCAGGATCGCGGCCGTGTGGACGGCTTCTGCTTCCAGGAAGACGTCAGCGATATCGACGCCACCGGATATCTTTGGGGCAATGCGGTCTATGCGTTCGGTGCCGTGGTCGTTCGCGCCTTCCACGAATACGGCTGGTTCGCCGATATCCGCGGTGCCGCGCGCGACAGCATCAGCGGCGGTCTGGTCATGGACCTGCCGGTGCACTGCTTCGATACAGATCGGCTGGGTGCTGCGGTGAAGTACTCGATCGAAGTCTCCGTATCGGAAACGCAGGAAAAGATCTTGAGCGAGTATGGCTTCATCCCGCTCATGAATTGTAAGGACACGGTCTTTTCGGCCTTCTACAGCAACCAGTCGATCCAGATCCCGAAGGCGTACAACGACCGGGCGGCCACGGCGAATGCCCGCCTGTCCTCAATGATCCAGTACATGCTGTGCGTCGCCCGCTTTGCCCACTACGTCAAGGTGATCGCGCGCGACTGGGTGGGCACCTATAAGAGCCCGGAGGAATGCCAGACGGCGATCCGCCGCTGGCTGCAGAACTACCTGCTCGGCAGCGACGAGGCCGGGCCGGAAATGAAGGCGCGCTATCCGCTGCGCGAAGCCCAGGTGCAGGTCACGGAGCGCCCGGGTGCGCCCGGCAGCTATACGGCCACGGTGCATCTGCGTCCTCATTTCCAGCTCGACCAGATCATCTCGAGCTTTAGACTGGTCACGGAATTGCCAGCCACCACCGGCTGACCCGCACAAGACCCGGACGCACGAACAGGGGGAGACGAGAGGATGACGGCGACAGGCGCAGAGTTGTACGCCAGCGGCGATCTGGCGGCGGCCATCCAGGTGACGATCGGCGAGGTCCGGTCGCACCCCAACGATGTGAACAAGCGCGGTTTCCTGGCCGAGCTGCTGAGTTTCGCCGGCGATCTTGAACGCGCCGACAAGCAGCTGGACGTGATCGTCGACCAGGCGCCCGACGCGGCCGCCGGCCTTGCGCTTTTCCGCCAGCTGATCCGTGCGGAGCAGGCGCGCCAGCAGTACTTTTCCGAAGGCCGCGTGCCGGAGTTCCTGGGCGATCCGACGCCCGCCATGCGGCTGTTGATGGAAGCGTCGATCGCCCTGCGCGACGGCAGGGGGGCTGAGGCGCTGGATCTGGTTGGCCAGGCGGAAGAGGCAAGGCCAACGGTCGCCGGTACCAATGGCGGCCAGCCCTTCGACGACATGCGGGACATCGATGACCTGACCGCAGGCGTCTTCGAGGTGCTGACCAGCACCGGAAAGTACTATTGGATCCCGACCGAACGGGTCCTGACCATCGACACCCGGCCGCCGGCGCGCCCCCGCGACCTGCTGTGGCGCCGTGTCCATATGGAGGTGGAGGAGGGCCCCGAAGGCGAGGTCTACCTGCCGACCATCTATCCGCCGTTCGGCGAGATCGACGACCGCACCCGCCTCGGCCGCATCTCCGACTGGGTCGGCGGCGAGGACGCCCCGGTCCGCGGTATCGGTCAGCGCTGCTTCCTGATCGGCGATACCAGTGTGCCCATCACCCAACTCGGTGATGTCGTGTTCGCGCGCGAGGGGGAGGACTGAGTGCTGGCGCGGGTCGGCTGATACGCAATGGCGAAGGCTGAATCGGACAAGCGCGTCCAGCTGTCACTGCTCGACCGGCTGGTCGACATGGACCCGGAGCTGGAGCGTGATCCCCCGCTGTCGCGCACCCAGGCTTTGCGCGAACTGCGCCAGTCGGTCCGCCGCGACCTGGAGCATCTCTTGAACGGCCGCCAGCGCTGCCGGTCCTGGCCGAGAAGCCTGACCGAGCTGGACCGGTCGCTGCTGAACTACGGCATTCCCGATTTCACGGGCGTGGAGCTGGGGGCATCCGGCCGTCGGGAGGATTTCCGTTCAGCGGTGGAGCGCGTGATCCGGGAATTCGAACCGCGGTTCACCATGGTCCGCGTCAGTTTGATTGATGATGAGAATGACGAACAGCTCGACCGGACCATGCGGTTCCGCATCGAGGCGCTGATGCGGGTGGAACCGGCACCGGAGCCGATCGTCTTCGATTCCCAGCTTGAACCGCTGACCAATACCTTCAGCCTGTCAGAACGGCGCGATGGTTGACGATCTTCTTCCCTACTACAACCGGGAACTCGTCTATCTGCGGAAGCTGGCAGGCGAGTTCGCGGAGGCCAACCCCAAGGTCGCCGGCCGGCTCAGACTGTCGGCCGACGCGGTGGACGACCCGCATGTCGCCCGGCTGATCGAGGCCTTCGCCTATCTCAACGCCCGCATCCGCCTGAAGCTGGACGACGACTTCCCGGAGCTGACCGACGCCCTGTTGGGCACACTCTATCCCCATTACCTGGCGCCGATCCCCTCGATGTCGATCGCGCAGTTCCAGCCGGCACCGGACATGGATGGGTCGTTCACGCTGTCGGCGGGGGCGGAGCTGGATACCGAACCGGTGGCCGGGGAGCCCTGCCGCTATCGCACGTGTTATCCCGTCGACCTGTGGCCGATCGGGCTGGAGACCGTGCGGCTGACCGGGCTGCCGCTGGTCGCACCGCAGAACCCGCGCGCCAGCCGGGCCGTCGCCTCGCTGCGGCTGACGCTCAAGTGTCTTGCAGACGGCGTCACCTTCACGCAATTGGCGCCGGACCGCCTGCGGTTCTTCCTCAGCGGCCAGCCCCAGCAGGTCTATCCGCTCTACGAGCTTCTGTTCAGCAATGTCGTTTCCGTGGCGCTGGCCGACGGCGTCAACGATCCGGACCCGGTGATCCTGGACCCCACCTGCATCCAGCCGGTCGGATTCGCGAGTGACGAGGGCATGCTGCCCTATCCGGCACGGTCCCTGCCGGGCTACCGGCTGCTGACGGAGTTCTTCACCTTCCCGGAGAAGTTCCTGTTCTTCGACCTGGTGGGGCTCAGCGCCAAGACGCTGATCGAAGCCGGCGAACGGATGGAGGTGTTCATCTATCTGGACCGCGGGTCCAGCGATCTGGAACGCAATCTCGGTCCCGAGAACCTGCTGTTGGGCTGTACGCCCCTGGTCAACCTGTTCCGCCAGCGTGCCGAGCCGATCGAGCTCACGCAGACCGACTTCGAATACCGCGTGGTGCCGGATGCCCGCCGGCCCGCGGCCCTGGAGGTCTATTCCATCGACAGCGTTCGGGCCACATCGCCCAGCGGCGAGCAGCGGACCTTCCTGCCGTTCTACGACGTCAAGCACGCGGCGGACACGCGGGCCCGGCAGGCCTTCTGGTACCCCTCGCGGCGCGTATCGGGGCAGCGCGACCCCGGCACCGATGTCCATCTCTCGATCGTAGATCTGGACTTCGACCCGGCGGCACCGGCCGACTGGGTCCTGTCGATCGAAACGACCTGCGTCAACCGCGACCTGCCGGGCCAGCTGCCGTTCGGCGGCGGTCATCCGCATCTGAAGCTGACGGAAGGTGCCGCGGCGATTGCCGCGATCCGCTGCGTGACGGCACCGACCGGCACGCTGCGCCCCTCGGCGGGCAATCGGGCGCGCTGGCGGATCCTGTCGCACCTCACGCTGAACCACCTCTCACTGACGGATGACGAGCTGGGCCCCGATGCCCTGCGCGAGGTCCTTCGCCTCTATGATTTCCGGGACTCCCCGGAAACCCGCGCGATCATCGACGGGGTGGCCGGCGTGTCGCACCGCCGCACCGTCGCCAGGGCGCCCGGACATGCCGTCACGGCCTTCTGCCGCGGCCTTGAGGTGACGGTGGAATTCGATGCCACGGCCTTTGCCGGCGGCGGCGTCTACCTGTTGGCTGCCGTGCTGGAGCGGTTCATGGCGCTCTACGGCTCGATCAACGCGTTCACGCAGATGGTCGCCAAGATCAAGGGGCGGCCGGGGATCCTCAAGCGATGGCCACCAAGGGCAGGCGACCAGCCGCTTCTGTGATCGAGCGCCTGCGGCAGGAGCCGTATCGCTTCGACTTCTTCCAGGCGGTGCGTCTGTTGGAGACGGAGGCGCGCCGCCATGCCCGCGATGAGCGGTTCGACCGCCCATCGCTGATCGGCGAAGACGGCGACCCGCGGCGGGAGCCGCTGCGGTTTGCCGCCACCGCCTCGCTCAGCTTCCCGGCTGCCCCGGTGACGCGCTTTGCCGACCAGCAGCCGGTGGGCCGGGCCCCGGGCCGGCCGCTGCCGCCGGCCATGAGCGTCAGCTTCCTGGGTCTCACGGGCCCGAGCGGCGTGCTGCCGCAGCACTATACCGAGACACTGATCCGCGCGGCCCGCGCCAAGAGCCCGTCGCTGCGCGGCTTCTTCGACATCTTCAACCACCGCACCGTCTCGCTGTTCTACCGCGCCTGGTGCAAGTACCGCCTCGCGCCGTCCTACGAGGAAACGGATGGCGACGGGTCCGACCCGGTCAGCCGCATTCTTGAGGCGACGATCGGCTTTGCCACCGGTCGGCTGCGCAACCGTCTCGCCGTCGACGACCAGACTCTGTTTCACTATGCCGGGCTGTTCGGCGGTCGCCGGCGGTCGGCCGTGGGTCTGGAGAACCTGCTCAGCGACTATTTCGGCCAGCCCGTCAGCGTGCGCCAGTTCCAGGGCCAGTGGCTGCCCATCGCGGTGGACTCGCGGTCGGTCCTGCCCAGCCGCGAGATGCCCAAGGGCGCCTTCTGCCAGCTGGGTGTCGACGCCGTGGTCGGCGAGCGGAGCTACGACGTCACCAGCAACTTCGCGCTGGCGCTGGGCCCGTTGACCTATGCTCAGTTCGCCAGCTTCATGCCCGACGGCGAGGATTTCAAAGAGCTGGTCGAGCTGACCAAGCTCTATGTCGGCAGCGACCTGGACTTCACGGTGGAACTCACGCTGGCGAAGGAAGAGGTGCCGACCTGTACCATGGCGAACGAGGGCCCCTTCCTGCCCCGGCTCGGCTGCAACACCTGGCTGAAATCCGAGCCCTTCCGCCACGACGTCACCGATGCCATCTTCGCCGCCACCGGCTGACGTGGCGCCGGCCGAGGCCGGGCCTTCGGTCGCGATCGCCGACGGACGCCCCGACCCGGCGGAGGTGCTGGACCTGTTCGTCGCCGCCGGCTATGCCGCCGCCAGCGACGAGGCATCGCTGCGGCTGCTGACAAAAGCGCTCGCCCACAGCAACGTCATCGTCACCGCCCGCAGTGGGGGCCAGCTGGTGGGTGTCGCCAGGGGCTGGAGCGACTTCGCCGCCATCGCCTATCTCGCCGACATCGCGGTGCACGACCAGTGGCGCCGCCGCGGCATCGGCCGCGCCTTGATGGAGGCGTTCAAAGAGTCGGCTGGCGGTGAAGAGGTAAAGCTGCTGCTCCTCTCGTGCCCCGAAGCCGATGGTTTCTACCGAAGGCTAGGGTTGGAGCCGGCCCCGGAGGCCCTGCAGGTCCGCAGCCGATAGCGTGAGGTGACGTTTCGGTGTCCCGTCTCTGCGCTCGAGACACGCCGCCAAGCAGCACTTCGGGCGCGGCGGAGGAGGAGGAGGACCGGTTCGACTCCGCAACCGGAAATGCCGGTCTCAATGCCCCGCGACCGAGGATGACCCGAAGCTCTGTGTCAGCATTGCCCTGCCGGATAGTCTGCCTCCGGCCCTGAGCTGACGATGGCCGGATTGGGATGGGATATCTGCTTCGGACTCAGCAACAGCCATCGGTGTTATGTCCTGTGGCTCTAATTCGTATGGCGATCAGCGCGTCTCAGTCTTCCGTCATCCAGCCGACTCCCTGCGGATGGCGCTTCACAACGACCCGAACGGCCAAAGGGACTCTCGCGCACGGCCGAAGCGCGGCTAGATCTTGCTTCGCGTTAATGTCCGCTTCGGCACTCCGCAGATGGCTGACCGGATCGAAGAGCCGAAATCTTACCGCCTTCTAAGCCTTGCCCCAGACCTGATTGAAGTGCTGCGCGCCGGCGATCGCCGGACATCGCGCCAGGCCAATATCCCGAATCGTTGCTCGGCAGCCGGACCCTGGCCAGTGCCCATCCCGCAATCGATGCGGTGATGCGGGCCGGTCAGCAGCCTAGTGGTAGGAATCACACGGAACGAACACTCGATCCCGCTCGCGGGCCTTGGAATTCAGCCATTCAGGCCGGACTCTTTCGTCTGATTTCCACCACTAGCCCTTTGCCCTCCCCCAGGCATGTCGACCCTCAGCTCCCTTTAGCACTTATCAACCCGACGCACCGGTCACACGCCATGGTCGATATCGGAACGCCAAATAAATTTGATTAGCGTAATATCGACGTCGGGAAACACTTGACAGTCGGTGTTTTTCCATCAAACCTTCTCCTCTCTGCCAACTCTAGATAGGGAGGATCAGTCAGTGGCCGACAAGAAAGAACTAAAATTGAAGGCAGATCAGATAAATGAAGAGAAAATCAAAGAAGTGAATAAGATTCTTGGTGACATTGCTAGCGGAAAAGTGTCGCCACAGTTGTTCAGCCTCCACGTCAAGATCTAAAAGCGAGGCGCGTTATGTCGCGCATCTGTGATGACTTAACGCGCCTCTTCATATTTAAAGTTGCCAGCAACTGTAACTTAAACTGTAGCTACTGCTATATGTACAATCTGGGTGACCAGTCTTATAAGAGAAGGCCGCCCCTTATGTCTAAGAAAACAGCATCTGAGGCCATGCTCCGTATTAGGGATTACTCTGAACAAAGTCAGATCAAGAAAATCGTAATTACGCTACATGGTGGAGAGCCTTTACTGCAAAAGCGGCATTGGTATAGATGGTTGATTAAAGAAGCGTCAGATGTATTTTCGAATGTTGTCGAGTATGAGTTTGCAATGCAAACAAATGCACTGCTACTCGATGATGAATGGATTGACTTTCTATTCGGTAACGAGATTTCATTTGGTATAAGTGTTGACGGTCCAAGTTACATAAATGATAAATTTCGCGTAGATCATAAAGGAAGAGGCTCGTACAGAAGTGTTGAGGATGCCATTTTACGTCTTAGTAGTCGATCGAATCTGAGTGGAAAATGGGGAGTATTGATTGTTTCAAATCCAATCTATCGCTCTGTCGAAATTTTTGAACACTTCTTGAATCTTGGTGTCAAGAAGTTTGATTTTCTTCTGCCAGACTATAATCATGATAACCCACCTCCCTGGCCGAGCGAGAAGTTGGCCGAGTACTACATTGAGCTGTTTGATCGATGGTATAACATGAACGATCCAGAGATTGTCATTCGCTTTTTCCACGCTGTAATGAATGGCATATTTGGACGTCCATCGGGTATTGATGCACTTGGACCTCAACCTATTTCGGAATTAGTTATTGAGACCGATGGAGAGATAGAACCTCTGGATGTGTTAAGGATTAGTCGTGACGGATTTAATAATATTGGATGCAATGTATTTGATCATTCTATAGCTTGTGCTCGTGCAAAGCCGCTGATGCAGAAGTGTCTGCAGAATCAAAAAGTGTTACCTCGGCGCTGCCTGGATTGTCATGCATTTTCAATCTGTGGCGGAGGATATCTTCCGCACCGTTATAGAAGTTCATCAGAATTTGGCAATGAGAGCGTTCACTGCAATTCTCTTATTGCCATTTATGAACACATTTTTTCGCGCATGGATGATGATCTTAGACGGGCAAGCGCGAAATGATGATGTCTTTTCAAGTCTGCTCGCTTAAGTTCGATGGTCGCGTATTAGTCTTTGACGTTCGGGAAATCTTTGAGATGGCGCGAGACCTGCCAATCAAGGAAATCCCGATTTCGCATTTTGATCTGAAGGAGATGACATGGTTTATCAACACTGAAGAGGTGAATCTTCAATCGATTGTTGATCATTTTAAGAGAACGCAAAGTGCCGACTTAAGCATTCCTTTGATTTTGTCGCCGGATGGGCACGTGCTCGATGGTACGCACCGCCTGGTTAAGGGAATACTCGAAGGACGGCGGAGGGTTGCCTGCGTCAGGCTTGATCGTTGGCCAAGCGAACTAAATGGGGAGCTATCGGGCGATATCGCCTAACTGGGGATTGACGGCTTCGGGCGCGTTTCAGAATTGGTGGATTGGGGTCCTCCGCGTCCGCTCCGGGCCGAGAGCCGGCCTCAGGGTTGTGGTCGGACTCCGCTAGCAGTTTGCACATCGGCGAGCCGCCGCATCTCTGGGGCCGCGCCATATCTCAGTGCGACACCGGACGCATGGTTCTGTTCGCACACGTCAGCGGTCTCCCGATCGCTTCCCATTCATTGCTGGTCGGACATGGCCTCTGTCGGTCGGCGTGGATGCGCAACGGCTATGTAATGCCTCTTTGCGCGGACACCGACGGCTCACCATCCGGCTCCGGTCAGGTGCCCGGTCACGCGCTATGACCCGCAGTGGCCGGTGACGATCTTGAAGGGCCCATCAGGGTGCAACATAATCCGGAACGGGACGTCCCTGACGGACAGCCCCTCGTGAACTGGGCACGAGGATCATTCCGGTACGGAATTGGCGATGGATTTTGTAGGTCGATTGCCGGTGGATCGACTCTGACGCTTGGCGTCCACGTTTGAAGGTGGCACCGACTTTGTCCGGATCGGCGGCCCGGACGAGCTGCGGACAGCCGGGATGGAACAACCAGGGAGTCGAGATGTCCGGACACCTGGCATTCGAGCACACGCACAGGGGAGGGCGGCCGACAAGAGGCGAGCGCGGCACCAACCGCGGCCCCGCCTCTCGTCCGCGCCCGGCCAATGAGCCGCCGGGCGTGGCCGCCCATGCCGGCGACCGCTTCCGGCCGCGCCGACTGACGACGCCGAATCCGGCCGTTTCCGCCCCCCCGGCGACACAGCCCGCGCCGGTCGGCGCCAGCTATACCCCGCTCACCGGCGGTGCGCTGACCGACCGCCAGCGCCACGGCATGACGACGGACCCCGGGCCGATGACTGCGGCGCTGGAGTCCACCGTGTTTCCGACCGGCGGCGCGAACCCTCCGTGCACCGCACCGCCCGCTGGCTTCGAGCACATGGTCGTACCGATTGTCGCGACACAACTGCGCGCCGATGTGCCGAGCCTGACACCGTCGACGGCCGCCGACCCGATGGCTGTGGCAGACTCCGCGGCCCGCGCGGCGATGCCGATCATTCACGCTCACTACGCACCGCACGCCCCGTCACGCTCTGCCGCGACCTTCATGTCCGGCGTCAGCGTCAAGGCGACGTCGTATGCCAGCGCTTTCACGGCCAGCGATAGCGCGGTGGGCGAGTTCCTGGCCTGGTATTCGGGCGAGAACGACACCTTGCGGAACTTCCTGGCGCCCTATTGTGGGATCACCGAGGCGTGGTGGACCGCGTTCACGACCACCCACCGCGGGAGCTGGTGGGACGGGCCGCCGTTCTCGATGATTGAACGCGCCCAGATTTTCGACACCTACAACACGACGGTCGCCGGGGGCGGCACGGTCGAGCTCGGGCGGGCGTTCGAGACCGAGGAGATCCCCCATACGGTCGTTCACGAGGCGATGCATCTGTTCGAGCACGGCGACTTGCATGACCAGGTTGAGCGCATGGAGGATCTGCGATCGTCGCGCGATATATTCACCGAGGGCTTTGCCGAGTATCTGGCGCGTGGCGTTCGCGAACAGGTCGTCAATGCGATGCTCGCCCAAGTACCCCCTGAGATCACCGCCGCCCAGGGCGCCGTGGCCAAAACCATCGGCGGCTACGACTATTATGTGAACAAGGCGGTGGAGCTGCGCGACATCCTCTACAACCATGGTCAGGACGGCGAAGAGGCGATCCGCCGAGCCTTCTTCCTCGGCGAAGGATGGCGCTTCGGCCTGCTGGACGACCCGGCGGGACGCAGCAGTCCGATCGAAAGCGACCGCCCGCTGCCGGGGCCTGTGGACGTACATTTCTCAAGCAACGACGACTCGATCCTGGATCCCGCCCTGCTCGATCCGATCGTGGCCTATGTCGCCTCGCGCAACGTGGCAACGATCGAGGTGGTCGGCCGCACCGATTCCGTCGGACTGGCTCCTGACAACATCACGCTCGGGCAGGAACGTGCCGACGCGGTGCAGTCGCAGCTGATCGCGGCAGGCATCCCGGCATCGCGGATCACGGCGAGTTCCAGAGGCGAGCTCGACCAGATCGCCGGTGGTCGCGCCGCCAATCGCCGGGCGACTGTGACCGTCGTCGACCCGCGCAACGAGCAGGCGTCGCGGATTCCTTGACCGCGAGGCTCAACGCGGGCGGATCGCGCCGCGGCGCACCAGCAGCAGGCGCGCCGGCGCGGCATTCGCCGCGAGCAGGGTCTTTTGCACGCGATCCGTCGTCTTGCGATAGCGCTCGGCCGCGGCGAGCGGCTCCGAAGGCCCGAAGGCCAAGCATAGCGCTTCGGCCATAGCGGCCAGCCAGGCCTCAGCGTCGGCGCTGCCGGCGCGCAGCTCGATGAAGGTTATGCGCTCAGAACCCGCCTCGCCGGGGGTGCGCACGATCTGGATGTGAAGCGCGCAGTCCTGCCCTTCGACCGTGAGCGCGACGACGGCGCAGTCATGGACCTCCTGAATGCCGACCCGCCGCCAGTGGCGCTGGGTGCACGGATCGGGCCTTCCATCCCCGAACAGGCGCGCCAGTACGCCGCCGCCCTCGACACCGGCCGCGAGCGCCCAATGCAGCCTTTCGACGCCAATTCCGACGTGTCGCTTTGCGGTATCTCGGTGCAATCCAAGCCGACCCGTGCTCGCAGGTCCCGATGGGGCGCATCCGCTGGCCGGCCCCATCGGAGGGGTCCGAATTGGATGTTAGGTCATGGCCAGCCGTGGCACCAGCGGCTGCGTGGCTAAGGGAGAGGGCGAAGAAACCCACGGAGCGCCCCGTGAGCCGTTAGCGCGCCGGTCACCCATTGCGTTCCCGAGGCGGCGCGTTCCAGAGGCAGCGAGCCCCCCTGTCCCGCCTCACGCCAGCGCCGCCAGAACGCGGTCCGGCGTGAACGGCATGTGGCGCAGGCGGCGGCCGGTCAGGGCGTGGAAGGCGTTGGCGACGGCGGCCGATGTCATCGGGGTTCCGACCTCGCCGATGCCGGTCGGCGGGCCGTCGGTTACCTCAAGATGCACGTCGATCTCCGGCACCTCGTTGGCGCGCAGGATCTCATAGTCGTAGAAGTTGCTCTGCTGGACCTCCCCTCTGGCGAGGGTGACGCGCTCTTTCAAGGCGCTGCTGAGGCCGTAGACGATGCCGCCTTCGATCTGCGCCACGGCGTTGTCGGGCGAGATGATCAGGCCCGCATCGACCGCTGCCCAGAAGCGGGGCACGGAGAGGCGGCCGCTGTCGCGGTCCAGCGCGACTTCGGCAATGCCGGCGGCCATGCTGTCGCCGTATCCGGCGAAGGAGACGCCCAGTGCTGTCTGCCCCTCGCTGGCGTGGCCCCAGCCTGCCATTTCCGCCACACGCTCCAGCAGGCGCCGGCCGCGCGGGTTGTCGGCTCGCAGGCGTAGGCGGAAGTCGATCGGATCGACGCCGGCCTCCTCCGCCAGCTCATCCATGAACGCCTCCGCGGCGAAGCTGGTATAGCTGGCGCCGATCGCCCGCCAGGGGATCACGCGGGCTTGGCGTTCCGTGATCACGTGCTCCGCCAGGAAGTCGTCGATGGCGTAGAATTTGCTCTCCGCACCGCGCATGGAAATGATGTCGTGCGGCTCCACTTGCCTCCAGCGCAGCGGGTTGAAGTATGCGATCACGGACGGCGTCGCGACGCGGTGACGCCAGCCGGTCAGGGTTCCATCGGCGGTCAGCCCACCGCTCAGCTGCTGGGCCGCGGCGGGGCGGAACCAGCCGTGCTTCAGGTCGTCCTCGCGCGTCCAGACGACCTTGACCGGCCGGCCCACGGCCTTTGAGGCCAAGAGCGCGTCGCGCACATACTCCTGCATCAGCGCGGTGCGCCGGCCGAAGCTGCCGCCCATGGTCAGCATGTGCAGGCGCACCCGATCACGGCTCGTCTGCAGCACCTCGGCGATCGTGTGGGTGGTCAGCGTCTGGGTCTGTGTCGCGGCCCAGACCTCCGCCCCCTTGCCGTCCGGATCGACCGATGCAACCGCCGCCATGGGCTCCATCTGCGCATGATAGGCGTAGTCCGAAAGATAGGTCCGTTGGACGGCACGCTCGGCCCCGGAGATGGCGGCGGCAGCGTCGCCGTTTTCGCTCCAGACGGCCGCGTCCCGGTCCGGATCGGCGGCGGCCGCCTCATACGCCGAAAGCGTCGTCTCGCTGTCGAAGCTGCGGGCCGGCGCCGTCTCGCTCCAGCGGACCGACAGCCGGTCGCGCCCCGCGAACGCCGCCTCCAATCGCTCGGCGACCACCGCGATCCCGTCGGGCAGCGTGACGGTGCGGACCACGCCGGGAAGGCCGAGCGTTTCCGACGCGTCGACCTCCAGCGCCATTTCCCCTTCCACGGGGCTGCGCAGCACCGCGGCATAGAGCATGCCCGGCACCTGGACATCGATCGCGTATTCCGCGGTTCCGCGGCTCTTCGCCGGAACGTCGCGCCGGGGCACGGTGCGGCCGATCAGGCGATAGGCGCTTCGCGGCTTAAGCTCCGCCTCCGTGATCTCCGGAACGGGCGGGGTCGGGCCGGGCAGTGCTGCGATCTCGCCATAGGTGAGGCGTCGGCCGGACGCCGCGTGCAGCACGGTGTGGGGTTCGGTCGCCAGACTGGAGATCGGGACCTCCCACCGCTCAGCGGCGACCTGCATCAACAGCTTTCGGGCCTGCGCGCCCGCTTTGCGCAGCGGGTCGAAGTAGGCCATCACCGCCGAGCTGCCCGCCGTATAGAGCAGGTTGCCGAACATCGGGTTGCCATAGGCGCGGTCGTCGCGATCGAGCTGCTCGATGCGCACCCGGTCCCAGTCGGCATCCATCTCTTCGGCCAGGATCATCGGCAGTGCGGTGAAGCTGCCCTGTCCCATTTCCGTCATCGGAAACACGATCGTCGTCAGGCCGTCACCGGCGATCGTCACCCAGATGCCGGGTGCCAGCGGTTCGGCTGCCGCAGCGGGGGCCGCCGTGGTGACACCGGTGAGGCCGGTCGTCCCGATCAGGAAGGCCAGCGTTCCGGTACCCTTCAGAAGGGCGCGGCGCGGCAGTGTGGGGCCGAGACCGCCTTGCAGCATGACATCCGTCATCTCAGGCCTCCCGTGCTGCGCGTTCGACAGCGTTCACGATCCTGCCATAGGTGCCGCATCGGCAGAGATTGGGGCTCATATGCTCGCGGATCTGCACACGGTCGGGGTTGGGCGTTTCCGCCAACAGTGCGGCCGCACGCATGATCTGGCCAGACTGGCAATAGCCGCATTGCGCGACCTGCTCCGCCTCCCAGGCCCGCGGCAGCGGATGGTCGGCGGCGACCAGCCCCTCGATCGTCGTGACGGACAGGCCCTCCACCGACCACACCGGCGTGATGCATGAGAAGGTCGGCTGGCCGTCCACATGGACCGTGCACGCGCCACACAGCGCCGCACCGCAGCCGAACTTTGTGCCGGTCAATCCAAGATGCTCACGCAGCACCCAGAGCAGTGCGGTATCCGGATCGGCGTCCGTCGCCACCGGTTGGCCGTTCACCTCAAACGCGGTCATGGCGATGCCCTTCCGTCCAAGTCGATCGGATGCGGCGACGTGCGCTTTGCGGCCCGCGCCCTGCGGACTCTTAAATGTGGTCGACGGGGGGCCGGGGCTTCTTCAACCCGGCCAAACTGTTTCGCAGATCGGTCATGGGCGACCTCAGCCAGCATCCGGCAGACGATGCCGAGAACCCGATCGTCGGCGTCTGGTGGGACGTTTCCGGTCCGCGGTACGTTCCCACCCATCGCCATCGGCGCGGACAGCTGATCTATACCGAACGCGGCTCAGTGACGGTCGAGGCGCAGGGGACAGTCTGCATCGCGCCGGCGTTCCGCGCCGTCTGGGTGCCGCCAGGCGTCGATCACAGCGCGCGCTACCCGCGCGATGTGGCCTTTCGCGGCATCTTCATCGCGCCCGAGCGGTGCCTGGCCCTGCCCGCCAGATGCGCCGTCGTTCAGGTGGACCCGCTGACGCGAGAGCTGATCCACGTCGCCGCCCGGATGCCTTGGAACTATGAAGCAGACGGACCCGATGCGCGCCTGATGCAGGTGCTGTTGGATCGCCTGACGGGGTTGTCGGTGATGCCGCTCTACCTGCCGGACGGACGCGACGAACGCGTGCGCCGCGTCATGGCGGCCCTGCGCGCCAGCCCGGCCGACGAGCGTCGGTTTCGCGACTGGGCAGCCTTCGCCAATCTGAGCGAGCGCAGCCTGGCCCGGCGCTTTACCGCCGACACCGGCATGTCGTTCACGGCCTGGCGCCAGCAGCTTCGCATCGTTGCGGCGGTGGAGCGGCTGGCGGCCGGCGACAGCGTGACAAGCGTGGCCTTCGATCTCGGCTACCGTACGACCAGCAGCTTCAGCACCATGTTCAAGAGGGCGCTCGGCGTGCCGCCGAGCGCGTACTTCTAGGGCCCGGCCGGGCCGCTCTCAGTCGTCGTTCGTCGAGAACAGAGGCTGCAGGTCGGCGTAGACGCGGACGGAGACGGCCAGGCCGGCCTCGTTGCGGTCGGTGATGGTGACGGTCGGGATGCTGACCATCCGGCCGTCGTTGCGCCGATAGTGGTTGACCGCCTCCAGCGCGAAGGACGAGTCGTCGCCATAGATGTTCAGCAGGTCCTGGGTGACGCTATCGAACGACATCCATTGCGCGTTCAGCGTCTCCAGGATGGTGATTTTCCCGCGGATCCATGGATTTCCATTGATCTGCATCTCGCAGTTGTCCGCGAGGAACGTGCCATACCGCTCCACATCCTTGGCGTCCATCGTCGCCAGGGAGTCCAGATACCATTGCTGCACGGGCGCCGAAATCTGGCTGACCCTAAGCTTCTCCGACTTCACAAGTGGTCTCCAACAGGTCGGGCGGACGACGCGGAGGCCCGACTCTCTCCATGACAACAATGCTCTCGCCCCTGGTCATCCCAGGGGCTTTGCTCAGGCCGCGCTGGGAACCCTGTCGGCGGCCGCGCCGACGAGGCGGCCGAAGCCGGCCTCCGCCAGCTCACTTGCCAAGGCAGCCACGCGGTCGGCGGCCAGCGGGCGGAAGGGCGGGCGCACTCTGGCCCAGCCAGGATCGCCCAGCCGCGCGGCCAGGATCGCCTTGACGGCCGGCACCACCGGATAGGCCTCGATCAGCCGACGGCACCGAGTTGCGGTCGTCTGCAGGTCGTCGGCACCGGGCTCGCGCCAAGTCGTCGCCAAATGCGCCAATGCCGCCAGGTTCACATTCGCCGTCGCCGAGATGCAGCCCGCACCACCCGCGCGCAGCCCGTCGAGCAGGAAGACCTCCGACCCCGGAAACACCGAGAAGCCGGGAAACCGGTCGATGATGGCCGCCGTGTTAGACCAGTCGCCGGAGCTGTCCTTAAGCCCGACCACGGTTGCCGGATAGGCGGCGATCAGGCGTTCGATCAGATCCAGGCTGAAGCCGACCTGAGCCACCGGCGGGATGTGGTAGAGGTAGACCCGCAGATTGTCCGAAGCCACATCGTCGATAACGCATCGGAAGAAGTCGAACAGGCCGTCATCGCTCGCCGCCTTGTAGTAGAACGGCGGCAGCATCAGCACACCGCCGCAGCCGTGTTTTGTGGCGTGGCGTGTCAGGGCGGCGGCTTCGGTCACCGAACACGCGCCCGTGCCCGGCATCAGCGACGCAGCCGGTATACCGGCTGCAATCAGATGATCGAGCAGCGCCATCCGTTCACCGGCCGATAGCGAGTTGGCCTCGCTGGTGGTCCCGAACACGGCCAGCCCGCCGGCCCCATCTTCCAGCAGCAGCCGGCACAGCTGCGCCAGCCGTTCGGCATCGGGCGTCAGGTCGTCTCCGAACGGTGTGGCCACCGGGACCAGCACACCGGAGAACCGATCAGCGGTCATCTCGATACCCTCAAGTCGAACAATGAAGAGCCTGAACCCAGAGCATCGCGCGTACAGCCCCCTTGTCAATCGCTACGGACGTAGCTAACGCGAAGGTGCTGTCCGAAGCTATGGTATACAAAACGCATCATGACAAGCTGGCCAGGTGGATTTCGCAACACGCTGACGCGGTACGGCGACGATGCTTTCTCGCTGTTCCTGCGCAAGGTGTTCCTGAAGGCGATGGGCTATTCAGACGAAGCGCTGGACCGGCCGATCATCGGCATCACCAACACCTACAGCGCCTACAACAGCTGCCACGCCAACGTCCCCGCAATCATCGACGCCGTCAAGCGCGGGATCGCCATGGCGGGCGGCATCGGCTTCGATTTTCCGGTCGTCAGCCTGCACGAGAGCTTCACGCATCCCACCAGCATGTATCTGCGCAACCTGATGGCGATGGATACCGAAGAGATGATCCGCGCCCAGCCGATGGACGCGGTGGTGCTGATCGGAGGCTGCGACAAGACTGTCCCCGCCCTGCTGATGGGGGCGGCCAGTGCCGGCGTTCCGGCGATCCTATCCGTCACTGGGCCGATGTTGACGGGTCGGCTGGACGGCGAACGCACCGGGGCTTGTACCGACTGCCGCCGATTCTGGGCCCGCTACCGCGCCGGCGAGCTGGATGAGGCCGCGATCGAGGCCGTCTCGGGGCAGCTGGCGCCGACGCCTGGCACGTGCATGGTCATGGGCACGGCCAGCACCATGGCGCTGGCTGCGGAAGCCATGGGCATGATGCTGCCGGGCGGGGCTGCCATCCCGGCCGTCCATGGCGAACGGTTGCGCCATGCCGAGCATACTGGCGCCCGCGCGGTCGGCTTGGCCCGGGAGGGGCTGGCACCGGCGCAGATCATCACGCCCGGCGCCGTCGACAATGCGTTGCGCACGATCCTCGCCGTTGGCGGATCTACCAATGCCTTGATCCACCTGACGGCCGTGGCCGGCCGACTCGGGTACCATGTCGACCTTGACCGGTTCGACCGGATGGGCCGGGAGACGCCGGTCCTGGTCGATCTGAAGCCGACCGGGCAGCATTACATGGAGGACCTGCAGGCCGACGGTGGTTTCCCCGCCGTCCTGCATGAACTGGCGCCGCTGCTCGACCTCGACTGCCTGACGGTGACGGGCCGGCCGCTGGGCGACGCCATCGCCCGGAAAGCCGGCAACACGGTGATACGGCCGCTGGACCGGCCGCTTCATGCCGGGGGCGCGATGGTGGTCTTGCGCGGCAATCTGGCGCCGGATGGCGCCGTCATCAAACAGTCCGCCGCTTCTCCGGCGCTGTTGCAGCACACCGGCCGCGCCGTGGTTTTCGACGATCTGGAAGATCTCGCCAGCCGAATCGACGACCCGGATCTGGACGTGGAGCCCGATGATGTGTTGGTGCTGCGCAATGCCGGGCCGATCGGCGGGCCGGGCATGCCGGAAGCCGGCTATCTGCCGATCCCGCGCAAGCTGGCGCAGGCCGGGGTGAAGGACATGGTCCGGATCTCCGATGCGCGGATGAGCGGCACGGCCTTCGGCACGATCGTCCTGCATGTGGCGCCGGAGGCCGCGGTCGGCGGCCCTCTGGGCCTGGTGCAAACGGGCGACTCCATCCGGCTGGACGTTGCCGGCCGGCGACTCGACCTCCTGATCACCGATGCGGAGCTGGCGGTGCGCCGCGACCGGCGGCCCGACAGCAAACCGGCAACGGATGCGGATCGCGGCTATGCACGGCTTTACCGATCGGCGATCCAGCAGGCCGACCAGGGCTGCGATTTCGACTTCCTGCGGCCGCCGTCGCTCTCTTAGACGCCGGCTTCTCTAACGCCCGGGCTCTTCACAGGCATCGCCCAGGGTTGCCAGCAGGGTCTGGTCCTGGGCCTGCATCGATCCCTGGCCGGCATTGGCCCAGGCATCGAAATCGGCAAGCTGGTCGGCAACGCAGATGCATCGTGCCGCACAGCTCTCAGCCGGCCATCCGCCCGAAGCGCAGCTGGCCTCGCAGGATTGCAGGAACGCGGCGCGCTGCCTCTCGGGAAAGAAGTGGTCGTAGCTCGGGTTTCCAAGGCCGGTCGCGGTGTGCAAGCCGAACAGAATGCCCAGAAGTACGAGCTGATGGCCAAGGTAGAAGGCCAGCGAATGCCGACCCAGCCAGGCGGGCGCCCTGGCCGCAAAGCCGGTCGGCTGCCATCGGGTCAGGGGCGATATCCATTCAGCCCCGGACGCAATAACGCGGCCAAATGCCATGCCGGCCAGCACCGACGCTAGCCAGGGAAGCAACGGCACGAAATCGTTCGTGAAGGGCACCCGCTCCCCCAGCCCGAGCCAGATCAGCCAGGGATGGTCGAAGATCGCGGGCATCTTCAGCCAGGTCACCCCGAGCGCTGCAACAGCCGACGCCACAATCAACCAGGTCGGCGCGCGCGCGATCGCGAGACCGATCAGGCTGCAGAGCGTTATGCAATGCAGCACGCCGAAGAAGATGAAGCCGTCCCCAAAGAAGAGAAGCGTCCCGACGGTGATGGCGGCCGCTGCTCCGCCAACCAGACCGGTCCGGCGCAGATAGTGGCGTGGCAGCCGTCTGCGATGGGTGGCCAGGCTCAGGCTGACGCCGACGATGAACAGGAAAGATGCGGTGATCACCAGTGGCTGAACCCACCAGACCGGATTGCCCAGAATGTCCGGCTGGATCAGCCCGAAATAGGTGAGATCCCAGGCAAGATGATAGGCGGCCATCCACAGCAGGGCGATGCCGCGCGCCACGTCGAGCGCGGCCAGCCTGCGGCCGGCCTCCGATGCTGGGCCTTCGCGCGGCATGGTCGACTGCACTCCCTCGCGTTGGACCGTCTGATGGATCCGTGTGAGCTAGGTCACATCATGACCGGGCCGCCTCGGTGTACAAGGCTCCAGATTCCTCACGCATCCGCATGCTGTGCGCGACAAGGGCGCAGGTGTGTGATACTTAGCGTTCAATGCTATCTTTTGGCACGGAAAACATAAATGGCCACGCCGCCACTGAGTCTCGCCCTGTTTGACTGCGACGGCACGCTCGTCGACAGCCAATACGCCATCATCGCGGCGATCGAAGCCGCGTGGCGTTCGGAAGGCCTGTCGCCACCCACCGCGGGGCAGGTCCGCCGGGTCGTCGGCCTGGCGCTGGAGCAGTCGGTGGCCGTGCTGGCAGCGAAGGTGAGCCCTGTGAAGCGGGCCAGGCTGGTGCAGGCCTATCGCGAGGCCTTCTTTGCCCAGCGGCACACGCTTGCCGACACATCGCCCTTGTTCCCGGGCATCGTCGCGGCCCTGGACACGTTGGATCGCCAGGGCATCCTCTTGGGTATCGCCACCGGCAAGTCCCGTCGCGGCCTTGACGCCGTGCTGGAACAGCATGGCCTTACCGGCCGGTTTGTGACGCTGCAGACACCGGATTGCGCGCCAGGCAAGCCCGATCCGGGCATGGTCTTGCTGGCCGGGGCGGAGACCGGTGTCGATCCGGCGAACATCGCTGTGATCGGCGACACGGTCTATGATATTCGCATGGCGCGGGCTGCCGCAGCCGGCGCCATCGGTGTGACCTGGGGATACCACGAGCCGGAGGAGCTGAAGGCCGCCGGCGCGGACTGCGTGGTGGCCAGAGTAACCGAAGTGCCAGCGGCCGTTACGTCGCTGGTGTATGGGGGCCGGGACAAGGCCCTTGCGCTGACCGCCTGAACTGCCGCTATTGGCGGCCGTCGCCCCGGCGGTGAGGGCGGCTGGTGTGCCGCCGTGACAGGGCGCGAGTGATCAGGGCATGCGCAGGTTCTATCGAGAGGCCTCCAGCGAACCCAGCGGAGACGGCTTTGGCGTCTTCCTGGATGGAAGGCCCCTGCGTACGCCGGCAAAGCACCCTCTGATCGTGCCGACTGCAGCCTTAGCAGCAGAGATCGCATCGGAATGGGCAGGCCAGGGGGAGACTCTGGCGCCCGCCGGCATGGTGCTTACCCAGCTTGCCAACACCACGATCGATCGGGTCGCCGGCAACCGGGACGACATCGCCCGGGACATCGCCGGCTATGCTGAGACCGATCTTCTTTGCCATCGGGCCGCGGATCCCGCCGACCTGGCTCGGCGGCAGATGCAGGCCTGGCAGCCGCTTCTCGATTGGTCCGCCCAGGCCCTCGACGCTCGACTGGCCGTCACCCAGTCTGTAATCCCCGTCGAACAGCCGCGGCCCGCGCTTGAAGCCATTGCGGCAGCTGTCGCGGCGCTGGACGACTACCGCCTGGCCGGTGTCCACATCGCCGCGGGGATCCTGGGCTCCGTCATCCTGGGTCTTGCCCTTCTGCATGGTAGGCTCGACGCCGAAGCCGCCTTTGCTGCGTCCCGGTTGGACGAAGATTTCCAGGCAGAGCGCTGGGGGGTCGACAACGAGGCCGCCGCGCGACAAGCCGCGATGGCCAATGAGGTGGCCGCCGTTCGGCGGATGTTCGACCTGCTGGAAGGCTGGCCCTGATCCAGCGCAATTCTGCATCTCAGCGTGCCGATCGCGGCCCTGAATTGCGTCCATGCTCGCACTTGCACAATAGACGTGCTATGAACGGAATAAGGCGAAATCTGTCGCACCCCCCGCGGACAATGGGAGAGGGCGTTTATGCGGGCAATCCTGGAAAAGCTGGACGAAATGCGGTCGGGCGCACGCCTCGGCGGCGGCGAACGGCGCATCGATTCACAACATGCCAAGGGCAAACTCACGGCGCGCGAGCGCATCGATCTGCTGATGGACAGCGGATCCTTCGAAGAATGGGACATGTTCGTCGAGCATCGATGCTCTGACTTCGGCATGGTCGACCAGAAGATCCCCGGGGACGGCGTCGTCACCGGATACGGCATGATCAACGGCCGCCTGGTGTTCGTCTTCAGCCAGGACTTCACGGTCTTCGGTGGCTCTCTGTCAGAGGCGCATGCCGAAAAGATCTCCAAGATCATGGACAAGGCGATGCAGGTGGGCGCACCGGTCATCGGCCTGAACGACAGCGGCGGGGCGCGCATTCAAGAGGGCGTGTCGTCACTCTCCGGATATGCCCTGGTGTTCGAGCGCAATGTCCTGGCGTCCGGTGTTATCCCCCAGATCTCCATGATCATGGGGCCTTGCGCCGGTGGGGCCGTCTATTCGCCGGCCATGACCGACTTCATCTTCATGATCCAAGACAGCTCTTACATGTTCGTCACGGGTCCTGACGTGGTGAAGACCGTGACGCATGAAGAGGTCACGCAGGAAGAGCTGGGCGGCGCCATCACCCACAGTCACAAATCGGGTGTCGCGGATCTGTCTTTCACCAACGACGTGGAAGGCCTGCTGTCGCTGCGCCGGTTCATGGACTTCCTGCCGTCTTCGAACCGGGAAGATCCGCCGGTTCGCCCGACGGCCGATCCGCCCGACCGGATGGAAGAGGCGCTGGACACCCTGGTGCCGGACAATCCGAACAAGCCCTATGATATGAAGGAGTTGATCGTCAAAGTCGTTGACGAGTACGACTTCTTCGAGCTGCAGCCCGAATACGCCAAGAACATCATTATCGGGTTCGCGCGGCTTGAGGGGCACACGGTCGGCGTGGTCGCCAATCAGCCTCTTGTGCTGGCGGGCTGCCTGGATATCGACAGTTCCCGCAAGGCCGCCCGGTTCGTGCGGTTCTGCGACTGCTTCAACATCCCGATCATCACCTTCGTCGATGTGCCTGGCTTCCTGCCCGGCACCAAGCAGGAATATGGCGGCATCATCAAGCACGGCGCCAAGCTGCTGTTCGCCTTCACCGAGGCGACGGTGCCGAAGCTGACCGTGATCACCCGCAAGGCCTATGGCGGCGCCTACGACGTGATGTCGTCAAAGCATCTCCGGGGCGACCTGAACTATGCCTGGCCGACGGCTGAAATCGCGGTGATGGGACCGAAGGGTGCGGTTGAGATCATCTTCCGCAACGATATCGGCGATCCGGAGAAGATTGACGAGCGGACGGAAGAGTACCGGCTGAAATTCGCCAATCCATTCGTCGCCGGCTCGCGCGGGTTCATCGACGACGTCATCATGCCAAGCGACACGCGCCGGCGCCTGTGCCGCGGGCTGGCAATGTTGCGCAACAAGAATGTGGAGAACCCCTGGAAGAAGCATGACAACATTCCGTTGTGAGCTCATACGGCATAGGCGTGCCGGGTGAGGGCGAGCCGACTGCCGAGGCCAGGGATCGGCGTCTCAGGCGGCGGCGTGGCTTCCTCAATCACCTGATTGCGTACTTCGCGGTCATGGTGGTGCTGGTTCCGGTCAATGCCATGATGACGCCGGCAACGCCGTGGTTTTTGCTGCCGATGGTCCTCTGGGGCGCCCCGCTGGCGGTCCATGCGGCATGGACGATGGAACTTTTCGGAACCAAGGGGCGCAAGAGACAAAGCCGCTGAAAGCGGCACCGCTGAAGACGGGAGCGTGCGGCAAGGCGGACAGCCTGTCGGGCGTGTTTGAAGACGCTTGCGAAGGGAGTTTCGGGGTCGGTCCGATTCCGTTGGGAATGGTCGACGCCCGAAGCATGTCACGCGGGTCGAGGGGCTAATGTTCGAGAAAATTCTGATCGCCAATCGCGGCGAGATCGCATGCCGGGTCGCCAAGACGGCGCGGCGCATGGGCATCAAGACGGTGGCCGTCCATTCCGAGGCCGACAAGGATGCCCTGCATGTGCGCATGGCGGACGAGGCGGTCGAGATCGGACCGCCACCGAGCGCCCAGTCCTATCTGGTGATCGAGAGGATCGTCGAGGCCTGCAAGAGCACGGGCGCGCAGGCCGTGCATCCCGGCTATGGCTTCCTGTCGGAGAACGAGGCGTTCTGCCAGGCTCTTAAGGACGCGGGCATCACGTTCATCGGCCCCGATGTCCACGCCATTGCGGCGATGGGCGACAAGATCGAGTCCAAGCGTCTCGCCAAACAAGCGGGCGTCAGCACGGTCCCCGGCCATCCCGATGCGATTGCCGATGTTGAGGAAGCGATCGAGATCGCAGGGTCGATCGGCTACCCCGTGATGCTGAAGGCTTCCGCCGGCGGCGGCGGCAAAGGCATGCGCGTCGCCTACAACGAGGCGGAGGTGCGCGACGGCTTGCGCACGACGATCGCGGAAGCGGCGGCCAGCTTTGGCGATGACCGCGTGCTGATCGAGAAGTACATCGAAGAGCCGCGCCATATCGAGATCCAGGTTCTCGGCGACACGCATGGCAACATCGTCTACCTGCATGAGCGTGAGTGCTCCATCCAGCGGCGCCATCAGAAGGTGATCGAAGAGGCACCGTCACCTTTCCTCGACCAGGCAACCCGCCGCGCCATGGGCGAGCAGGCGGTGGCCTTATCGCGCGCGGTCGACTACCGCTCCGCTGGCACCGTTGAGTTCATCGTCGACAAGAACAGGAACTTCTACTTCCTTGAAATGAACACCCGCCTGCAGGTGGAGCACCCGGTGACGGAGCTGATCACCGGGCTCGATCTCGTAGAGCAGATGATCCGCGTCGCCGCAGGCGAGCCGCTGCAATTCACCCAGGAAGAGGTACGCCTCGACGGCTGGGCCATGGAAGCGCGGTTCTATGCGGAGGATCCGGAACGCGGTTTCCTTCCGTCCATCGGTCGTCTGCGCCGGTACATCCAGCCTCAGGAAACCAAGAACGTCCGCATCGATACCGGCGTGTATGAAGGCGGCGAGATCTCCATGTACTACGATCCCATGGTGGCGAAGGTGGTCACCTACGGGCTCGACCGTAACGCCGCAATCGGCCATATGCGCCATGCGCTGGACGGATTCTACGTGCGCGGGATCCGCCACAATCTCAGTTTCCTGTCGGCGCTGATGCACCATCCTCGGTTCCTGGAAGGCCGCCTCAGCACCAATTTCATCGCCGAGGAATTCCCCGACGGCTTCAACGGCATCACGCTGGATTCTGCGACGTTGCAGCGCGTCGTCGCCGTGGCCGCGGCGATTCACCGTCAACGGGCAGAGCGCAACCGGCGCATCACCGGGCAAATGCCCGGGCATGTCGGCAAGGTCTCGCATACCTGGATCATCCGGATCGACCGGGACAACTGGCCGGTTTCAACCACCGAGATCGAAGGCGGATACGAGGTCTCGGTGGACGGCAAGCCGCATGCCGTGGTCAACCACTGGCAGACGGGCAAGGCCTGGGAGGTCGGGCAGCCTCTGTTCGACGGGGTCGTCGACGGCCACCGCATGATCGTTCAGCTGGATTCCACCGGCATCGGCTACCGGTTCTACCATGGCGGCGCAGAACTGACGGTTCTGTCTCTCACGCCGCGTGCGGCGGAGCTGGCGGATCTCATGCCGATCAAGCAGCCGCCGGATCTCACCAAGTTCCTGCTGTCGCCGATGCCAGGACTGCTGGTGTCGCTCGCCGTCGAGCCGGGCCAGAAGGTCGTGCCCGGTCAGGAACTGGCGGTGGTCGAGGCGATGAAGATGATGAACATCCTGCGCGCCGAGCGTGATACCAAGGTGATCGGCCTGCATGCCGAGCCCGGCGACAGTCTTTCGGTCGATCAGAAGATCCTCGAATTCGAGTGAGGCAGGCGATACGGTCTCCCGATGGCGGGAGCGTTCGAGCGAAGAGCGGTCATATTGCGGATTACCGGCCGGGTCCAAGGTGTCGGGTTCCGCTGGTGGACGCAGCACCAGGCAGCAGCGCTTGGCCTGGACGGATGGGTTCGTAATCGGACGGACCGATCGGTCGAGGTCTTGGCGGCTGGCCCATCCAATGCGGTCGACAGTCTGATCGCGTTATGTCACGAAGGCCCGGACATGGCGCGCGTGGATGATGTCAGTGTTGCCCAAGCGGCGGACCCCGGCCATGTCGGATTCTCCCTGGAGGCAACGAGATGATCCACGCCCTCTTCGTGACGCAAGACAGCAGCCGGCAGCAGATGATTGACGGACTGCTGGAGGGTGACGGCCGAGAGGCGATCACCATCCATCAAGTGGCCGATTTGGCGGCGGCGGCGGAAGCGTCGTCTGCCGGCGGCGTCGACGTGGTGCTCTATGAGGTGAGCGCACAGCCAAGCACTGACATAGAGGCGCTGACTTCAGCCATGGCCGACGTCACGCTTGAGGCGCCGGTGCTGGTGCTGATGGATCATGCAGACAAGGAACAAGAACGTCTGTTGGCGGAAGCCGGTGCCGTCGACGCCCTGCCATGGGATGCGCTGACACCCGCCTTGTTGCAGCGTGCAATTCGCTATTCGGTCGATAGGCGCAACACCGAGCGTCAGCTCGCAGACCTTGTGCTGATCGATAGCGAAACCGGCTTGGCCCGCCCACCGCTATTCTGGGAGATTCTGTCTCTCGCCGTGAAGCGGGCGAAACGAAATCAGGACTACCTTGCCGTTCTGACGGTCAAGCTGATCGGTCTGGCCACGATGGGCAACCCGGCGGCGGCGGCGTGCGAATCTGCAATGCGGCTGGCTGGCCTGTTGAGGGCCAGCGATACCGTTGCGCGGTTCGATACCGACCAGCTTTCCGTGTTGGTGGAATCCATGCCGCGCGTGGAGGATATTCAGACGGTGGCGGAGAAGATCGTCGCGCGTCTCGCCGAGCCGCAGCCCGAAGCCGGCGGTGGCGGAACGCTCTCGTCTGCAGTCGGCATCGCGCTCTATCCAACCGTTTCGTCGACGGCCGAGGCCTTGATAGGCGACGCAACGGCTGCAATGCATCTGGCCATCGAACAGGGCGGCGATACGTTCAAGTTCGCCTGACGCCCAAGTCTTCCTGCCGATCGCGGGCAGGGCTTCACATCAGCGCCGTCTTCCACGCGACCTCCTGGTCACGCGGCGCGCCGATGATCTGTCTTCGGTGAACCGGCTCCTCTTGTTCGTCGGTCTCCTGTCGACGGCCTCCCATATCGACTGAGAGGTCTTCCCGGGTTCGCGCCGCAAATCCCTCTTCGCAGATCTCAGACCGGCAGGTTCCTGCGGCCCCGTCCGCGAGGCGGCTGTCCGGCCGACCAACGGCTCAACATGGCCAAGTCCAGATTACTAAACGATTCAGGTTAAACCAGATTCCAGTTTTGAGTTGTGGCGTCCGTTGACTGCCAACTGGTCTGCCTTCCGTGTCGGGCTACAATGCGCCTCAGAATGAAGTTACTTAACTGAATGAAAACCACTCGCACGCCAGGGTGACCGGGATCTTGGGAGTGGGTTCAACCTTGAAGCTGCCGAACATCATGGATCAACGAAAACCGCCTGTGGCCAGGGCCACTGTCTACCGCGACGTCGTCCTTGGGATCATCCTATGTGCGGCATCGGTCCTGGTCGCCGCTTCGCTGGATCTCAACGAGTTGTGGCTTGAGTTTGCCGAACGCCACGAGCGTTGGGAGCTTGACGAACTGCCTGTCGGATTGACGATCTTCATTCTCATCGCCATCGGGCATGGGCTGAGGCGGTTGCGGCAACTGAAGGCGACGTCGGAACGGCTCGCATCCGAGATCGCCGAGCGCGAGGCCGTGGAAGGCGCGTTGATCCGGGCGACCGCCGATGCCATCGCGGCCAACCGCGCGAAATCGGACTTTCTGGCGATGATGAGCCATGAGTTGCGGACACCGCTCAACGCCATCAACGGATTCTCGGAGATCATGCAGCACGAGGTGTACGGGCCGGCCGGGCATCCGAAGTACAGAGAATACGCTGGCGATATCCATCGCAGCGGCACCAGGCTTCTTGCCATCATCAACACAATCCTCGATCTCTCGAAGATCGAAGCCGGCAAGATGGATCTTCATGAGACCGAATTCTCGCTGCGCGATCTGATGCAGGATGCGCAGCGGGAGCTGTTCGCTCAGGCGTCGTTGGAAGGTATCCAGCTCCAGGCCGCAGAGCGTTCCTGTGACGTCCTTGTGGTGGGCGATCACGGCCTGATCACTCAGGCGGCCGCCAACCTCCTATCCAACGCCGTCAAGTTCACCCACGAAGGCGGCTGCATCACGACGGAGATCCGGTGCTACGGTGATGGCCGGGTCGGTGTTTCCGTTGGCGACACGGGCATCGGTATGGCGGCCGACGAGATCCCCGTGGCGCTCAGTGAGTTCGAACAGATCGAAAGCACGTTGACGCGCAGATATGCGGGAACCGGTTTGGGGCTGCCCCTGGCCCGCCGCATCATGCGGGAACATGGTGGTGATCTGGAGATTGCGAGCCGCCCGGGCGTCGGCACCACGGCGACGCTGGTATTCCCCGGCGCCCGTGTGGCCGCCTGCCGCGCCGGCCATCCGGCTGTCTCGTGCCTGGGACAGCGGCCAGAGCTCTTGGAAGAACCAGGACCCGTCGTTCAGCCCTTGGCGGACGCGGCCGAGTAGAACGCATCGCGATTGTTGAGCGATGACCGGCGGACACGAACTCTGCCCGCCGGTCGCAATTTCAATCAGCTATGTAGATGATTGAGGCCCGCGGCGATCGCTGCGTCGATGTCGCCATCGGTATTCAGTGCCATCTGGTATCCCGCTTCCACGGCAGCGATCCGTTCGGCATGGGTGCCGTGGTGGCTCGGGTCGTTATAGGCGGTGTCCCCCATCGCCTCGTATCCGGCACCCAGGGTCCGCAGCTGCTCCACCTCATAGCTGCTGCTGCGCCGGCCGATATAGAACCCGGCCAGGAAGTCCGCATGCAGCTCCACATACTTCACGCTGTGATGCATGCGATCCAGCCGGTCGATCAGGTCGCCGGTATTGTACTGGACGATATGAGCGAACTCGTGCGCACAGACGGCCATGACCAGAATGTCGCCGAACTGGCTCCGCTGCAGGAACTCGCTCATCAGCGTCTTTCCCATGAAGACCGTGCCATGCCGGTAGTTCGGGTCATGCACCTCACTGGTCGCAATCGCGTTCGGTGCGCCGCCGTCATCATAGAAGTAGAAGCGCGGATTGACCTCGAACAGGCTTCCGAGATGCGCCAGCATCACGCCGAACGCCCGATCCAGGTTGGGATCGCCGCTGGTCTCGAACAGCTGGATCAGCTGGCTGTACGACATCCAGGAATGGCTCGTCTGCTCGGCAAAGGCGGCCATTGCGTCGCCCTGAACCAGACAGCCGCGCATCTGCGGCAGGCGTGCGGTC
>JANQQD010000168.1 GCA_028285185.1 Anaerolineae bacterium | reverse complement strand
GCGGCTCGGGGGCATGACCGTGAGCAGCGACGACAGGAGCGACGCGGAAAAGAGGCAGGCAATGAAACTTGTGATGGCCATCATCAAGCCCTTCAAGCTGGACGAGGTCCGCGAAGCGCTGACTTCCCTCGGCTTGCAGGGCCTGACCGTAAGTGAAGTGAAGGGCTTCGGCAGACAGAAGGGGCAGACCGAGATCTATCGGGGGGCCGAATACTCGGTGAGCTTTCTGCCGAAGGTGAAGATCGAGGTGGCGGTGTCCGCCGACATGGCGGAAAGCGCCGTAGAAGCCATCCAGAAGGCCGCGAATACCGGCCGGATCGGCGACGGCAAGATCTTCGTCATGGATATCCAACAAGCGGTGCGCATCCGCACCGGCGAGACGGACGCGGAGGCGTTGTGAACATGCATTTGCTGGACTTGAAGCATTGGGGCGTGGTGGTCGCGGCCGCGATCATCAGCCTGATGGCCTGGATGGGGACAGCCGCAGCCCAGGACGCGACAGACGAAACCGAAACGGCGGTCGAAGAGACCACGGAAGAGACGGGCGAAGCCGTCGAAGCGGCGGCGGAAGAGGAAGCACCGGCCGAAGCACTCGGCGGCGTGCCGATTGAATCGCAGTTCGTCTTCAATACGTTCTCGTTCCTCGTCGCCGGCGTTCTGGTGATGTGGATGGCGGCGGGCTTCGCGATGCTCGAAAGTGGGCTCGTGCGCACCAAGAATACGGCGGCAATCTGTTTGAAGAACATCGCGCTGTATTCGGTCGCCGGCATCATGTACTACCTGATCGGCTATGATCTGATGTACACAGATGTCAGTGGCTACATCGGAACCTTCTCTCTATTCTACAATCCGTCGGAACTTGAGCTGAATCTGCTCAACGCTGACGGTGACGAGGCCAGTGCGGCGGCGCTGACGGCGCTGTTGGGCGAGAGCTCTTACGCCTCGATGTCCGACTGGTTCTTCCAGATGGTGTTCGTTGCCACCGCGGCCTCGATCGTCTCCGGCACGCTGGCGGAGCGCATCAAGGTGTGGCCGTTCATTCTGTTCACGGTCATCCTCACCGGCATTCTCTACCCCATCCAGGGTTCGTGGACCTGGGGCCAGGGCTGGCTGACGGAGGCCGGGTTCAGCGACTTCGCCGGATCGACCATCGTCCATTCGGTCGGCGGCTGGGCGGCTCTGACCGGCGCCATCTTCCTCGGCGCTCGGCGCGGCAAGTTCGGCGCGAACGGTGCGGTGCACCCGATGCCTGGGGCCAACCTGCCACTGGCGACTCTCGGTACCTTCATCCTGTGGCTCGGCTGGTTCGGCTTCAACGGCGGTTCGCAGCTGGCGCTGGGGACGGCGCTGGACGCCTCGGCCATGGCGATCGTCTTCGTCAACACCAACCTCGCGGCAGCGGCCGGTGTGGTGGCGGCTATGGCGGTGGCGCAGGTCGTCTATCGCCGGATGGATCTGACCTTCGTGCTGAACGGCGCGATTGCCGGTCTGGTGTCGATCACGGCGGGGCCGGACCTGCAGAACCACTTCATGGCGATCATCGTCGGCGCCATCGGTGGCGTGCTGGTGGTCATCTCGGTGCCGCTGATGGACAAGCTGAAGATCGACGACGTGGTCGGCGCCATCTCTGCCCACCTTGTCGCCGGTATCTGGGGCACACTCGCAGTCGGCATCTTCGGTGGCGGTGATCTGGGCGTCCAGATCATGGGCATCGCCGCGGTCGGAGCGTTCATGGTGGTGACAAGCGCCATCGTCTGGCTCGCCCTGAAGTACACCATCGGCATCCGCGTGTCGGAGGAAGAGGAAGAACTGGGTCTCGACAAGACCGAGCTCGGGCTGGAAGCCTATCCCGAGTTCGGACAGGGATCCCAGCGCGTGTAACCTGAACCCAGGCTCCGTCGGGGGCGCCTCAGGCACCCACCGACCGGAGCCTGGGAAAGCCATCGACGGAACGGCCCGGCGCCCCTTGCGTCGGGCCGTTTTCGATTCCGCTGTCGCCAAAGGGGGGATCAATCAGTTCACCTACAGAATCAGCAAGAACCATCAACCAGTTGTCTTTGAACGTAATCGCATTGCCGGTCTGCTTGTTTCGACCGAGCCGGCACGCTACGATCCGGATGATTCCGATCCGATCGAGGCGTCCCGCCAGTGTCCATGCTGAACGATCGACTGAGTGCGTTGGAGGATTATCCGTTTACGCGGCTGCGCACGCTGCTGACGGACGTCCCGGCCCCTGAGGGGCGCGCTGCAGTCGATTTCTCCATCGGCGACCCGAAGCATCCGTCGCCGGCCTTGCTGACGGAGGCGATGGCCGCTGCCGCCGAGTCGTGGAACCGGTATCCGCCCATCGCCGGCACCGAGGATTGGCGACAGGCGGTCGGCGACTGGCTGGCTTGGCGGTTCGGCGAGGGCGGCCGCCTGATCGACCCCGACCTCGCCTTGCTGCCGGCTTCCGGCACGCGTGAGGCCCTCTTCATGCTGGCCTCGGCCTGCGTCGGATCGATGTCGGGCGGCAGCCAGCCCGCGGTGCTGCTGCCTAACCCGTTCTATGCCGTCTATGTCGGCGCCGCACAGATGGCGGGCGCAGAGCCGGTGTTCTTGACGGCCGATCAGCGGTTGGGGTTCCTGCCGGATCTCGACGCGCTGCCGGCGAGCCTGCTGGACCGCACCGCCCTGTTCTACCTGTGTTCGCCGGCCAATCCGCAGGGGGCCGCTGCCGACATCGCCTATCTGCAGAAGGCGCTATCGTTGGCCCGTCGCCACGGCTTCGTGCTGGCGGTCGATGAGTGCTACAGCGAGATCTACGATCGGACGCCGCCGACGGGTGCCCTTGAGGCCGCTGCTGCGTTCGACGGGGGACGGCTGGATAACCTGATCGTCTTCAATTCGCTCTCCAAGCGGTCGAGCGCTGCCGGCTTGCGGTCGGGCTTCATTGCCGGGGATCCAACGGTGATCGCAGCCTTTCGGCGGCTGCGCGGCTACGCGTCCGCCGGCATGCCGATGCCGATCCAGGCAGCCTCGGCCGCGCTTTGGCGGGATGAAGCGCATGTCGCGGAGAACCGCGACCTCTACCGGGCGAAGATCGATGCCGCTGAACGGATCATGGGCAACAGCCTTGGCTTCTACCGGCCGGATGGTGGGTTCTTCCTGTGGCTGGATGTCGGCGACGGAGAGCGTGCGGCGGAACGGCTGTGGCGCGAGCAGGCGATCCGCGTGCTGCCCGGCGCCTATATCGGCCGCCCCGCCCAAGATGGCAGCAATCCCGGCCGATCCTTCGTGCGCTTGGCGCTCGTGCACGACATCGGGGTCGTCGCCGATGCACTGGCCCGGCTGAAAGGCACCTTCTCGGCGATGGCGGGCGATTGAGGAGGGGGGCGACCATGGTTGACAGCAGCACCCGGGGTCTCTCACGCGGCGCAGCGGGAATGCGCAGATCCGCCTTCCTGCCCGAAGGGGCCCGCGGCTTTCTGCAGCGACGGATCCGTGAAATCAGCGGCGGCGCCCTGATCGTTCTGGCCGGTGCACTGCTGTTGGCGCTGCTCACATATAACCCCAGCGATCCGTCGTGGAACTCCGCGGCCGGCGGCCCGGCCGGAAACGCGCTCGGCTCGCTCGGTTCCTATCCGGCGGACCTCTTCATCCAGACGCTTGGGCTCGCGGCCTTCCTGCCGCCGCTGGCCTTCTTTGTCTGGGGCTGGCAGATGGTGCGGCAGCATCCCATGCGGCAGCTCTGGCAGCGCGCCATCGCCATGCCGATCGCACTGCTGCTGACCGCGCTGGCCCTGGCGCCGGTCCAGGCGCCGGCTGCCTGGGGCAGTGCCACGGGGCTGGGGGGCGCGGTCGGCGCCTTGTTGAGCGACCGGATCACCGAGACCTTGCTGCTGAGATTCTCGGTGGCCGATGCCTCTTGGGTCCCGATGGCGGCGGCTATTCCCGCCGGCATCGCCTGGCTGGTTGCCATCGGGCTCACCTGGTCGGAATGGCGGCGGCTGTTCATTCGGCTTGGTTGTGGCCTGGGCGTCGCCGGCGCCACGGCATGGCGATTTGCGCGCACGGGGACACCCGTTGTCATTCGTGCAGGGCGCAGGGGTGTGGCAGCCGTGGCACCGCTTCTTGCCCGACTGCGGCTACGGATGCCGACGGGTCGTCTGCGGGCCCGTCGCGAACCGGTGATGCAGGAGGACGACCCGGCGCTGGTGCGCCGTCTCTTGGGCGAACTGGATGAGGAACGCGCGGTCCAACACACCGGCCGCGCCCCGGCGGCACCGACACTGGACGACGGCGTTGACCGGTCGGCCAAGGTGGTTGCGCCGCGGCCCGGACCGCTGCCGGCGGGCCGCCGTGTGGCCGACGAACGCCAAGCCAGCCTGGACCTGGCCCCGCCGGGAGACTATGAGCTGCCGGCGCTCGATCTTCTGGGGCTGCCCGACCCGGCCAAGGGCCCCCAGAAGCCGGACGATTCGGCCCTTTCGCGCAATGCGGAGCTGCTGGAAGGCGTGCTGGGCGATTTCGGCGTGCGCGGCCAGATCGTTAGGGTGAATCCGGGTCCCGTCGTCACCCTTTACGAGCTGGAGCCGGCGCCCGGCACCAAGTCCAGCCGCGTCATCAGTCTGGCCGACGACATCGCCCGGTCGATGAGTGCCGTGTCCGTGCGCGTGGCCGTGGTGCCGGGCCGCAACGTGATCGGTATCGAGCTTCCCAACCAGCGGCGCGAGACGGTGTATCTGCGCGAGATCCTGGCGAGCCAGGCGTTCGAGCGTGCGACCGGGCGTCTGCCGCTGGTGCTGGGCAAGGACATCGGCGGCCAGCCGATCATCGCCGACCTTGCGCGGATGCCGCACCTGCTGGTGGCGGGCACCACCGGGTCGGGCAAGTCGGTGGCGATCAACACCATGATCCTGTCGCTGCTCTACCGGCTGCCGCCGGACCGGGCGCGGTTCATCATGGTCGACCCCAAGATGCTGGAGCTCAGCACCTATAACGGTATCCCGCATCTGCTGACCCCGGTGGTCACCGACCCCAAGCAGGCCGTGGTGGCCCTGAAATGGGCGGTGCGGGAGATGGAAGACCGTTATCGTGCCATGGCCAAGCTGGGCGTGCGCAACATCGACGGCTTCAACCAACGCCTGCGCCAGGCGCGCGAAGCCGGCGAGGCACTGACGCGGCGCGTGCAGGTCGGCTTCGACCCCGATACCGGCAAGCCGCTGTTCGAAGAGCATGCGCTGGATCTGACGGAGCTGCCCTTCATCGTGCTGGTGGTCGACGAGATGGCCGACCTGATGCTGGTCGCCGGCAAGGACATCGAAGCGGCAATTCAGCGGCTGGCGCAGATGGCCCGCGCCGCCGGCATCCATCTGATCATGGCTACCCAGCGCCCCTCGGTCGACGTCATCACCGGTACCATCAAGGCGAACTTCCCGACCCGCATCAGCTTCCAGGTGACCAGCAAGATCGACAGCCGCACCATTCTGGGTGAGCAGGGGGCCGAGCAGCTGTTGGGCATGGGCGACATGCTCTACATGCCGGGCAGCGGCCGGTTGATGCGCGTTCACGGTCCCTTCGTGTCGGACAGCGAGGTGGAAAGCGTCGTGCGCTTCCTGCGTTCGCAGGGGGAGCCCAACTACAACGACGCGATCCTGGAAGACCCGGACGAAGGCGCGGCCTTCGATGCTCTGGCCGCGGAGGGCGGGAACAGCGGCGACGACCTGTACGACCAGGCCGTGGCTTTGGTGGCGCGGGAGCGCAAGGCGTCCACCAGCTTCATCCAGCGCCATCTGCAGATCGGCTATAACCGTGCTGCCCGCATCATCGAGCGCATGGAGGCCGAAGGCATGGTGAGTGCCGCCAACCATGTCGGCAAGCGCGAGGTGCTGCTGCGGGCGCCGGATGACGATTGACGCGGTGCCCTTGAAGGCTGCATCAGTTTGTCTTGGCGCAGCCCTACTTCCGCCACAGCAACCGCGCTAGAGTCCGGGCTTATGAAGAGACGCACTTTCCTTGCCGCCACCGTCGCCGGCACGCTCATGGCGCGAGCAGGCCACGCGCAGACCAGCCCGCAGGACCGGGCCGATCTCACGCGGATCGCCGCCTATCTGAACGGCCTTACGTCCATTCAGGCGCGCTTCACGCAGATCGCCGACAACGGTGCCGTGGCCCAGGGCGACTTCTATCTGTGGCGGCCGGGCCGGATGCGCATCGAATACGATCCGCCTGTGCCCTATCTCTACATTGCCGACGGCTTCATGCTGACCTTCTGGGATGCGGAGCTGGAGCAGCGGTCGGACGTGCTGCTCGGCACGACACTGGCCGATTTCATCACGCGCGAGCAGATCCAGCTGTCGGGCGACATCACGGTCAGCGCGCTTCGCCGCACGGCGGAATCGGTCGAGGTGGACCTGCACCAGACCGACGATCCGGCAGCGGGTACGCTGACACTGGTGCTGCGCGCCAACCCCATGCAGCTCTCAAGCTGGACCGTCGTCGACGCCCAAGGCGTGAGCACGCAGGTGCTGCTGAACGAAGCCCGCTATGGTGTCCCGTTGGACGCCGATCTGTTCGTCGCCGCCACCTCGCAACTGCCGCGACTGCGATAGAGGCAGCTGGCGACCGCTACAGCGGATCGCAGCGGAACAGGATGTTGCCGGTGGTCAGCGTCCGCCCCGGTGAGAGCCGGCCCCTGAGGGGCGAGCAGAAGGGGCGCGCAGCATCGCGCGCATCCTGCATGGTGCCGCCGGGCGGCAACGCGATCTCGATCTCCCGGTCCGTGGTGAACACCACCTCCGCCTGCGGTGCAGGCGGCGCCCCACCGGTCGGCGTCGTGGTCGTGCATCCAGCCAGCACTGCCAGCATGGAGCCGGCGATCAGGGCGTTGCGTGTCATGGCACAGGCCTCCCCAAAGCCCCTTTTTTTCGACAAGGGCCAGCCTAACCCAGGCTCGGGTCCCGGGCCACCGATGAATTCCGATACTGAACGACCATCGGATGTGTCGGTCAGCGACGAGCCTCCTGCATCGCATCTGCAGGCCGGCCTGATCTTCGATCTCCGGTCCATTTCTTCAACATGATCCGCAGTTCCGCAGTACCGAACGGCTTGCGCAGATAGTCGTCCATGCCGGCCTCAAGGCACCGGTGGCGATCCTCTTCAAATGCGTTCGCCGTTGCGGCCACCACCGGTGTCCGCGCTGCTCCGTCTTTCTGCTCTCGCTGGCGCAGTCGGCGGACGGTTTCGAACCCGTCCAAGTCGGGCATTGAGCAGTCCAACAGGACCAGATCGTACTGCCGTTCGGCTGTCTTCGACAGCGCAGCACGGCCCGAGCTGGCGGCATCGACAGTGCAGCCGAGCCCTTCCAGCATCAGAACGCAGATTTCCTGGCTGATAGTGTCGTCGTCGACCACCAGGACTGTCGTGCCGCCGAGCCGGCCGGCTACCGGCGCCTCCGGCTGGGGCGTCGCCACCGTCATCGGTGGCGCGGCGGTCGGATGCGCCGGCGCACTCGCTTTGGCCAGCGGCAGCTTGAACCAGAACCGCGACCCCTGACCCGGGCCATCGTCGACGCCGATCTCGCCGTCCATCAGCGTCACCAGGCGGTGGCAGATGGCCAGCCCCAGCCCCGCCCCGCCGAACCGCCTCGTGAAGGTTCCATCGGCCTGCGTGAACGCCTGGAAGATCGATGCCTTCTTGCTCGGATGCACGCCGATGCCCGTATCTTCCACTTCGAACAAGACCCGCGCCGTCTGGTCATCCTCTGAGATGAGGCTCACACGGACCGCGATCCGACCTGACGGCGTGAACTTCACGGCATTGCCCAGCAGGTTCAGCAACACCTGCCGCAAACGGTGGATGTCGCCCACAACGGTTTCTGCGATTTCCGGCGCCACTTCCGACGCATAATGCAGACCCTTCGTGATCGCTTGTGGGCGCATCATTTCGTCGACGCCGGCCATCAGTGATCTGAGATCGAATGCCTCGTTCTCGATATGCAGGCTGCCGGATTCGATCTTCGAGACGTCGAGAATGTCGTTGACGACATGAAGCAGCGCCTCTCCGGACATCTGGATGGAAACGAGGAAGCTGCGCTGCTGATCCGTGAGTTCTGTGCCGCCCAGCAACTCGGCCATGCCCAGAACGCCGTTGATCGGGGTCCTGATCTCGTGGCTCATGGTCGCCAGAAACTGAGACTTCGCCCGGTTGGCATCTTCCGCGCGGTCTCGTGCAACCTCCAGCTCGGATGAGCGGGCCCTCAGCTGCTCTTGTGAGTTGTGGAGGTCGCTGCCCATGGCCTCGAAGGCGCGGGCCAGCGCCCCCATCTCATCGCGGGTCTTCACTGGCACATCGATCTGCAGGCGCCCGTTTGAGATCGCGCCCACGGCCTCCATGAGCGATGCCACCGGCGACAGAACCATCCGCCGGAGTGCCCAATAGAACAGGACGCATGTGGCCAGGATGGTGACGGCGATGACGGCCGCAACGACCGCGGCGAGGCGCCTTGCCGCCAGCACGAACTCGGCCTCCGGCATCGTCCAGACCAGCATCAGGTCGGACCGCGGAAGCTCGCTGCCCATCACCGCCGCTATCCCATGGTGGTCCGCTGAAATGGGATCGCCAGAAACCGCCGCCGCCCTCAGCCGGTTCGCAAGATCGGCGTCCATCTGCCAGCCAGTCGCCTCCTCGTCGAAGAGAACCTGGTGATCGGTGCCGACAAGAAGAAGATGACCGTCACGGCCGATGCGGGCGTCCGTCAGAAGTGTGTCGATGAAGCGGAGATCCACTGTGGCGACGAGATAGCCCCTGAGAACGATCGGCGCGGTCAACGGGGATATGCGTCGATCCTGCAGGCTGATCGGCCGGATGCTGAGCAGCCGAGGTTGCCCGGCATCGTCGCGCACGATGACCGAGTGGGGTTGGTGCCCGTACTCGGTTGGGCCACCGATCTCACGCACCACCTGTTCGTCGCTGAGCGCCATTGAAGCGTCGCCTCCGATCAGCCTGGCGTCGACAGTGCCGTCCGGTAGCACGATCCGAAATTCCACGAACTCTGGATAGGTCCTCTGATAGGTCGCAAACAGATCCAGCAGCGCGGGCAGGATCAGCTGGTACCGCTCGACCTGATCGGCGGTCAGCATGTACCGCTCGACGATATAGGCATCGGCAAACAGCCGCGCGTTGGCCTCCGCCGCCTCAATCCGGGATGCCACATGGCGCGCCACTTGCTGCGAGACCGTTCTCGCCTCATGCACCAGCCGGTCCACTGCCTGCTGGCGCAGCTCAAGATAGGCCGCGACACCGAGCCCGAGCCCCGGCAGGATGCTGAGGGTCGCGACGATGGCAAGAAGCTTGACCTGCAGCCTCATCGCTCGTCATCGCTGGCGTGTCAGATCTGCGACGATTTCCGTACGCGCACGGATCGCCGCGGCCGGCATCGCGGCGTCATAGAACACGCACCGCTCAAGCACGTCAGCAGGCGGATAGATGACCGGGTCAGCCAGAAACTCGTCGGGCAACAGCGCCTCCGCGGCCATGTTGGGCGACGCGAAGTAGACGTACTGCGCCAGCTGCACCGCATTTTCCGGCTCGTTCAGGAAGTCGACAAACCGCATAGCCGCTTCTTTCTGATCAGACGCTGCGGCAACCGCAATGTAGTCGACCCAGATCCGCGACCCCTCTTCAGGAATGACATAGCGTATGTGTTCGTTGTACTGCTGCAAGTACAAGGCTTCTCCGGAATACATGGTTGCAGCATACACGTCACCGGTGACGAGATCTGCATCTTCTGTCAGCGCAACATAGCCGTACGCATAGAGGTGGGGTCGCTGACGATCGAGCAGAGCTGCGGCTGCCGCCAGTTCAGCGTCGACGCCGGTGTTGTACGCATGTCCCAAAGCGAACAATGCACTACCCACCAAGTCATACGGGTCTGTCAGCATGACGATCCGGCCGCGCAGTTCTTCTGTCGGCTCAAGGAGCTGCCGCCATGCGGTGATCGGCTCCGCGATCAGGTCGGCGCGATACGCGACCCCTAGGGTTCCCCAGAAATAGGGTACGGCATAGTCCTCGAACTGCGGTCCGAGAGTCCGCCAATGGGGGTCGATGTTGGACAGATTGGGGATCTGGTCCCGCTCCAGTCGGGCAAGCCAGCCGCGCTCTATGTAAAATGGCAAGATCTGGTCATCGAGAACGAAGAGATCGAACCCGCGGCCGCCATCGGTCTCAAGAACCATCTGGTCGCGCGCCAGGTCGTTCTCGAAATAGAGCTCTTCGACACGGATGCCGGTTTCCTGCTGAAAAGCATCGAGAAGGTCGGGGTCCATATATTCGGACCAATTCAGAAGCCGAAGCACAGTTCCGTCGGTATTGTCGCTGGCCGTCTGACCCCATGCCTCAGGATGAACCGCACAGATCGTCAGCAAGGTGGAAAGCCAAAGCCCAGGCTGGCGCAACAGGGAAGTACCGAACATCTCGTTCATCCAAGGGCGCTGGGAAGGATACCGAAGCGTTACCTTTAGATCGCACAAACCCGGGCCTCAGGCGAGAAGCGGTGGGCAGATTTCGCAGCTTTCGCGCTTAAGCGGTCGGCTGCCGACGCATTATGAACACACTGAAGTATATTGGTAGTATGTTTGGTCCAAGATGCCCGCCTTTCAGCGGCGATCCCGTCCCGGCCAGAGGCCGGCAAACGGACGGACCAGAAGCCCAGAAAGCGGCCTCTCGTCCAGCCGTTCCACGCCGATCGGCATGGTGGTCCAGCGCGATGTGCGACTGGCGGAGCCGAACACCCGATCCCAGACGCTCAGGATGGTCCCATAGTTGCTGTCCGTATCCTGCCGGACGGCATGGTGGTGCACCCAGTGGATCGACGGGGTGATGATCAGATGCGCCAAGAGGCCTTCGAACCGCCTCGGAAGGCGCAGGTTCGAGTGGTGGAACACTGTCGCCAGCAGCACCAGCACTTCGAACACCAGGATGGACGCGATGGGAATGTCGAGCAGGATGATGATCGCGGCCCGAGCGAGCGCGCTCAACAGCAACTCTCCAAAATGAAACCGGAGCGCTGTCGTGGTGTCGAGAAACCGGTCGAGATGGTGGATCTCGTGGAACCGCCACAAGAACGGCACGGTGTGGTTTGCCCGGTGCCACCAGTAGATCAGGACGTCCAGCACCAGTAGATCGAGCAGCAGCGCTGGCACCCCCGTCCACCAGTCCGGCCGCCAGGCGCCGACCGAACCGAATGCAAATCCGGCTGCCCAGACGGACACAGGCACGACGATCAGCGGCGACAGCCCCACATTGATCAGCCAGAAGGCAAGATTGCGGACCACACGCCGCCAGCCGCCGTATCCCTCGCCATCCGGGCGCAGGGCCGCCGGCACAAGTCGCTCGATGGCGAAAAGTGACGCGATCCAGGCGAACACGATGGCCGCCTTCCAGCTCAACAGCGCTTGCACGGTCTCAGGCAACATGCTCTGGATATGTCGCAATCGGTCGCCTGGCCCAAGTCACGATACGGCGATGTAATGCCGCGCAAGGCCGGGCAGAGAGAGCCAGATGGTGCAGACAGACAGGCAACAGCCCTTCACGGTCGTCGCGGTTCCGTGCTGCAACAAGTTCGTCGGCGACCGGCCTTTTCATGTTGTCGGCGACAAGTATGTCCGGGCGGTTACCGACGGTGTCGGTGCGATGCCCTGGCTGGTGCCAGCCCTTGGGACACTCGAGGATGTCCGCTCTCTGGTGGCCAGGGTCGATGGCCTCATGCTGACGGGCAGCCTCTCAAATGTCGAGCCGCAGCACTACGGCGGCCCGGCCAGCGACCCCGGCACGCTGCACGATGCAGGCAGGGATACGGTGACGCTGCCCCTTATCGATGCGGCGTTGGCGGCGCGTGTTCCTGTGCTGGCCATTTGCCGCGGCTTGCAGGAACTCAACGTCGCCCTCGGCGGAACGTTGCATCAGAAGGTGCAGGAGGTTCCCGGGCGGATGGACCACCGCGCGCCGCAGTCCGAGGATATGGAGGTCAAATTCGCCCATGCCCATGATGTGCGACTGACGTCGGGTGGGGCGTTGCAGGCCCTTACGGGGTTGGACGCGTTCCCGGTGAACTCGCTGCATTGGCAGGGCATCGATCGGCTGGCGCCCGGCCTGACGGTGGAAGCCGTAGCGCCGGACGGTCAGGTCGAGGCCGTCCGCGTCACCAACCTGCATGGCGTGGACGGTGGCTTTGCCTTGGCCGTCCAATGGCATCCCGAGTGGCGATTTGCTGAAGATCCGCCATCGGCGGCGCTGTTCCGGGCTTTCGGCGACGCCGTGCGCCGTCGCGCTGCACGGCGGAGCCTTGCCGCCGCTTGAACCCGTGTTCAGGCGTGGCCGCTTTCGGCGGAGAGCATGGAGGGGCTGACGCCGATCTTGGCGATCGCCCGTTCCCACTTGGCGTCCAGATCCGTGTCGAACAGCAGGCTATCGTCGGCGGGGGCATGAAGCCATCCGTTGGCCTGGATCTCCGCGTCCAATTGTCCCGGTCCCCAGCCGGTATAGCCGAGCGCCAGCAGATGCTGGCGTGGCCCGGTGCCGCCGGCGATCGCGCGCAGAATGTCGATGGTCCAGGTCAGCGCGACGCCGTCTTGAACGGCCTTTGTGCCTTCCCGCATGAAATCGTCGGAATGCAATACGAAACCGCGGCCCGCGTCGACGGGTCCGCCGGAAAGAATCGGGTAGTCGCCGGCGGTCGACCAGTCGAGGCCTATTTCAAGCTGCTCCAGCAGTTCCGTAAAGCTTATCGACTCCAGCGCCTTGTTGACCACCAGCCCCATGGCGCCGTCTTCGCTGTGGGTGCACATATAGATGACCGTTCGCTCGAACCGCGGATCGGGCATCGTCGGCATCGCAATCAACAGCTGGCCAGTCAGATACACCCTTGTCGCTCTCCTCTGGTACCGGGCAGCCCTTTCCCCTTTCGTGCCTCCCGCAGGCAGGGTTCGATGCGGCGCTTGCGAGATCCTGCTATCACACAAGCCTGGCTCAATTGTGACACCCCTAACAGACCGACACCAACTATATACGATGAAATGTCAACGCGATGTGACTGGCGACCGAAATCGAGGCGGGGCGCCAAGAAGCAAAGGATGCAGGTGATCGGGGCATGAGTGGAAGCGGTCGCATATCCGCCGGGCTTGGCGCTCTGTGTCGGCGTGCCGCTGCCACCGTGATCGCAGGCGCGGCGCTCTTGGCCAGTGATGCTGCCGATGCTGCGAAAGGGCGTTGGCAGTCCTTCGAGCTCTACCCCGGGTCTTTCGTGGAAGGCCGGCTGATCACCGCGGTCGATGCGACCGGATCGCTGGAGACCATCCCAGCGGCTTTGCAGCTGCATATGGACGAAGGCTGGAAGACCTATTGGCGGTCGCCCGGCGATGCCGGTCTGCCGCCGCAGCTGGATTGGTCCGGTTCCGCAAATCTCGCGGGCGCAACCATTCAGTGGCCGGCACCGGAACGCCACGTCATGCTGGGCGTTGAAACGTTCGGCTATGAAGACGAGGTGATCTTTCCGCTGACGATCGCGCTGGCCGAGACCGGTGAGCCGGTTGCGCTTGCGGCGCGGGTCGACATTTTGGTCTGCAGCGATCTTTGCGTACCGGCGACGCTGGACGTTTCTCTGGACCTTCCGGCCGGCGAGGCGGTGCCAGACGCCCGGCGCGCAAACCTGATCGACCGCGCCGTTGCCCGCGTTCCCGGCGACGGTGCCGCAGCCGGCCTGGAAATCGACCGTGTCTCGGTGAGCGGCAGTGGGGACGCCGCGACGCTGGTTGTCGAAGCTACATCGGCCTTTCCTTTCGAGGCTCCGGATTTCTTCGTTGAGGCGGGCGACGGGTTCGCGTTCGGTGCCCCCACCTTCACCTTTGCCTCGGCGCGCGAGTCCCTGACGGCCGAGATCCCGCTGTTGCAGCGGCCGGACGACACAGCCGAGCTGGCGCGACAAACCGTCACGCTGACGCTGGTCGACGGTGCCCGTGCGATGGAGGCGACGCCGGCCATAACCCCAGGCATTGGCGGCGGGGCCGCCGCAGCGCCAGGGCAATGGACGATCCTCGCACTGGCGCTGCTCGGCGGGCTGATCCTCAACGTGATGCCCTGCGTGCTGCCCGTGCTGTCGATCAAGCTGTTGTCGGCCATCAGCCATGGCGGCCGCAGCCGGCGCGAGACGCGCCTGGGCTTTCTGGCGTCGGCCGCCGGCGTGATCGTCTCGTTCCTCGCGCTTGCCGGTGGAGCGATCGCGGTACAGACGGCCGGTGGCGCCGTGGGCTGGGGCATGCAGTTCCAGCAGCCGATCTTCCTGATCTTCATGATCGCGCTGCTCACGCTCTTTGCCGCCAACCTCTTGGGCTGGTTCGAGATTCTGCTGCCGTCGCGGGTCGGCGATGCGGCCCTGCGCGCCGGCGGCGGATCCGGCATGGCCGGAAGCTTCGGCACTGGCGTGTTTGCGACGCTGCTGGCCACACCCTGCTCCGCGCCTTTCCTTGGCACCGCCATCGGCTTTGCCCTCTCGCGCGGCGCGACCGAGATCTTCGCGGTCTTCCTGGCACTCGGCATCGGAATGGCACTGCCCTATCTGGCCGTCGGCGCATGGCCGCGGCTTGCCGCTTGGCTGCCGCGGCCCGGCCGCTGGATGGTCAGGCTGAAGCAGGTTCTGAGCCTGCCGCTGCTGGCGACGGCCGTGTGGCTGCTGACCGTGCTGACCGCTCAGGTCTCCGGCCTGGCGGCGGTGATCGTCGGCCTGTTGATGGTGGCTGTCCTGCTGGCGCTGTGGATGCGCCATCGCCTTCCCGACCGCATCCGGCCGGCAGGCGTTGCGACGGCCTTGGCCGTCACTCTGGCCGCATTCTTCGTGCCGGGGCAGTTCGACCGGCCGGCCGGCGCCACGGGCCCCGTCATCGAAGGGGCCTGGACCGCATTCGACAGCGGCGCGATTGACGGGCTGGTGGCCGACGGCCGTGTCGTCTTCGTCGATGTGACGGCCGACTGGTGCATCACCTGCGAAGCCAACAAGCGTCTGGTGCTGGACCGAAATCCCGTCGCCGGTCTGCTGGACGGCGAGGCGGTGACCGCCATGCGGGCCGACTGGACGCGGCCCGATGAAGCTATTGCCGCCTATCTCGCAAGCCACGGCCGCTACGGCATCCCCTTCAACGTGGTCTACGGACCTGGAGCGCCGGACGGCATCGTGCTGCCGGAACTGCTGACGAACGGTGCGGTTGTGGAAGCCCTGCAACGCGCAGGGCTGGACAGCTGAGGCCAGCCACCCTAGGTGTGGGGCGAACACGGCTGCGGCAACCGAGCCGCCGCCACTCGCAGCCTCGCATCAGGAGGAACCAGGGATGGCCATCCAGGTAGGTGACACGATTCCGTCCGTCACGCTGAAGCATCTGACGGCGGACGGCATGCAGGAAGTCAATACGTCGGAGCTGTTCGGCGGCAAGACCGTGGTGATGTTCGCCGTACCGGGTGCGTTCACGCCGACCTGCTCGGCCCGGCATCTGCCCGGGTTCGTCGAGCATGCCAGCGCGATCAAGGAAAAGGGCGTCGATCAGATCGTCTGCATGGCGGTCAACGATCCGTTCGTGATGAAGGCCTGGGGCGAGCAGGGCGGTGTCGGCGACACCGTGATGATGCTGCCCGACGGCAACGGTGAGCTCACCCGGGCGCTGGGCCTTGAGATGGACGGCAGCGGCTTCGGCCTCGGCCAGCGCTCCAAGCGCTTCGCGATCGTCGCCAAGGACGGAAAGGTTGAGAAGGTGGCCGTGGACGAAAGCGGCCTGGACGTTTCCAGCGCCGAAAAGATCCTCGCCGACCTCTGACACCGGCCATTCGAGGATCGATTCTCAGGGTGCCGCGTCTTTCGTCAGGCGCGGCACCTTCACTTTTTGGGGTCAGCCGCCCGGACGGTTGAGCTGACCGCCGGGAACCTGGAAACCGAGCAGGATCTCGTAAGCTTCGCCATCGCGGACACCGCCCGGCAGCGGAATGGTCAGCACGAGTTCCTCTTCCCAGAACCCGGCCAGCGCTTCCTCCTCAAGCTGCACGGCGCCCGAGAACTGTTCGCGCATCAGAATGTCGCCGGGCGGCTGGCGGCGTCGATCGACGACCCAGACCGAATAGGGCAGGTCCACCGATTCCCCGGGCGCCATGGCCGGGCCGCGTTCCAGTCTCATCGGCACCGTCATCTCGACGGTGACGTTGCTGGCCTCGGTATCGTACTCGCAGCCTCCGTCAGGAAAACCGATCGTTCCCCGTGCCACCACGTCCGTCGGATCGGTCCCTGTGCCGCGGAACTGAACCACCTCTTCCAGGCCGGAGACGATGTTGACTTGTGGGCAACGGCGCGCCGCCAGCGGCGTCGGCTCCGGCCTTGGCTCATCCACGGTGATCAGATCGCCGTCTTCAGCCACGTCGTCGTCGCTGCCACAGGCGGCGAGCCCGCCGGTCACGACGACGCACAGGGCCGCCAGCAGTCCGCGACGAAGTGCGACAGGAAGCCGGTGTCCGTTTTCTCGGGCAATCGACCCTATATTAGGGTCGGAACAGTAGCGATGTGAGAGCTGCATGTCGGGCCCCATCTCCGGGGCAATCGGAGCATGGCGGGAAGTCGGAAGGACTGTAGGCAATGGCTGTGGCAGGCACAAGTCCGGCGGTCGGGCGCCTAAGCCTGGAGCGGCCTTCGCTGACCGTCCTTCTGGCCGCGCCGCGAGGGTTCTGCGCTGGGGTGGAGCGGGCGATCCAGATCGTCGAGCGGGCGTTGGATAAACATGGGCCGCCCGTCTATGTGCGGCACGAGATCGTTCACAACCGTTATGTCGTGGAGGGCCTAGAGGCCAGGGGCGCGATCTTCGTCGACGAGCTGTCGGAGATTCCCGACGGGGTGCCGGTGGTGTTTTCCGCCCATGGCGTGCCCAAATCGGTGCCGGAAGAGGCGCGGTCCCGCAACCTGTTCTACGTCGATGCCACCTGCCCGCTGGTCACGAAGGTTCATCGCGAGGCGGAGCGCCTGTACCGCCAGGGCCTGCAGATCATCCTGATCGGCCATGCCGGGCACCCCGAAGTGGTCGGCACCGTCGGCCAGTTGCCGTCAGGCGCCGTGGAACTCGTCGAGACCGTGGACGATGTTGCCACGTTGGCCGTGCGCAGCCCGGATGCCCTTGCCTACATCACCCAGACGACGCTGTCGGTCGACGACACGGCCGATGTCATCGAAGCCCTCAGGCGCCGCTTCCCGTCGATCGTTGGGCCGCGCAGCGAAGACATCTGCTATGCCACGACCAATCGCCAGGACGCGGTCAAGGCGATCGCAGGCCACTGCGATGGCATGCTGGTGATCGGTGCGCCCAATTCCTCCAACTCGCAACGGCTGGTGGAAGTCGCGGTCAAGTGCGGCTGCCGAGAGGCACGGCTGGTGCAGCGCGCGGCGGATATCGACTGGGCCTGGCTTGCCGGCGTCCGCCAGCTCGGATTGACCGCCGGGGCATCGGCCCCTGAGATACTGGTGGACGAAGTGCTGGCGGCGTGCCGTGACCGTTTCGACGTTACCGTCAAAGAGGTCCCGGTGACGCAAGAGAGCGTCATCTTCAAATTGCCCAACTGCCTTGCGGCGGGGTAGCGTTCGTCACGCTCGCAGCGGACCGGCATCGGGCGTTCGCTCCGGCCGAGCGCGCAGCCTGTCCGGCGGCAAGGGCCATGCACCGACTGACCGTTCGCCATATCACCGTCTACCGCTACCGACAGCCGGTGGCATTCGGGCCGCATCGGCTGGTGTTCAGGCCGCGCGACAGCCATGACCTGCGCCTGGTCACCACCGCGCTGAAGATCGAACCGGCCGCCACCGTGCGGTGGCTGCACGACGTGTTCGGCAATTCCATCGCCATCGCTACCTTCGCCGAACGGGCCGATGTTCTGCGCTTCGAGAGCCGCATCACGGTGGAGAACTACGGCCTGGAGGACACGGATTTCCCGGTGGAGGAGTATGCCCAGTCGTATCCCTTCAGCTATCCCATTGCCGAACAGCCGGATCTGGTGCGC
>JANQQD010000127.1 GCA_028285185.1 Anaerolineae bacterium | reverse complement strand
GAGCCGTCAGCTCAAGGCATCGACAGTTCCTCTCATTTAGCCGGATTTAGCGCCAACTTCGCCACCAATCCACCGGAGGACCTTGTGCCAGCGAGAGAGCCGCACTTCGCTTCGATCAACCCACACTAGCCAGTAATACGGCAACTGTCCATGCCGTGAATGTCCCCCATCCCGTCGATCATCTTTCGCCAAACCGTACGTTATTTAAGTATCTCATCAACTGAACTCGCACATGTGCGAACCTTCACCTTCGGCGCGAGCAAATTGTGTACGGCGGCAAAAGTGAACTGACACTGACGCCCCGGATTTCAAGGGTCAGGCAGTGGAGTGTTGCGTGTCAAGCGCTTGGAGGCCTCGAAGAACCGACCTGATCGGTGCTGAGGATCGTGTCCCCTGACGTGGTGTAGCTGACGGTTGTCCAGCACGGTGTCCGGCGTGGGCCGGATCGGTCAGTCGGCGAGCGTGGGCAAGCTGACGATGGGATCATCGCTCACTGGCGCCATGGTCTCCAGCGTCATGTAGCGGCAGCGCTGGACCGCCCATTCGTTGTTCTGCTCCAAGAGCAGGGCGCCGACCAGACGGGTGATCGCCGCCTCGTTGGGGAAGATGCCGACCACGTCGGTCCGGCGTTTGATCTCACGGTTCAGGCGCTCCAATGGGTTAGTGGAGTGCAGCTTGGCCCGGTGCGCGCTGGGGAAGGTCATGTAAGCCAGGACATCGTCCTCGGCGTCATCCATCAGCGTCGCCAGCTTGGGCAGCCGGGGCCGCAGTTGATCGGCGACGCCGCGCCACTGCTGCTTGGCCGCCTCCGGCGTCTCCTGGGCGAAGGCGGTGGCGATGAAGGCGGAGACCACCCGCCGGCCGCTCTTGCCGGCATGAGCCAGGGCATTGCGCATGAAGTGGGTGCGTAGCACCTTCAGCGGCCGCGATCGCAACGCGATCGCAGCGTGGGCAGCGCTGCCAAGTGGCGTTCAGCACCCGGGCGGCGGCCGCCTTCAGACCCTCATGGGCTTCGGAGATCACCAGCTTGACCCCACGCAGGCCGCGCCGCGCCAGGCCCCGCAGGGAGTCGGTCCAGAGCGGCTCGGCCTCGCTCGGACCGATGGCCAGGCCCAGCACCTCGCGCCGGCCGTCGGCGTTGACGCCGATCGCCATGATCACCGCCACCGAGATCACCCGTCCGTACTGGCGCACCTTCACATAAGTCGCGTCGATCCACAGATACGGCCACCGCTACGACAGCTCGCTGTCGCTTTACGCTCAAGCTGCTCCGCAGCCCTTCCAGCGGCCGCTCCAGGAACGCCTGCACCCGCTCGTCGATCTCCGCGCACAGCCGGCTGACCTGGCTCTTGGTGATGCCGGTCATGACCAGCGCCTTGACCAGGCCGTCCACCGAGCGGGGCGAGATCCCCTGGATGTAGGCCTCCTGGATGACGGCGGTGAGCGCCTTCTCCGCCATGCGCCGCGGCTCCAGGAAGCTCGGGAAGTAGGCGCCCTTGCGCAGCTTGGGGATACGCAGCTCCACCGTGCCCGCCCGCGTCTCCCAGACCCGGTCGCGGTAGCCGTTCCTCTGCACCAGCCGGTCGGCTGTCTTCTCGCCATACCCAGCGCCGGTGCGGCTGCCGACTTCCAGCTCCATCAGCCGTTCGGCCGCAAAGCCGATCATCTCACGCAGCAGATCGGTGTCGGCGCTCTTCTCCAAAAGCCCGCGCAGGGCCATCATGTGGTCGGTCATCGTGGTCACCTCTGGTTCGGGATCAGGTCGGCAAACCCAACCCTAACCAGACACCGCGATGGCCGCCCGCCGTGGATAACCGGCTCGCCTACGCCAGACTCAGGGCGGTCGCGCAGGCAAGCCGGTTATCCACAGCTACACCACGCCCTGGGACTTAACCCGGCGGGGTCGTCGACACGTGGCCTACCGCGCCATTTGTTCGGCAGCGCCGACTGGATCGCCGACCACTCCTGATCCGTTAGTTCGAATTCGCTCGTCGCATTCATCCGGATTTCTTCCTTCCGCCGTCGCCGATCGGCACGCCCCTTGGCAGGTGGCGGCCGATCGCTAACGGCGATGCCGGCTTTCGGCGCTGCCTCTAGCGGATCTACTGGCAGGCGGGCTCAATGTTCCAGAAGTCGCCGAAATAGGTTTCGACGCAGAGGTCCTCGGCCTGGTCCTCGGCGCTGCCGGGGCCGGCGGCCGGTTCCAGGTCGGCGAGGTTGACCGGGCCGTTCGTCCGGCCGTCCGCCGCGGGCTGCAGCTCGCCGATGCTGAAGGCGTCGGTGAACACCGTGGTCTGGAACGGCGCGGCCAGTTCGTTGGTGAAGAACTGGGCACCGCCCGGGCGGTCGAGCTGGCTTTCCGCGCCGCGGATTTCGTCCCGCAGCGTCTCGATATCCGTCGGGAAGCCGTCGAACAGCACCGGGTCGAAGATCGGCGGACCAATGGTATCCGGCTGGAAGGCGAACATCTCGAAGGCCGTGTTGGCGAAGGGCGGTGAGACGTTGGTGTCGTCGTCGCCGGTCGCCAGCGTGACCAGGGCCGGCAGACCAGCCCCGTTGATCGCGGCCGCGACGCCGGTCGCAAACGGCGTGCCCCACCAGTTGCCGTCCAGGTCCGGCGTGCCGGTGCCGAGCTGGTTGTAGGCGAAGCCGCCATTGCCGTTGTCGAAGCCAGCGCCGGGCAGGAAATTCACCTGCACGAACAGATTGCCGGTGCCGATACTGGCATTCGGGCCGACCCGGACGCCGTCGCCGCCGTTGCGCGCGATGTAGTTCTGGAACACTTCCGTCCGGCTGGTCACATCATCGAAGAAGAGGATGCCGTTGCCGCCGTTGTCCAGAATGAAGTTGTTGTGGATGGCGGTGGTTCCGGTCGAGGCAACGCTCTCGATATCGATACCCGAGCCGCCGCTGCGGTCGATCATGTTCCGGCTGATCGTCACTTGCGCGGCACCGCCGATGCCGTCGGGAACCGTGCCGGCGGTATCCACGAACCCGATGCCGCCGAAGCCGCCACCGCGGATCCCGCCGGTGATGACAAAGCTGGCGAGGTCGACCGTCTGCGTGCCGTCGTATGGCGCGCCACCCTGTGTCGCTACACCGTTTCGGTCGATCAGCACCGTCACAGTGTCCCCCCTGGTGACGCCCACGGCGCCGCGGAACTCAATCCCGAAACCGTTGGTGCCGCCCAAGATGTCCCGATTCAGATCGATGGTGATCTGCGAATTGCCGGTCAGCGCACTTTCGAATTCGATACCGGTTTGGGCAACACCCCGGATCTGCGTGTTGTTGGACACGGTGAACGTGCCGCCGGTGATCGCATTGATGTCGATGCCGTCCTCGTTGCCGCGGATCTCGCCATTGCCGACGATCTCGACCACCGCATTGTTACTGATCGCGGCGTTGAAATCGATACCGTCATCCAGGCCGGTGATGGAGGTGTTTCTGTCCACGCGGAAGCTGCCGCCGGCAATTGCGCCGACGCTGATGCCGTTGCTTCCTACCCCGACGATCTGGCCGTTGCCGCCGAAGGCTGTCGCGACGCCGTTCACCGTCACGATCGCCGGACCGATGGTGACATTGGAATTGATCAGGCTGCTCTCAACGAAGATCCCGTCGAGGTTGCCGAAGATCCCTGTGTTGCCGGCGATCACGATCGTGCTGGCGTTGGCGCCCAAGATCCTGATGCCGTCGAGGCCGGAGGCACCAGTGCCGTCGCCGCCGCGGATCTCGGCGTTGCCGACCACTTCGAACAGCGCACCGTTGGTGATATTGCCGATGCTGATGCCGTCGAAGCGATTGCCCCGCATCAGCGGGTTGTTGGCGACCGTGACGCTGCCGCTGGTGATGGCACCGATGTCGATGCCGTCTTCGCCGCCGACGATCTGGCCGTTGCCGCCGAAGGCGGTCTCGGCATTGTCCACCATTACGGTCGCCGCGCCGATCGTGACGGTACTGGCCAAGCTGTTCCGGACAAAGATCCCGTCGATGTTGCCGAAGATCCCGAGGTTGCCGGCGATCACGATCGTGCTGGCGTTGGCGCTCTGGATCGAAATGCCGTCGGCGCCGGTGGCACCAGTGCCGTTGCCGCCACGGATCTCGGTGTTGCCGGCCACCGCCAACAGCGCACCGTTGGTGAGGTTGCCGATGCGAATGCCATCCACTGAGTTGCCCTGGATCAGCTGGTTGTTGGCGACCGTGACGCGGCTGCCGGAGATGGCACCGATGTCGATGCCGTCTTCGCCGCCGACGATCTGGCCGTTGCCGCCGAAGGCGGTCGCGATGCCGTTGACCGTCACGGTCGCCGGGCCGATGGTGAGGATGGAATTGGTCAGGCTGTTCTCAACGAAGATCCCGTTGAGGTTGCCGAAGATCCCGGTGTTGCCAGCGATCTCGATCGTGCTCGTGTCGGCGCTCAGAATCGAAATGCCGCCGGCGGTGGTGGCACCAGTGCCGGCACGGATCTCGATGTTGCCGGCCACCGCCAACAGCGCACCGTTGGTGAGGTTGCCGATGCGAATGCCGTCAACGGTGTTGCCCCGGATCAGCGGGTTGTTGGCCACCGTGAAGCTGCCGCCGGAGATGTTGCCGGCGCGCACGCCGTTGGTGCCGCCTATGATCTCAAGGTTGCCGGCGAAGACGGGTGGTGTGCCGGCCACGGAGACCGTCGCCGGGCCGATCGCGATGGTGGCGTTGGTCAGCGTGTCGAAGAACACGATCCCGTCGGCCGTGTCGCCGCGGATCGACGTGTTGCCGGCGATGGCGATCGTGCTGCCGGTGACGGGGCGCTCGAACTCGATCCCTTCTATGCCGCCGCGGATCAGGGTGTTGCCTACGATCGAAATGACCGCGCCGTTGCTGATGGTGTCGTCGAATTCGATTCCGGACAGCACGGTGCCGAGAATGGTGCCGTTCGAGGCCACCGTGAAGGTGCCGCCGTTGATCTCATCGATGTCGAGCGCATCGTTGGCCCCCTGGATCGTCCCGTTGCCGCCGAACAGTGTGTTCACGCCATCGACGGTCACGAAGGCCGGGCCGATGGCGACGGTGCTGTTGGTCGACGCATTGGCGAAGGAGATTCCGTCGGTGCCGTCACCGAGGATCCGGCTGTTCCCGGCGATCGAAAGCGTGCTGTCCGTAAGGCTGGAGACGGCGATTGCTCGGGTTCCGCCCCGTATTTCGGCGTTGCCGACGATGCCGACGATGGCGCCGTTGGTAAGGCTTCCGATGCCCATGCCTCTCTGCGTCGCGCGCACGAGCGTGTTCCTGGCCACCACGAGACTGCCGCCGTTCAAATTGGCGGTCAGGATACCGAAGCGGTTCCCTAGAATGGTGTTCGCATCCGCCGTCGCGAGACCGCCGATCTGGATGGCGGAATTGGTCTGATCGGCTATTTCGATGCCGGTATCGCCCGCATTCGCCGCCATGATCACGCCCTTGATCGTCGCAGCACCGATATCGCTGAAGACGCGGATACCGTCGCCGCCGGAGACGATCGTGTCGGCATCGGCCCCGTCCCGCAGGGTCAGGTCGCGGATCAGATAGACGGCATCGCCGTCGGTATCGCCGACATCGATGGCGGCATCCACGAAGTCCTGGAACACGGCACGGTCGGTGTTGGCGTTGCCGCGGATGGTCACGTCCACCGTGGCCGCGTTGCCGTCGCCGATATCGCCCTGGCTGCGGATGCCGTCGTGCAGGTTCGAGAAGTCGACATTGACGATCTGCACGCCGGTCAGGTTGGGCGCTGCCGTGCCGTCCAGCAGGATGCCGACATCGTTGGCGCCCGGCGCGCCGACGCCGGCGAAGGTCAGCGCCATGTCCTGCAGGGTGGTGTTGTTGGCGGCGACGATGATCGCAGGCGAACCGGTCCGGATCACCGTGCCGACCGCCGGGTTCAAGTCGCTGCCGGCGCCGTCGACGGTGATGAAGGCCTTGTTGACGGTGAAGCCTGCATAGGTGCCGACCGCGACGTTGATGGCCACGGGGTTGGCCGCCGTGGCGTTCTCCAGGGCGACATCGACGGCGTCCTGGATCTCTGCCCCGCCGGTGTCGCTGATGACGTTGATGGTCGTCGCGCTGCCGGCGATGCCGCCACCCGCAGTCAGGTTGCCGTCCAGATTGACCGTAACTGTCCCGGATGCCGGACCGTCGAATCTGAGGACGCTGTTGGAGCTGACAGTGACGCCGTTATTGACGTTTATTTGGCTTGAAAAGTAGATTCCCGACCCATTGGCGCTGGTATTTGCAGCGAACGTCAGAACGCCACTGGCGGTGATGTACGTCAACCCGGTGCCAGTGTTGGAGGAGGTGGTAAGTCCGTCGACCGCCGTGATGGTCAGGTCGCCGGTATTGCCTATCACGACTTGGCCGGCCGTGTTGGCGAAGGCCAGATTGGTGATTTCGGTGGCCAAGTTGACGCCAGTGCCGCTGCGGATCGCCAGATTGGCGACGGTGATGTCGGTGCTTGCGACGTTCGCACGCACCACCCCGCCGGCCGTCTGCAGCGACAGCGTGCTGACGTTCGCCGGGGAGATCGGGGCCGTGATCGCGATGTCGCTTGCGGTCGCGCTGCCGATGCGCAGGATGCTGGCGGTGATCCGGTCGAACTCCGCATCGGTCAGGCTCAGGGTGCCCGCCGTCTCGGTGCCCAGGATGATGGGCCGCGCGCCGGTGCGCGGCCTGAGCGTGACGATACCGGTGCCGGCGTTGACGGCCGCGCCGATTGTCATGGCATCGGCTTCGAACGTCACATCGCCGTTGGCGGTCGTGATCGCCGCGTTGGCGAAGATCGTGCCGTCGGACGTCACGGACAGGAACGTAAGCGGCGTGATGCCGCCGACCGCGCCGCCGAACGTCACGTTGCCGCCGGCACCGATCGTCAGCCCGAAGGCGCCGTTGACCGTGCTGCCGAACGTGACCGCGCCCGCGTCGGTGATCGTCGTGTCGGCGGTCAGCGTGACGGCGTCGTTGAGGGTCAGTGTGCTGCCGGACAGGATGTACCGACCGCCGCCCAGAACCGTCGTTCCGGGTGCGTCCGTGGTCAAACGGGTCAGCGCCGTCGTCGTTCCGACCGCGCCGAGGAAGCTGGTCGTGCCCCCGGTGTTCACCGTCAGCGCCTGCGCGCCGTCGATGGCGGCGTTGAAGGTGATGTTGCCGCTGCCGGTGCTGGACAGAACGGTGTCGGCGGTCAGCAGGACCGGGTTGTTGTAGGTCTGGGTGCCGGTGCTGTCGATCGTGGCACCCAGATTGATCGATGTCCCCGTCACCGACAGGGCACCGAGCGAATAGGGTGCGGACGTGTCGGTCAACGAGACGGTGCCGCCCGTCGACTGGACGTTGACGGTGCTGCCGGTTGCGGTGAACCGGTTCAGGATGATGTCGTTGAGCGCGGTCAGATTGATCGGATTGCCGATCAGGGTGACCCCGGTGCCGATGGTCAGGCCGCCGTCCCCGTCGCCGCCGTCGTTGAATCCTGCCGTCAGGCTAAGCGCGCCGTTGGCGCTGAGGGTCGCACCGTTACCCACGATCACGTCGTCGCCGGCCCGCAGCGTCACGTCGCCACCGGTCGACTGCACCGTGACGCTCTCATTAACGCTCACGTTGTCCGTGTTGGCCGCTGCCGTCTCGCCTGCGGTGACCATGAGCGTGCCAGCGCTCACGAGGTTGGCTGCAATCGTCACCGGGCCGGCGGCGGTGATCGTCGTGGTCGTGCCGAGGTTGATCGAGGATGACGCTGGGGGCACCGCCAGGATGGTCAGCGCGCCGGTGTTGGCCAGACTGAAAGCGCCACCTAAGTTGCCGAAGGCGAGGTTGGTGACGGCGGTTTCCAGAGCATCCGCCGCCCCGACGCCCGCGCCGCTGATGATCGCCAGGTTCGTCACGGTGATGTCCGGGCCGGTGGCGTTCGCGTCCACCACCGCGCCCGCCGTCCGCAGGAACAGCGTGTTGACGTTCGCCGGTGCGATCTGGGCCGATACCGTAATGTCGCCGCTGGTGCCAGAGCCGATGGACAGGGTGCGGGCTGTGATCTGGCCGATCTCGGCAGCGGTCAGACTCAGGCTGTTCGCGACATTTGTGCCGAGGTTGATGGTCCGCGCCGCGGTGCGCGGCCGGAGCGCGATTTCGCCGGTTCCGGCGTTGACCGCCGCGCCAAGGGTCATGGCGTCGGCCTCGAACGTCACATTGCCGTTGGCGGTCGTGATCGCGTTGGTGGCGATCGTGCCATCGGACGTCGCAGAGAGAAAGTTGAGCGGCGTGGCGCCGCCGACCGCGCCGCCGAACGTCACATTGCCGCCGGCATTCACCGTCAGCCCGAAGGCGCCGTTGACCGTGCTGCCGAATGTGACAGCGCCTGTGTCGGTGATCGTCGTATCGGCGATCAGCGTGACGGCGTCGTCGAAGGTCACCGTGCTGCCTGACAGGACGAGCCGACCGCCGCTCAACACCGTCGTTCCGGGCGCGTCCGTGATCAGACGGGTCAGCGCCGTCGTCGTTCCGACCGCGCCGAGGAAGCTGGTCGTGCCCCCGGTGTTCACCGTCAGCGCCTGCGCGCCGTCGATGGCCGCGTTGAAGGTGATGTTGCCGTTGCCGGTGCTCGACAGAACGGTGCCGCCGGTCAGCAGGATCGGGTTGTTGTAGGTCTGAGCGCCGGCGGTGTTGATCGCAGCCCCCAGATTGATCGATGTCCCGGTAACCGACAGGGCGCCGAAGGAATAGGGCCCGGACGTGTCGGTCAGCGAGACGGTGCCGCCCGTCGACTGGACGTTGACGGTGCTGACGGTGGCCGTGAACCGGTTCAGGACGATGTTGTTAAGCGCGGTCAGGTTGATCGGGGTGCCGGACAAGATGGCCCCGGCGCTGATGGTCAGGCCGCCGTCCCCGTCGCCGCCGTCGTTGAAGCCCGCCGTCAGGTTCAGCGCGCCGTTGGAGCCGAGGGTCGCACCGGCGCCCACGATCACGTCATCGCCGGCCCGCAACGTCACGGTACCGCCGGTCGACCGCACCGTGACGCCTGGGTTCACCGTCACGTTGCTCGTGTCGACCGCCGCCGTCTCGCCCGCGGTGACCGTGATGTTGCCCGTCCCGGCGTTCTCTACGTTGGCAGCAATCCGGAGACCGGTGATCGACGACAGGGTCAGCGCGTTGGCGCTGTTGTAGACAAAGGCCGCGCCGACGGTCATTCCGCCGTTGGCGCCCGCGGTGCCATTGGTGGCGGCCAGCGTGACGGTGCCGCCCGCCAGGTTGCCGGCCATCCTGGCCGCGAAATCGGCGTTCATGCCGAACAGCGTGCTGGTCGCCACGGCGCTGAAATCAAGCGTGCCCGTGCTCAAGCTGATATCGGCATTGCTGATGCCACCCGGCGTCGTCGTCGCATGGCCGATCAGCCAGCGCCTGTTGTCCCGGTTTACGTCGAATTGTGTGGTGCCGTTGACCAGGCTGGTCTCGCCGGTGACGCGGATATCGATATTGCCCTGCCGCGTGCCGGATGCACCGCCCGAGGCAGAGCCGTGGCCGATCTGGGCGTAAGCGACCGCGAACTGGGTGACGGTGTTGCCGCCGGTCAAGGTCAGGTTGCCGGCCTGGCTGATCGTGATCGCCCCGCTGTGATTGCCACTGGCGAGGTCTCCGCCGTGGCCAAGCTGGACGTAGTTGTTGCCGGCCGAGAAGGTTATGTCGCCGGCTTGGCCGATGGTGATGGCACCGCTGTGATTGCCGGTAGCGCCTCTCCCGCCGTGGCCGAACTGCGCGTACGACTGCGTACCTATGCGGCTCGTGAAGGTCAGGTTGCGGGCCTGAGTGATGGTGATCCCACCGCTGTGATTGCCGTCGGCGGACAGCCCCCCGTGGCCGAGCTGCGCGTAGGTGTCCAGCGCAGTGCCCGCGGTGAAGGTCAGATCACGCGCCCGTGTGATCCTGATGGTGCCACTATGACTGCCCTGCACGTCCCGTCCCCCGTGGCCGAGCTGGGCGTAGTTGCGACCGCCTGATCCTGTTCCGCCGTTGAAGATCAGGTCGTTGGCCAGCACGATCGTGATGTCGCCGGCGTAGTTGCCTTCCGGTTCGAACCCGCCGAAGAGCAGATCGGCGCCGCCGTGCCCCACTTGGACGTAGGCGGTGGACTGGGTGCCGGCCGTTGCCCTGAGGTCCCCGGCGTTGCCGGCACCGTCACTCAGCGCGATCGTGATCGGGCCGTTGATGTTGAAGCCGATCACGTTCGAATCGGCGCGGAAGCCGGCCTGGGCGAAGCCGAAATTCGCCGTGGTGCTGCCCAAGAGCGTCATCGCCGCGCCGGCGAAGTTGCTGGCGCCGAAGCGGGAGCCGACGGCGATGCCGGCGGTCTGGCTGCCGTTCCCGATGAAGATGGCGCCGCCGCCCACGCCGTAAGCGGACGGGGTGGCCAGGATCGTATCGATGTTCGTGGTCGTTCCGTCCCAGCCGGCGACGACGTTGATGGCTCCAGTGCCGCTGTTCTGGACGCTGGAGTTGAATGTGACGTTGCCGGTGGCAAGGAAGGTCAGCGCACCGGCCGAGCCGTAAGAGATCGGATCGACGACGACGATGTTGCCGGCCTGGTTCGTCGGGCCACCGACCCCGGGCGGCGGGCTGGTAGTATCGAGGGTGAAGTTCGTGCCCGATGCCAGTGTGGGCAGGATCGTCGTTGCGATGTTGACGAAGGAACCGAGCCCTGAGCAGCCCGTCGCCGTGGAGGCGGCGCAAAGATTGGTCGGGTCGATCAGCACGCTGCCGGACTGCCCGGCCGCGGCCCCCAGGTCGAAGGCGCCGGTGACGGTGACGTTGGCGCTCGACACTTCGGCGAAGCCGCCATTGCCGCCGTTGGCACCGCCGCGCGCGCGGATATGGCCATGGAATGCCGCTTCCTGATCGCCCCAGACCACCACCGTACCGCCGTTGCCCAGATCCGTCGCGTCGGCCGCAAGCGTGACATCGGCACCGACGTAAGTGATGTCGGCAGTCGGGATGGTGCGTTCGGTCTCGAACGTCGTCGTCGTATCGATCGTGATCTGCGGGCCGCGGGCTGCCGGCTCAAGCTGCCCATAGGCGATGTGCCCGCCGGCCGCCATCGGACCGCCACGCTCCGCACCGCCGATCAGCGCAGTGCCGCCGCCGGCCTGGCCCGACATGTCGATATCCGCGCCCAGTGTCAGCTCCAGACGCTCGCCCAGCACATGCACCGTGCCGCCCTGCTCGCCCGCATCGTCGCCCGTGGCGTCGATGGTCCCTGCGACCTGCACCGTGCCTTCGTCGCTGCCCAGCAGCACCACCTGGCCCTCGCGCGTGCCGATCGTACGCGCCTGGATGATGCCGTCCACGTTGATGACATTGTCGATCACCCCGGCGGCCGCATCGGCTGTCAGGATCACCTGGCCGCCGTCGGCGATGATCGTGCCGGTGTTGTCCACCAGCGCCTCCACCGGGTTGCCCTCGTAATCCACCGGAAGCTGGGTGGTCGGATCGGTGATGGCGAAATTCACCAGCCCGTCGCCGTAGTAGTCGAGAGCGAAGCCCTGCCCGCCGCCCAGGATCGCCACATCAGCGACGATGGCGCCGGTGTTGCGCGCGGCAGGTCCGACCAGGGCCGCCAGACCGCTGGCGTTGATAGTACCGCGGTTCTCCACCACTGCGGTCGGGTCGCCCGCGATGTCGAACTCCAGCCGGCCACCGGCCATGAAGCGGTCGTTCATGATGTCCAGCGAGGTGGCGACGATGGAGGCCACATCGACATTCGCGTCCGGCCCGAACACTACGCCCGCGGGGTTGGAGATGAAGACCTGCCCGTTGGCGCTGAGCGAGCCCAGGATCTGAGAGGCGTCGCCGGAGAGAACGCGGTTCAAGGCCGCCGCCAGCTCATGCGGCTGGATAAAGGTGACCGATTCATGTGACCCGACATCGAAGGTCTGCCACTCGATGATGACGCGGTCGGAACCCTGCTGGATGGTCACGGAATCCTGGCCGTAGATGATTTCCGCCTGGCCTTCGACGACGGTGCCGTCGGTCGGCAGCGCCCAGGCGGGATCGGCGGTCAAGAGCCAGCCGCAGACGGCGGCGGTAGTCAGCGCGGTCGTGCCCGCCAGCATGCGGCGCAGCGCCGGGGCGTCGGTCCGGGTCGGGGTCACCATGGTCTTGCGACGGATCGACATGCTTCTTCCCTTCTCTTCGCTGTGCGCTCGTCAGACGTGCGCCGCATGCGCTCAACTGATCGACTGCCTCAACCGGCATGGAAAGGCAGAGTAACTGGAAAGAGATGTCGTCCAGGCTTTCGGATCTGGTTAATGTTGCCTCGGCATCTCTTGAGATATCGAATCATATAGCCGTATGATTTTTTGAGAGTGCTAAATTAAATTAGTTAATTCAACTCAAAAAACATTTACTGTGACAAATTTTTGAATATCAATTAATATCGATGATCAATACTATATTATAGAATGAGTCAAAATCTCATGCCTGTTTCGGCACAAGACTATAAAATCCGAGTTCTTCAATGTATTGATTGAAGAGACAGATATGCAATTTCGTCCAATGCAGGAGATTTCTCTAGAGGATCGAGACAGATTTCTTGTCTATTAGATCCAGCGTAGCTTCACCAGAGCCAAGACACCTCCAGTTGTAACATCCACAACATCGATGATCTCCGAACCGTGGCTTGCCACGTACGCGTTATGAATATCGTCGAAAACTGCAGGGCTGTCTTGACCGCAGCGTCTCAAATTTCCGGGATATCTAAAATTGTCCAGACCAGTCTAATAATGACCGAATCCAATTTTGTTGTCTCAGCGTCTCATACCGCCGCTTTTCTGAGCAAAACGCGGTGCGCGACGGGCTCTTGACGCACAAATACATCGCGTTCTTTGACGAACGAGATGGCCGCCGATTAAGATGCCGGGCACGGCGGACAGAGCATGCTGCGCCGGTCGTGGTAGGCAATTGGAAAAGTGAACGCGCCCATGGGCGGACGCGACCAGACAAAGCAAGGCTCCTCGTCCCTCCTAAAGCCAATCTCAGTGTTGGATACGCATGCGCGCGACCCCGGACGTAGTGTCGAACGTCTACGCGATGTCTATTCAGCCTCAACCTATTTCGCGGCTGACTTTCCTACCGAGAGTTTTCAGTCGCGCATCGAGAATTGGAGCCTTCCCGGCCTTGCCCTCACCAAGCAAGTGTCTGATGCAAATAAGATATTCCTTACGGGAGGCAAGGGATTCTCGGTGCCGGACCTGATCTATGTCCGCATCAACTTCGAGGGATCGAACCGTGGCATTTTCGGTGACCGGTCCTATGTGGCGCATCCCGGTGATATCAGCATCATCCGCTCAACAGATGTCGGCATCACCGACTTCACTCGGCGTAACACGATCGTGGCCTATCTGCCGCGCGTAGACGTGCTGGAGCGACCGAATGCACCATTGCCCGACCTTATCTCGAGACACACACCATCCGCTCGGTTGATGGGCAGTGTGTTTCGAGAACTGAGCGACGCGTTGCCGAAGACCGCTACGCAAGATGCCGGCGATCTCGCCGAGGGCTTCGTTAAAGTGATCAGGGCGCTTCTGGGGGCGCCTCAAGCGGATCTGAGTAGAGAGGACTTCGCCCAGGCCCGCTACCGGGCCGTCGTCCGCTACATCAACGAAAATGCCTGGAGGCTGGGTCTGAATGCCGGCGTGATTTGCCAGCATTTCGGGATCTCACGTGCCAGCTTGTACCGCATGTTCCGGGATGTGAATGGCGTTGATAGATTCATTCTCGAGCGCCGACTGTGCCGCGCATTTGAAGACATTGCGGCCGCCAAACGCCAGCGCGGCATGATTCGTCTCGTTGCGGAGAAGTGGGGCTTTCTTGATGCATCCAAATTCTCGCACCAGTTTCGCCAGCTCTTTGACATGTCACCATCGGATGCTTTGGGGAGCCACATAAGGCAGCCCGCGGACTCAATCAGGAAACAAGAATCAGTTCAGCGAAGCGCGTTGGACCGAACTCTGAGTGCGCTTGAGGGATAGGCTTGTCGGGTATCCGGTGTGCCGCCGCCAGGTGGCAAAGCATTGCGAAAGGTTACGTCCCAGGGCGATCGAGCTGAAGAGTATGCATTGGACAAATCACAAAATGATCCATTGACAGACGGTCGAGATGGCAGGAAATACCCGTCGGTCGCATGATCGACGTCTGGCCCAATTTGGGGCTGCACTAGACACGGTCGCAGCACAACGCCCGACCGCCCATGAACACGCGGCAACCGCGAGCGTGATTGTCAGAGGCGCTCCAGGAGGTGCGGGGAGCCCTCGTGATCGCCGATCTGGGGGCACAGGTGGCGTGATGTTGGCCCGACCAGACGCCTGAACCTTTCGTTGAAGAGGCCCCGGGTTGGCAACGGAAGAACACCCCGAAGATACGTCAATGAAACGGCTTCTGATCGTGGAAGACGACCTGTCGCTCGCGCGGGAGACGGCGGAGTTCCTTGCCGATCGCGGTTACGCCGTCGACACCGCCGACAGCGTCGCCAGCGCGAGGCCCTTCGTGGATGCCCGCACCATCGATCTCTTCATCCTGGACATCATACTTCCGGGCGTCAGCGGCAAGGTTCTCTGCCGTGAGATCGCCGAAACGTCCCGCGCCGGCGTCATCATGGTCAGTTCGCTGGAAGCCGATGAGGAACGCATCTCTCTCTTGGAGATGGGGGCGGACGACTACCTGGTCAAACCGTTCAATCCATTGGAACTTCTGGCCCGGGTGCGGGCCTTCTTCCGGCGCAGCGGCGGATCGGCGCCGGTCCAGAGGGTCACTCGGTTCGGGGCCTGGGCATTCGAGGCCGGAGAGCGGCAGTTGAAGCACGAAGACGGACGGATCGTCACGCTCACGCCCAGCGAGACCCAGGTCTTGAGATACCTGACCGCAAATCCGGACATCGTATTCGATCGGGAAGATATCCTGGCCGTGTCGAGGGTCAGGCAGCACGCCGGCAGCAACGACCGCAGCGTTGACAACCTGATCAAACGCCTGCGGCAAAAGATCGAGGCAGATCCGGCGCGACCGATCCATATCGAAACGGTCTGGGGAAAGGGCTACGCCTTCCGCGCGGCGTCGACGTAGCCCGGCGGGTCAGACCGGCAGACGCACGGTGGCCCGCAAGCCGCCTTCCGACAGGTTGCTCAGGGTCACCGTGCCGCCGTGGTCCACCACGATGGTCTTCACGATCGCAAGGCCGAGGCCCGACCCGAACGAATCCTGCGCGATGCGCTCAAACGG
>JANQQD010000113.1 GCA_028285185.1 Anaerolineae bacterium | reverse complement strand
CGGCGACTTCGCCCATTTCGATCTGGTGACCGTGCGGGCCGACGAGTTTCTCTACAACGCCCTGATCCTGATGACCCGCCATTCGATCCGGCGCGTCGTCGTCGTCGATGAAGACGATCAGATCATCGGCACGCTGGACGAGATCGACCTTCTGAGCTTCCTGTCCAGCCATTCGCACCTCATTTCCGTCCAGCTTGAGCGGGCACACACGCTGGACGAGATGAAGGCCGTCAGCGCGCGCATGGACGAACTGGTTGCCTCGCTGCACGTCCAGGGCGTGAAGATCCAGTTCATCGCCGACCTGGTGACAGAACTGAACCGCAAGCTCATGTCCAAGCTGTTCCACCATCTGGCAACGCCGGAGATCGTGGAGAACACCTGTCTGGTGGTGATGGGCAGCGAGGGGCGCGGCGAGCAGATCCTGCGCACGGACCAGGACAACGGGCTGATCCTGCGCGACGGCGTCGAGATCCCGGGTCTGGAGGAGTTCTGCGGCTGCTTCTCCCAGGGGCTGCTGGAGTTCGGGTATCCTCCATGCCCGGGCAACGTGATGGTGACCAATCCGGAATGGACGCGGCCGCTATCGGGCTTCCGGCAAGAGATCTACCAGTGGATCCGCAAGCCCAGCGGACCGGGCAACCTAAACCTTGCCATCTTCTACGACGCCATCGCCGTGGCCGGAGATGCATCTCTGCTGGACACGGCGAAGAGCTACATGTTCGACCTGCTGGCCGACAACGACGCCTTCTATGCCCATTTCGCCCGCACGACCGAAGCCTTTCAGACCCCGCTGGGCCTGTTCTTCAACCTGATCGTCCAGCGTGGCGACGAAGGCGACATGGTCGACCTGAAGAAGGGCGGGATTTTTCCGATCGTGCACGGCATCCGCAGCCTTGCCCTGCAGCAGCGGCTGAAAGAGACGGGCACTATCGCGCGCATCGGGCGTCTGCGCGCAAAGGGCATCATCGACAGGGCCCTGGCGGAGGAGTTGATCGAGGCCTTCAACTTCATGATGGGCCTGCGGCTGAAATCCAGGCTCGCCAGGATCGCGGTGCGCAAGCCGTACGACAACCTGGTGAACGCCGACGATCTCTCGACGGTGGAACGGGATCTCTTGAAAGACGCGCTCTACGTCGTCAAACGCGCCAAAGACCTCGTCCGCCACCACTTCCATCTCGGCCTGTTCTGAAGCCATGCTTGGGTGGCTGAGCCGGCAACGCGAAAAGCTTCTGCTGCGCGACGACGCGTACGCCTTCCTGTTCGACCGCGACCGGTCCGGAGAGCTGGTCTGCATCGACACCGAGACCACGGGCCTCGACCCCTGGGTCGACGACATCCTGTCCATCGCCGCGGTCAAGATCCGCGGCAACACCATCGTCACCAGCGAAAAACTGGAGCTGCTGGTGCGCCCCAGCCTGACCGACGGCACCGGCGGTGTGACCATACATCGCCTGCGCCCGATGGATGTTGCCCAGGGGGTGGAAATCCGGGAAGCGCTGGACCGGCTTCTCCATTTCATCGGCAGCCGGCCGCTGGTGGGCTATTACCTGGAATTCGACATCAACATGATCAACAAATATCTCCTGGAGTGGCTCGGGATAAAGCTTCCCAACAAGGCGATAGAAGTTTCTCGGATCTATTACTATTACAAATACAATCTCGATCGGCTGAATTCCTATCCAGGCCGCGTGATCGATCTGAAGTTCGATACGATCATGGATGAGCTTGGCCTGCCGTTACTCAGCCAGCATGATGCTTTCAACGATGCGCTGATGACCGCGATGATGTACGTGAAATTGCAGCAGATCCTGCGGTCCTGATCGGGTTGATCGCGTGCGGGGCGAGCGAACCGAACGCGGCAACGCCCCTTTTCAGCGGAGCAACCAGCGCGGCGTCTGCGATCGGTAGGCGGCATAGACGTCGCCGTGGCGGTCGGCCAGTGCCAGTTCCTCGACCCGCACCTGGACGTGGACAGCCCAAAGGCCGATCACGAGACAGACCAGCGTGAATACCGACGGCAATGCGAGGAACAGCCCGATCTGCCCACCCTGCACCGCCAGCATCATGGGATTGCGCGACAGGGCAAACGGACCCGTGGTGATCAGGACGCCGCTGTGGTCTGCAGGAATTCCGGAGTGCCAATCGCGCCCCATATAGAAATGGACATGGAGCGCAAAGGCAAAGCTAACGGCAAGCAGCGCATTGCCAGCAAGCACGACCGGAGCCGTCCACAGCGGATAGACGGGGCCGATCAGACCGTCTGCGGCCGGTAAGACCAATCTGATGACGCAGACCAGCCAAATGGTCACGCGGAACACCCGAAACATCAGGTGGGTCCAGTAATGAACGGTGCCCGGCTCGCCGTTGAACACCGGTGAGGCTCCCCTGCGCCGGGCGGCCAGCACAATCCGGCACGTGTAGAATGCGGCCACCGCGGTGAAGAAGATGGCCAGGAACCACCTCGTGAATTCGACTGCCACGTGTCAGCCTTCGTTCCGCCATGCGTCGGCGACCTGCGTGCCCCGGCAAGCCGGGTCGGGCACGGTAACCGGCGCATCGGATTCAAGCCGGTTGCTGTCGCAGGGACTATGTTACCCCTCCCCGCCTTCAGAAATCACTCGTCGTGCGCGCCCGTTCCGACGCTGCATGGAAGGGCCTAAACTAAGGGGTGTAGTATTTCCAGACGCTGTCCCGTCGGATTCACTGGATCGTAACCATATTTGTAAGACACTCTGTCACATCCAGAACGGTCCGACGCTATCGTCGCCTCCAGAACGGTCTTGAATCAGCCTGACATGGCAACCGCTCGCCACCGATCATTCCGACCGCCTGGCCAGGGCCGGCAAGGTACGCTGCTCCACCGCTATTCGCAGCAGCTGGGAACATTGCTTGGTTGGCGCAATCACGAACTTGCCTTGATGGCGGCCAACATGCGGGCTGAAAAAGCGGCCGAGGCGGCACGGCTGTCCATGCTTAGCGCTGAGGCGGCGAACCAGGCAAAGACGGTGTTCCTGGCGAGCATGAGCCACGAGCTGAGAACACCGCTGAATGCGATCATCGGCTTTTCTGAGATGATGCTGTCGAGCCTTGGCGACGAGTCGCTGCTGGAATCCCATCGTGAATACCTGCGGGACATCCACAACTCCGGCAAGCATCTATCGGCCGTCGTCTCGGACGTTCTGGAGTATGCGAGGATCACCGCGGGCCAGATCGATTTGAGGGAAGGCGAGGTTCACCTTGACGAATGCGTCGACGAAAGCCTGTCGATGGTCCGCCAAGCGTTCCAGTACAAGTCGCAGACCGTTGAGAAGCACCTGTCACGCGATGTTCCCCCCGTACGGGCGGACGGCACGAAGCTGCGGCAGGTCATGGTGAATCTGCTGTCCAATGCGATCAAATTCACCGCACCGGGCGGCAAGATCCTGATAGACGCCTTTGTGACACCGAGGGGACAACTGGCGATCGATGTCGTCGATACGGGGGTCGGGATCGCCCCGCAGAACATGGGCAGGATCATGCTGCCGTTTGGCCAAGCGGATCATGGTCTGAATCGACGTCACGGCGGCGCCGGTCTTGGGCTTCCCATCAGTCTGGCCCTGGTGGAGCAACACGGCGGCAGCCTCGAACTGGACAGCGAGGTCGGCGTAGGCACCCGGGTGAAGATCCGCCTGCCGGCCAATCGCCTGCTGCAGCGGCGGCAAGAGGCCGAGACCGACACCGACGGCCAGCCTTCGGCGGCATAGGGCAGGAAGGGGATATGGTGCTAGAACCAGCGACGCCGGCCGGCATGGACGATGGAGACCTCGTCATCGGGCGCATCGTCTCGATCGCCGGATCGCAGGTCATCGTCGTTCTGGAAGACGAACGGAAGACCGGCTTGCACCCCCCGCAGATTGGCTCGGTGGTGCGCATGCGATCACCGGACTCCACCGTCTACGGACTCGTCACCGGCCTCAATATCCCGATCCCGGCCATGGAGCCCGGCGAAGCCGAGATGAAGATCATCGAGGTGGAACTGCTGGGCGAGGTCGTGACCAGCGTTTCCGGCGAAGCGTCATCGTTCATGCGGGGGGTGTCGATCTATCCGGGTCTGGGCAATCCGGTCCTCGCGACCAATGCGGAAGACCTGCGCACGGTCTATGCTCGGCCCAGCATCACCTGCGTTCCCGTCGGCACCGTTCACAAAGACCGTAACGTTCCCGCCTACCTTTCGGTCGACGACCTGTTGAGCCGGCATTTCGCCGTGCTCGGATCCACCGGCACCGGCAAATCCTGTGTCGTCGCCCTCATCCTGCGGCGGATTCTCACGCAGATCTCCGCGGGTCACGTTCTGATCATCGACCTGCACAACGAATATGCCCGCGCCTTCGGCGACATGGCCGAAGTGCTGACCCAGGAGAATCTGGACCTTCCCTACTGGCTTCTCAACTTTGAGGAGATACGGGAGATCATGGTCAGCAACCGCGGCGACCAGACGGAAGCAGAGGCCGCGATCCTGTCGGACGCGATCCTGGACGCAAAGCGCGCCTTTGCGTCGGGCATCGAATCGGTCGACTGGGTGACCATCGATACACCCGTGCCTTACCGGCTGTCGGACCTGACCCGCATCCTTAACGAGAAAATGGGCCGCTTGCAGCGCCCATCGGATAGCGAGCCGTATCTGAGGCTGAAGGCCAGGCTTGCCACGCTCTCCAACGACCGGCGCTATTCCTTCATGTTCCCCGGCATCACGGTGCGCGACAATTTCGCATCGATCCTGGGCACGCTCTACCGCGTGCCGACCGGTGGCAAGCCGATCACCATCGTCGATCTTTCCGGTGTCCCGTCGGAGATCCTGAACGTGGTGGTCTCGCTGATCTGCCGGATGACCTTCGACTTCGCGCAGTCGAGCGACCAGCAGGTGCCGGTGCTGCTGGTCTGTGAGGAAGCCCATCGCTATGCGCCGCTCAGCGACGAGTTCGGCTTCGCCAGCACGAAGCAGGCCGTCGGCCGGATCGCCAAAGAGGGGCGCAAATACGGTGTGTCGCTATGCCTGGTCAGTCAGCGGCCGTCCGAGCTGGCGGCCGGTATGCTGGCACAGTGCAATACCATCCTGGCATTGAGACTTTCCAACCAGCGCGACCAGGATTTCGTGCGCGCCACCCTGACGGAATCGGGGCTTGGGCTGGTCGACTCGCTGCCGTCGCTGCGTGACCGCGAAGCGATTGCCGTCGGTCAGGCGGTGTCGGTGCCCTTGCGGATGTTCTTCGATGACTTGCCGCACGATCATCGCCCGCAAAGCGGTGCGGCATCGTATGCCCGAGCCTGGGTGCAAGAAGTCGACGCCGACCAGGTCCTGAATACCATCGTCCGGCGGATGCGGCGCCATCGGCGGTAATCCGCAATGCTATGGAATAGCGCGCTACGGAGACCGCAGGCGCAAGTCCGGCTGCTGGTTGGGGCGGCAGGATTCGAACCTGCGCATGGCGGTACCAAAAACCGCTGCCTTACCGCTTGGCTACGCCCCAATGGGCCGGCTGCGAGGGAGGCGGACACTAGCCCGTTTACCCCGCAGTCGCAAGTCGAGCCCGGCATATCTTGTTGCGGCGCTTACGAACAATGACTAAAAGCCCTGATATTTGTGCCAAATTGGCCTGCGGATGCATGAAGCCGCTGCTGACATTCGGGGGGACTGTGGCATGAGCAACCAGCAACCGAAACGCCCCGCTCAGGTTGCCCGGGTGGTGCCTCCGCAGGAACGTCAAGTCACCGCCGCTGAAATCCGCAATGCGCTGCAGAGCATGGTGCGGCGATTGGAACGGGTCGAAGAGAAGGTCGACCGGCTGACGAGCTTGGCCGAGACGAGCCTCACCGAACCCGACACGCCGCGCCAGGCTCCGGCGGCGGTGCCCCCTGCCGTGGACGCTGAAACCGAAACGCCGACACCGCCGGCTGGCGATGATGCGGACGCGGCGCCCTCGGATTTCCGCGTGGTCGCCGACACTTCCGAGGATACGGCAGGAACCGATGATCGGACTGCCGATACCGGCTCCATGGAACCCGACCCTGACGAGCCGTCCCTGGTGACAGGCCCGGTAGACTCCGAGCTGTCGGGATCATCCTTCGCTCCGCCGCCGCCCTTGCCGGGATCCTTCGCCCCCCCTCAGGATCCGGACGAACGCGTTGCCGAGGAACGCCACAGCCGGATTGCCGACCGTTTCGCCGAAAGGGCGCCGGAACCGCCGGATCCGGCCGAAGCGGATGCAGCCTCGGCATTGGACGATCGGAACGACGCGGATCAGGAGGAGGCCGTCGACGCCACGCCGCCCTTTGCGGCCCAAAGCCCCATCAATACCACCGCGCCGAGCCGGCGCCGCCGCAGCCGCAGCGCCGGACGTGTGGCTTTCTGGGCCGTGATTGCCGCCGCGGTCGTTGTCGGCGGTGCCTATATGGTTCTGGACGACGCACAGGACACCACGGAGGATCAGACAGCGGACGCCAGCCTGGCGGACCAGGAACCGGATGAGACGATCCCGGTGCCGGGCCAGTCCCCGTTGCAGGACGACGATGCGGCCGGCGCAGCCCCCGAAGATGCCGCCGGCGGTGCGGACGAGGTGACCGGGACCGAAGACGATCCTGTCGAGGGGGCATCGGTCGCCGCCGGCGTCGTCAACGATGGGCCGGCCGGTGATCCTTCGGTCGAAATGGGCCCGGTTCCCGGCGACGTTTCGCAGGAAGACCCGGAACCCGCCGCGGCTGAAGGCAGCGACCCCGAAGCGGAAGTCGTCGAAGACGTTGAGACTGCCGAAGCGGAGGCCGTGGAGGTCGACGACGGCGCGGCCGCAGAGGCGATGACCGAAGACAGCGAAGCCGACGCCGCGGAATTGGCAGCTGACGAGCCCGGCGACACCGAATCAGCCGCACCGGAACTGTCCAGCGATCCGGGTCCTGAGGTCGCGTCGCTGCCCGTCACGGAGGTCGAGACGGTCGAGCTCAGTGATCTGGCCCCGCTGCCCGATGATGCACCCGACGATCTACGACAGGTCGCGGCACTCGCCTTGGAGGGCAACCCCGAGGCGCAGCATGACCTGGCCACGTCATACGCAATCGGCACCACGATCCCACAGAACTTCGAACGGGCGGCCTTCTGGTATGCGCGGTCCGCCGACGCCGGCATCGTCAACGCCCGCTACAACCTGGGCGTGCTGACGGAACGCGGCCTTGGTGTGGAGCAGGACAGCGAAGCGGCCTTCGAGATGTTTCTGGAGGCCGCGAATGCCAACCATCCGGATGCGGAGAACGCTGTCGGCTTGGCCTATATGCTCGGTAACGGAACCGAACGCGACCTGGTGCAGGCCGCGACATGGTTCCAGGCCGCGAGCGCACAGGGCAATCCCCGCGGCGCGTTCCATCTCGGCCGGCTGTTCGAAGAGGGACTGGATGGCGCGCCCGATCTGACTGCTGCGGCCGGATGGTATCGCGTCGCTGCGGAGGCCGGGGACGCGCAGGCGGTCGATGCCCTTGCCCGCATCTCCCCGGCGATTGGCGAGGGCGGCATTCCCGAAGCGGTCGATGTACCGATTCCCGAGACGACACCCGAGCCGGCCACGCCCGGAACCGCACAGGATCTCGCAGTCACGGCCGGAGAAATCCGGCAAATCCAAGTGCTTCTGGCCGAGCAGGGATACGACCCCGGCCCGGCCGATGGCGTGATGGGGCCGTCGACTCGCCGTGCGATCGAGGCGTACGAGCAGGACAACAATCTTTCCGTCTCCGGCGAGCCATCTTTCAGCCTCCTTGATGCGCTACGCGCAGCACCGACAGACGAAACGGGATAGGCGATAGCCGAGCGTCGAGAGGGTTGAGGGCGCTGCCGGCTGTCGGTCAGCCGGTGCAGCGTTGAGCCGCGACGATACCAGCAACCAGCCGAAACGGGACCGGCGCTCGGCAGCCATGGGCCTCTGGGCGGGTCTTGCGCTCGTCCTCGGGGCGACCGGCCTGGCGGTTACGGCCGCCTGCGGCATTGGTCTGCCTTGGGGCGGTGGCCCGCTTGTGACGTTTTGCCCCGCGCCGGCAATTGTCGCACCGCCCGGCGCATCCAGGCTGGATGAGGAACGGGCGCGTGAAGCGGCGCTGCGGCGGCGGCTCGATGACTTGCGCCTGCATCTGGCCGCAGCACCAGACTGTCCGGCGCCGCGGCAGGCCGATCCGCCCATTCAGGTGGCAGAAGCCCCGTCTCCACCCCCCGAACCGCCGCCTGAGCCGGAACCGGCGCCCGAACCGCCACCGGAAGAGCCAGCACCGCCACCGAGCCCGGAGGCGCCGCTGCCCGATCGGCGGCCGCCGCCGCCACCGCGCCCGGAGCCCCCACCCCCGCCGCCTGCACCCGAGCCGCCACCGGACATCCCCGAACAGGCATGGAATGATCAGGACGTCTCATTCCTAGAAGGTTGCTGGGACCTGATCTCCGACTACAGGCTGCAGGATATCGACACCGGCCGGGTCACGGGCGTGCGGGCCTGGACCATGTGCTTCGAGCCCAATGGCGGCGGCCGCCAGACCATGGTGTTCGACAACGGCGTCACCTGCAGCGCGCCGGTGCAGGCGGATTTCTCCGGCCGCCGCCTCTTGATCAACGACCGGTCGGACGTGGTGTGCGAGAACCAGTTCCGCATCTTCCGACGCGTGCTCGACTGCCGGCGCGTGCCGAACGGCACGGCCGAGTGCACCAGCCGCCAGCCGGGCCGGGGCAACAGCGGCAGCCGCGTCCTCTTCCGTCGGTGAGGGCCGCAGTGACGGACAATCGACGGCCCCGGCCCGTTTCGATAAGCTCCGGCCGTTGACACCTTGTGGGCGAAGCGCCTATAGACCTGCTCTTTGTGATCCAGTATGACAACTAATACGAGCGGAGAGTGTCGTGAAGCGCACTTATCAGCCCAGTAAGCTCGTGCGCAAACGCCGCCATGGCTTCCGCGCCCGCATGTCCACCGTAGCCGGCCGGCGTGTGCTGGCCAACCGCCGCGCGAAAGGTCGGAAGCGACTGAGCGCCTGATCGGCGGATGCCGCTGATGGACCGGCTTGCCCAGGCCGAGGCACCGGGGCGCCAACCAGGGCGTCGCGGCCTGCTGCGTCTTACGCGCCGGCCGGAGTTTCTTGCCGTGGCATCGCGTGGCCGCCGTGCGGCGACGCCCGGATTGGTGCTGCAGGCGTGGCAGAGATCCGTGACACCGTCCCGGTCAGTGGCTGGTGGGAGCACACCACCTGCGGCTGCTATGCGCGTCGGGTTTACGGCGAGCCGCAAGGTCGGCGGCGCCGTGGAGCGCAACCGGGCAAAGCGGCGACTGCGTGCGCTGGCCGCGGAAATCCTGTCGGTGCATGGTTGCGATGGGCATGACTACGTGCTGATCGCCCGACGGGAGACCGTCCATCGGCCTTTCGCTGACCTGCGACAGGATCTTCTGCGCGCGCTGAAACGCGTTGCGAGGCCGGGCTGATGCGCCCGGTCGCCGCGGCGCTGAAGGGGTGCGTGCTGGCCTACCGGTACTCACTGTCGGCGCTGATCGGCCGTTCTTGCCGGTTTCAGCCGACATGCTCGGAATTTGCGCTGGAGGCGATCGATCGCCATGGCGCTGGCCGTGGTGCCTGGATTACCCTGCGTCGCCTCGCACGCTGCCACCCGTGGGGTGGTCAGGGGTACGATCCCGTTCCACCGGTCGAGGCGAAGCGCTGAGGCCGAGCCTAGCGATCCTTCGGCCTGACCCGTTTCCCAGGAGCCCGTCCTCAATATGCAGGACCAGAAGAACCTCATTCTGGCGGTCGTTCTATCGATCGGGATTCTCATCGCCTTCCAGGTGTTCTTCGCCCCGCCGCCGCCCGATGAGCAGGCCGTCGTCGATGGCGTCGAGACGACGGTCACGGGCGAGGAGGCCACAGCCGATGTCGCCGGTGTTCCCGGCGGGGTGGAGGGGCTGCCCGGCGATCCGCTGACGATACCGGGTGATGTCGCTTCAGGCGTTGCCGTCGACCGGGAGGCGGCCATCTCTGCCGATGCGGCCGACCGGATCACGATCGCCACGCCCCGGCTTACCGGTTCGCTGCTGTTGAGCGGCGCCCGGCTGGATGATCTAACGCTTCTGGACTACCAGGAAACCGTCGATCCGGAGAGCCCGTTCATCGAGCTCTTGTCCCCGCGGCAGGCGCCGCATCCCTACTACACCGACTTCGGCTGGTCGGGGGCCGAAGGGGTGGCCGTTCCCGACCTGGAAACGCCTTGGCAGGTGACCGATCCGCGGGCCGAACTGACACCCGAGACGCCGGTTACCCTGACCTGGGACAACGGCGAAGGCCTGACCTTCGAGATGGAGGTCGCGGTCGATGCCGACTACATGTTCACGATCACCCAGCGCGTGGTGAATTCCAGCGAGAGCACGGTCAATCTCAGGCCCTATGGTCGGATCCTGCGCTTCGGCGAGCCGGAGACGTTGGGCTTCTTCATCCTGCACGAAGGTCCGTACGGTGTCTTCGAGGGCACACTGGAAGAGTACAGCTACGACGACATCGTCGATGATGGGGTGATCGCCCATGAGACCACCGGCGGCTGGCTCGGATTCACCGACAAATACTGGCTTATGGCGCTCGTTCCGGACCAGGAAACAACGATCGATGCCCAATTCTCGTACGGCCAGTCAGGCGCGTACGAGCGGTTCATTTCTGCCTTCGCCGCCCCGCCGGAAACGATCGTGCCGGGTCAATCTGCAGAGGTCACGTTGCGCCTCTTCGCGGGCGCCAAGGTCGTGGATATCATCGACGGCTATGCCGACACGTACAATATCGAGAACTTCGACCTGACCATCGACTTCGGCTGGTTCTACTTCCTTACCAAGCCGTTCTTCTATGCGATCGATTTCATCTATGGCCTGGTCGGCAACTTCGGTGTCGCCATCCTGATCTTCACGGTCTTCATCAAGCTCTTGTTCTTCCCGCTGGCCAACAAATCCTACAAGGCCATGTCGAAGATGAAAGCGCTGCAGCCTGAGATGATGAAGATCCGCGAGCGGTTCAAGGAAGACCGCCAGCAGATGAACATGGAGATGATGGGGCTGTACAAGCGGGAAAAGGTCAACCCCGCATCGGGCTGCTTGCCGATCCTCATCCAGATCCCGGTGTTCTTTGCGCTCTACAAGGTGCTGTTCGTCACCATCGAGATGCGCCACGCCCCGTTCTTCGGCTGGATCCAGGATCTTTCCGCACCCGACCCCACCAGCCTGTTCAACCTGTTCGGCCTGATCCCGTGGGATCCGCCGACGTTCCTGAGCATCGGCATCTGGCCCTTGATCATGGGCATCACGATGTTCCTCCAGCAGAAGCTGAACCCGCCGCCCACCGATCCGCTGCAGCAGAAGATCTTCATGGCGCTGCCGATCGTCTTCACCTTCCTGCTGGCCAATTTCCCGGCGGGTCTGGTGATCTATTGGGCCTGGAACAACGCACTGTCGATCCTACAGCAATGGGTGATCATGCGGCGCATGGGCGTGAAGATCGGCGGCGGGATGGTTACCACGCCGCACGCGCCGCCATCGGCAACGCGCAAGCAGGCACGTTCCTCCGGCAAAGGCGAACAGCCATCCGAAGAGGATGAGGAAGAGGCGGAAGTTGAAGCCGAAGACGCGAAGCCGGCTCGGCCGGCCGCAGATGCGGGCGGCAGCGCGGCATCGCGCCGGCGGGCTGCAGCAGCCCGCGCTGGCGGCGCCGCACCCAAGCCGTCGCAGCCCCGCAGAGGCCGCCGGCCGCCACGCCGGCGCTAGCTCTTGTCTGCAGACGCGACAGCGGCGCAGGACGACGCCGCGATCGAGGCCGGCCGCTATCTCTTTGCGCAGGACTGCCGGTTCGTTGCCGGCGCGGCCTCGATCGACCGGCTGCCACCCTTGAGCCTGCCGGAAGTCGCCTTTTCAGGCCGGTCCAATGTCGGGAAGTCGAGCCTGGTCAACGCGCTGACCAGCCGCTCGACCCTGGCGCGCACCTCAAACACGCCCGGCCGCACGCAGCAGCTGAACTTTTTCGACCTCGCGGGCCGGCTGCTGCTCGTGGATCTTCCAGGCTATGGCTATGCCAAGGTGTCGAAGACCCAGTCGGCCGCGTGGACCACGCTGTTGAAGGCCTATCTGCGCGGACGCTCCACGCTGGCGCGGGCCTGTGTCCTAATCGACGCCCGCCACGGCCTTAAGGACATGGATGTTGAGATGATGACGCTGCTGGATGGCAGCGCCGTGGCCTATCAGATCGTGTTGACCAAGGCCGACAAGATGGCCGCAGCCGACCTGGCAGACCGCATCGCTGCCATCGAAGCGGCGCTGAAGCGGCATCCCGCCGCCTTTCCCGAGGTACTTGCCACCAGCGCGCTCAAGGGGGATGGCATCGCCGAGCTCAGAGCGGGTCTCGCCGCGCTGGCGACGGACCGGGATATGGCCTAGAGTCCCGCCAACTTCCCGGTACCCCCGTGTACGAAGCCCATGACCGACGTTCCCCCGCTCAGGACCGGCGCCAACATCAACGCCGAATGGCTGGAAAAGGCCCATACGCTGTCAGAGGCGCTGCCCTATATGCGGCGCTATTCGGGTGCCACCTTCGTGGTCAAATATGGCGGCCACGCCATGGGGGATGTGGAGCTGGCGCGCGAATTCGCCCGCGATGTGGTGCTTCTGAAGCAGGTCGGGATAAACCCGGTGGTCGTCCATGGCGGCGGCCCGCAGATCGGCCGGATGCTGGAACGGCTGCGGGTGAAGTCGGAATTCGTGGACGGCCTGCGCGTCACCGACCGGGAGACGGTGGACATCGTGGAGATGGTGCTATCCGGCTCCATCAACAAGTCCATCGTCTCGGCGATCCAGGATGTGGGCGGCAAGGCGATCGGCCTGTCGGGCAAGGACGGCCATCTGCTGACGGCGCGCAAGCTCAGGCGCACGCGCCGCGATCCGGACAGCAATATCGAGAAGATCCTGGATCTCGGCTTCGTGGGTGAGCCATCGGCGATCAATCCGGAGATTCTCGAGACTTTCGAGGAAAGCCCGTTCATCCCCGTGATCGCCCCGATCGGCGTGGGCGACCACGGCCAGACCTACAACGTCAATGCCGACACGGCGGCCGGCGCCGTGGCCGGAGCCCTGCATGCAAGCCGGCTGTTCCTGCTGACGGACGTCGCCGGCGTGCTGGACCGCGACGGCAAGCTGGTGCAGCAGCTTTCGCCCGCCGAAGCGCGCGCCATGATCGCCGACGGAACGATTCGCGGCGGCATGATCCCGAAGGTCGAAACGTGCGTGGCCGCGGTCGAGCACGGGGTCGAAGGCGCCGTCATCCTGGACGGCCGCATACCCCATGTCGTGCTGTTGGAGATTTTCGTCGAGTTGGGGGCGGGCACGCTGATCATCGACGACTAATGGCACCCCGTGGCCGCCGGATCGGGAGGCTGCCGGGCTCGGCGATGGCAAATGGGGCGGCCCTGCGGTTCATGGCGCCGCATTTGCAGCCGCATTTGCATAAGAGACGCCATTGTCTGGCCCCGGATTGCACCTTAGGCTGGACCTTCAGAGCCTGGGTGAAGGCGGATCCAATCAACAGTTTCGGGGGGCGGAGAATATGGTGATCAGGGCAGCGGTTCTGGCGGGTGTTGCCGTTTTGGCGTGGCAGGCACCAGCCTCTGCGGTGTCGATGTCCATGAACTGGATCGAGCTTGGGTCGATCACGAACCTGGACGCATGCGTGGCCGCCGGCGAAGCGACGCTGAGGAGCAACGGACTGACGGTGCTCGACCGCACGGCCTCTGCCGCTTGGGGCGAGCATCCGGTGCAAGATGAGCTCTATGCTGTCTACTGCGTCATCGACCGGGGCATCGCCGTGATCACGGGTGCCGGGGCCGACATCGACTCTGTCGACACCATGGTAACACGGGTGGTGGATGGCTTCGGGCGCAGCGGCCCGGGCCCGGGTTCAGGCGGCAAGCCGAGATAGGCGGCGCCTACTCTGCAGCCTCGCCAGCGGCCGCCGGCACGACATTCACCGTGCTGCGGCCGCGCGACTGGCCGAACTGCACATTGCCGTCGACCAGAGCGAACAGCGTGTGGTCCTTGCCGATGCCGACATGATGGCCCGGATGAAACTTCGTGCCGCGCTGGCGGACGATGATGTTGCCGGCCTGGACCGTCTGGCCGCCGAACTTCTTCACGCCGAGACGCCGACCGATGGAATCTCGCCCGTTGCGCGATGAGCCGCCTGCCTTCTTATGCGCCATGGCCGGATCTCCTCAAATCTTCAGTGTGCTGCGGCGCTCTTACGCGCCGGCTGCGATCTCGGTGATCTTCAGCACCGTCAGCTCCTGCCGGTGCCCCTTGGTGCGCTGGTACTTCTTGCGCCGCTTCTTCTTGAAGACGACGATCTTGTCGCCGCGAGTCTGGGCAACGACTTCCGCCGTCACGCTGGCGCCATCGACCAGCGGAGTGCCAATCTGCGCCGCCCCGCCGCCGCCGACCATCAGCACCTGATCCAGCGCCAGAGCGCTGCCCGGGTCGCCGTCCAGCCGCTCGACCTCGATCACGTCGTCTTTGGCGACCCGGTACTGCTTACCGCCGGTACGCACCACTGCAAAGGTAGACATCACGAACCGTCTCTGTTCGAAGACACGAAAAAGGGCCGCCTCGCCGTCCGGCAAGGTGGCGCGCCCGTCCAATCACGAGAAGCGGGCACTATATGGTTTGTAATCCCGCTGTCAACAACCGCACGCCTCAGGCGGCCTCGGGAACGGACTTCGGCGCAGCCATGCTTGCGGGGGTGCAGAGCGTTGCGCTATCGTCCCGCGCCTCGGGCCAGCGGCCGACGGTCCGGGAGATGCGGAGAGGTGCCGGAGCGGTCGAACGGGGCGGTCTCGAAAACCGTTGTACTCTCACGGGTACCGAGGGTTCGAATCCCTCCCTCTCCGCCAAACCGGCCGGTGCGCGAAGCGCAATCGAGCGCCCAGTGGGCGGTCGATAGGTCGGTTTCCCGAGCGCAACAGCGCGAGGGTGCGTCGTCGCCATTAGCGCTGAGTTGGAAGTATCTCCCAGACTCTCAGCCAACCCGGAGTTTCCGGTTCCCTCCGACGCCTCGAGAACGCCAGATTCAGGGTGCGGCGATCCTCAAGGCGCTCAGAATATCTGAAATTACAGAGGTTTGCGACGAACCGCAGGGTGAGTTCGACCAATTCCCAAAGACCCCGCCCCGCTTGCCAGCGGTCTCCGGCTTCAGATGCCCGCCGCTGAGCGCAGGGCATAAGACGAGCGCTGCCGGATAACTCGTTATGGAAAAGCACTTAAACCGCTTCTCAAGAGATTTCAAATAGCCATGCCCCCTGACTGCCGCTTCAATTTAAGACCAGAATCGTCAATCGCGCCCATGTTGCGTCGCAACGGTGTATTCGGCCTATGTCTTGGCGTGGCAATCAACAATGACACCAGTCACAAGATATTGAATATCAACCCAGGCTTCGACGCCGCACCAGATACTGGATCACTGTCCCTTCGGCAGGGAGCGGGGAGTTGGGTTCTACTTGGGAGTTCGGTCGAGGGAATCGCCGCCGTGGCTGGAAGCGCGGCTTGAGCTTCGCGCTGCCCGCCAACCTGCGGTGATGAACACGCGGCTTCAGTGTGGATCGGCGTGCCGCTTTTGCCCTCCTCGGCGTCCGGTTTCGATCCCAGGCCGGACTCGGATTCCTCTGAAGACCCGTACTTTGTCGCATGGTATTGGGGGCTCGGTTCGGCGCCGGTCCGGGGCAAATCGGCGCGCCGACCCACCGGCACAGCCCGGCAGCTATCTTGGGAAGATGACATTCAGCGACTTGACAATCTGCACGGCCGCGAGCCTGGCCGGCAGGGAGTAGGAGATTTGAGGCTGTTCCGGTCGAAAAAGCGTCGTCAGCCGCCAGCGGTTCCGGCGGACACGCGGGTCTATGCCGTCGGCGATATTCATGGCAGCAGCAGGGAGCTGAGTACGCTTCTCGACGAGATTGCCGCCGATCTTATGGCCGCGCCCTCGGCTCGAAGCCTCGTCGTCTTTGTCGGCGACTATTTTGACAGGGGTCTCTACAGCCGCGATGTCATCGATCGACTGGCGACAGACCCTTTGCCGCAATGCCAGACCGTTTTTCTCAAAGGCAATCACGAAAGCATGGTGCTGGGTTTCCTTGCCGATCCGGACGCTGGGCGAAGCTGGCTGAATGCCGGGGGCTTGGAGACACTGCAGAGCTATGGCGTGGCGTTGCCGGAGCCCGAGAATCCGCTGCCACACCTGGCAGAGATCCAGGCGCGGTTTTACGAGGCCTTGCCGTCAGCCCACCGGGATTTCTTCCAGCAGCTACGGCTGTGGCACCGCGAGGGTGATTATCTGTTCGCCCACGCCGGCATCAACCCGACCCGATCCCTCGACAACCAGACCGAAGACGATCTTCTTTGGGGGAACCCGGAGTTCCTGGCGTCGACCGCAGACTACGGCGTCGTCGTGGTGCATGGCCATTCGATACAGGACAGTCCGGATGTCCAGCCCAATCGCATCGGCATTGACACCGGCGCCTATGCCACGGGCCGGTTGACGTGCCTGGTACTGGAGGGCACAGAGCGCCGCTGGCTGCAGACGGGTCGATGAAGAGGCGAGCCCCGGATCTTTGCACCGGAGTTCCACGGAACATGGTTCATGTGTCGATCCGGGCCAGATAGGGCGTTATCGGGCGTTTGTCCCAAGACTATTGCGAGATGTGAGCCGGGATTCGCCGGGACCGGGCGGGATTTGTCGGGACGGAGCCAACGGGACCAGCACGCCCGAGCGGTCGTGCCTTCCCCCTTGAAGACGCGGGTGATGCCCGCCTTGAGGCTGGTATGCGCGTCTTCCATTGGGGCCCCCACGCTGGCGTAAGAGCGAAAGACCTCGCATTAGGAAACGCAAATGACTAAGGTCAGCGGACTAAGCCCGAAGGGTGCGGGGTCGACATGAAGACCGTCAACATGCACGAAGCGAAGACACACCTGTCCAAGCTGATCGAGGAGGCCGTGAAGGGTGAGCCCTTCGTGATCGCACGTGCGGGGAAACCCTTGGTCAAGGTCTCGGCCATCGAGGCCGCGCCGGCAAAGCGCACGGGTTTCTTGAAAGGGCAGGTCGATTGCCCGGATGACTTCATCACCATGGGCGAGGACGAGATCACCGCTCTGTTCGACGGATCAGACGACCGCGCTCGGTCGTGAACCTGCTTCTAGATACCCATTACTTGCTATGGGTCGCAGGCCGCGACACCATGCCGTCGGCCTTGGCGGATGCCCTGATCAAGGACCCGGCGAACACCCTCTGGTTCAGCGTAGCCAGCATCTGGGAGGTGGCGATCAAGCGCGGGCTGGACCGGCCGGATTTTCGCACTGACCCGGGCACGTTGCGCGCGGGCCTGTTGGCCAGCGAGTATTTGGAACTGGCAGTCGAGGGGCGACATATCCTGGGCCTGGCAACGCTCCCCGCGCTGCACCGCGATCCATTCGACCGGCTACTGGTGGCCCAGGCGGCAGCCGAGGGGATGCGGTTGTTGACCGCCGACCGGCGCCTGGTGGCCTATGGCGATCCCGTTCTGAGTCCCTGACACGGTGATGTCCTGCGATCCTGTCCACGGCATTCATGGGAGCGCGTGGCGCAGTTGCCGCTGGGCGTCAACAATTCGGACGCAGGCTACAAAGTAATTCACGGTCACCTGTTTGAAGGTGTCTATGGTTGGGCCGGACCGACCCGGATGGCTACACGCTGAAACATCACCAAGGACAGGGCGACGTTCGCGCCCGCACTCTTCGTCGATGTGCTTGTTGAACGAGAGCGGAAAACCCGAGTTGCGCCACTTGCCGATCAGGATCGGCTTTGGAAAGCCGTGTCCCCATCGTGAATCCGCAGCCAACCATGGCGGCTTCGCCGGACGGTCACCGATGAGTTCTCGCGATGATGTTGCGCTGCCGCAGCAAAACCGGCGTGAACCCCCGCCTCCACTCTTGCCGCAAAGACTGGATGCACCGTCTCACCTCACACAGAGATATCTCGCGATTTCCGGGATAGCGGGCAGCATCGGTCGTCGTCTCGCCGATCACCAGCATTGCCGGTGAAATGGCTAACCTGGGCTGGCACCATCACCGGTTGCCCTTTGTGCCTTTCCTTTCAGCTAACCGCTTAGCAGCGGCACTCGCGGCTTTCGTCAGGTCGTATACACGCCTGCGCAGGTTGTCGTCGGGAATACAGTAGTATGCATCAATGAGATCCGCGGTTTCGCTTTCGACAAGCGGATCGCTGGTTTGCGGACCCAAGATCTCGCCTCGAACATCGTTCTCGACGACAGCGCCATTGCCGCTGGGCGATTTGGCTTCCATCGGGGCGTCGTCGAAGAAAAACGACACTGGTACATCCAGGACTCGGCTGAGCTGGAAAAGCCTGCTTGCGCCGATGCGGTTGGCGCCACGCTCATACTTCTGGATCTGCTGAAAGGTCAGTCCGACCGCGTCTCCAAGTCGCTCCTGGCTCAGCCCGAGCATGATCCGCCTCAGACGAACGCGGGAGCCGACATGCACATCAATTGGATGCGGCGTATCGATCCTCGGTCGTCCTACGGGACGCTTCGCTTTCTGCGCACTCATCTCTCCCTACTCCGTCACAGATTTAATGCATCTCGGGCAAATTAACATGATATTTGTTGCAAATTGCAATGATTATGTGTCTGCTCGAAGATGGCCTCTCGCGGTTGGGTGATGGACACTGCCCTCGCGTTTGGGAGAGAGGGCCGGAAACCTGCAGCGATGGCGCAAGTACGACGGACCGCTTGGCGGGGCGCTAGCGATGGAGATATCCTGTGCTGAGCCGCGGGCGGACGACCCGTCTTTTTGAGAACTGCGGGCGTCCCTTGTCCGCCGAACTGGCTAGTATGGCATTCGTCTTTTGAAGGGCCCCAGTCATGAGGCTGGTGTTCGCTCTACTAGTTCTCTCCGCCTGCGGGCTATTGGCCGACATGGCGGGCGCGCAAGATCGGCAATGGCAAGCATTCACCTATACGGATGCCAGCGGCCAACTGATGGCTCGCGTGGATTTTGGCGTGCCGCGATCCGATGAGGTCCTGGTGTCCGCGATCTGCACCGACGCTACGCCTCAGCAGATCGAGCTTCGCCTCCATCTCGACCCTGGGCCATATCAGGCAGGAGATCAGGTCCTTTTCGACATCAGGTCCGGTTACCAGACAGAAACGCGCCCGGCGACACTGGTTTCTCAAGGGGGATGGGGGGTCTACGCCGATGCCCGATTGGATCTCGACGACAGCATCTGGGAACTCCTGATGGCCGGATACACCGGTAGGGCAGCGCTCCACGGCGCGAGCTGGTCGGACTTCCATCTTACGGGCAGCCATGCTGCCATCTCCCGCTTTCTCGCAAGCTGCGACGGCTTCGCGCGCTGAGGCGCGTCGGCAGTTCTCTCGCTCGCTGCACGTCGCCGGCCGAGTCACTATGCCGATGCGCACCGAAAACAGAGCGCCCGCATTGGCCCCCGCTACCAGCTCCGCCTTGAGGATCTCCGCGACTTGCACGTCATAGAGGTCACCTGAGCGCTCTGCGGGGGGAAAGGTACGGTCTATCCCGGATTCCCAGTGCGTGGCGCATCCCGGCCGACGCGCGGGTGGTTAGTGCCGAAATCGTCTATGATGTGGAAATAGCCCATTGGTGAGCCGGCGCGGAGGCGAGCGCCGGAACTGGCCATGCGCCTGAGGCACTACGGATACTCGGTCTGCCTATCGATACTGGCCATGCTGGCGACTGCTGTCGTGGCACTGCCGCAGGGCGCCCCGCCGGGAGCGGTGCAAGACGGTACCGCGGTCCTGCTGGAGGTCACCGGGCCGATCGGGCCCGCGACCAGCGACTACATTAAGCGTGGTCTGGACCGAGCCGCGGAGGCCGCTGCCGACGTTGCTATCCTGCGGCTGGACACGCCGGGCGGGCTTGATACCTCGATGCGCGAGATCGTCGAGACGATCCTGGCCGCCCCCATGCCCGTGATCGGCTTTGTGGCCCCCAGCGGGGCCAGGGCGGCCAGTGCCGGCACGTACATCCTCTATGCCTGCCATGTCGCGGCAATGGCGCCCGGGACCAATCTGGGCGCCGCTACGCCAATACAGATCGGAGGACGATCCCCGCTGCCCCTGCCGGTGGGAGAGGACGAGCCGACCGATGACACGGAAACGGGCGATGGAGAAGACGGCGACGCGCCGTCTGGAGCCGGTCGCCCGACGCTGGAGGACAAGGCCATCAACGACGCCGTGGCCTATATCCGCAGCCTGGCACAACTGCGCGGCCGCAACGAGGAGTGGGCAGCCCGCGCCGTCAGCGAGGCAGCGAGCCTGCCGGCCGCGGATGCACTGGACAGCAATGTGATCGACCTGATCGCCGACGACGTTGCCGACCTCTTGGCGGCCATCCACGGACGGACGATCGATTTCGGCGGCGAACCGCGGCCTCTCATGACGCGCGGTCTGACCGTACGGCCGATGGAACCGGATTGGCGCACAAAGCTATTGGCGACCATCACCAATCCGAATGTCGCTTACATCCTGATGTTGATCGGCATCTACGGCCTGATCCTCGAATTCTACAACCCCGGATCAATCGCGCCCGGCACCATCGGAACAATCTCCCTGCTGCTCGCCCTCTATGCCTTCCATGTCCTGCCCGTCGACTTTGTGGGCGCCGCGCTGCTCGTGTTGGGCCTGGCGCTTATCGCCGCCGAGCTTTTCGCACCTGGCCTCGGCGTGCTCGGCATCGGTGGGATGGTGTCTTTCGTCATCGGGTCGGTGATGCTGATCGAAACCGACGCACCGGGCTTTTCGGTCTCATGGCAGTTGATCGGTCCAATGGCAGCGCTCGGTGGCGCAGCCATCCTCGGTACCGGCCTCTTGCTGATGCGATCCCGGCAACGGCCCGCCGTCACCGGGCAGGAGGAAATGTTGGGCAGCGCCGGGCGCGTCATCGAGTGGTCGGATGGCGAAGGAACCATCCGTGTGCACGGTGAGGTGTGGCGGGCCCGAGCCGCCCGTCCCACGGAACCGGGAAGCGCGGTCCGTGTGGTGGCCATCGACGGCCTAATCCTGACCGTCGAGCCCGACACGTCGCGCCGTCGCGAGACCCAAACCTAGGGGAGCGAAGGCTATGACAACTCTGATCGATCAAGCCTGGATCGTGCCGGTCGTCCTGATCATCATGTTCTTCGCCTTTGCGATCCGGATTCTGCGCGAGTACGAGCGCGGCGTGATCTTCATGCTCGGCCGGTTCTGGAAGGTGAAGGGCCCGGGGCTGATCATCGTCATTCCGGTCATTCAGTCGATGGTCCGGGTCGATCTGCGCATCCGCGTGTTCGACGTGCCGCCGCAGGATGTGATCTCCCGCGACAACGTCTCGGTGAAGGTCAACGCAGTCGTGTACTTCCGCGTTATGGATTCGGAGCGGGCAATCATCCAGGTGGAGGACTTCCTGCTGGCCACCAGCCAGCTGGCCCAAACCACTCTCAGATCCGTCCTCGGCCAGCACGATCTCGACCAGATGCTCTCCGCGCGCGAGCAGTTGAATGCCAACATCCAGCGGATCCTCGACGAACAGACGGACGCATGGGGCATCAAGGTCTCTAACGTCGAGTTGAAGCATGTGGACATCGACGAAAGCATGGTGCGCGCCATCGCTCGCCAAGCCGAAGCCGAGCGGCTGCGACGAGCAAAGATCATTGATGCCGAGGGCGAATACCAGGCGTCACAACGGTTTCTTGATGCCGCTGAAATCCTGTGCCGACGCCGCGAGGCGATGCAGTTGCGCTATCTGACGACCTTACAGGGGATATCCAACGAACGGACCAGCACTGTCATTTTCCCCTTCCCAATGGACCTGCGCGACCTCGTCACCGGCCACAACGCTCCTCCACCGGCCGTTTCAAGCGGCACGGGGGGGCCGTGAGGCCACCCTCACTCCGGCGCGCACCCGTAGAGCGCGATGGTGGGAGGGCACGTTGTTGTGGGGTTGGTCGTCGCCTGTCGGCTCCATCAGCGAAGGTCCTGGACTTGCTTCCCAGGGGACATAATCAAGGCGATAGAATCCGCAGCCATGTCCAGGGCTTCCAGGGACCATGGCAATGGCCAAGCCACCGTAGAGGACTGACCTCAATGACAGCCATCGTCATCTGCTTGGGCGGGCAGCTGAACCGAGTCCGCCCTATCCCATATCGGCGTGGAATTTCCCTTTCGTGTACTTTGACACATTAAGCATGAGCATCTTGCCACCAAAATACGGCTCCTTGAAGCGCGGTGACTTGAAGAATTGATGAAAGAAATTCTGAAGGTTGCTTTCACCATTCGTAGTAACCACACCAAAATTCGGATCGAAGAACATCAAGGCCCCGTGCTTGCTACCCGTCGCCGCCATGGCATGCCCTGAAGACTCCATCAGAAAATACCGCTCTCCCCTGGCCGCCTTTAGCCATTCGACCAATATCTTGACATCCTCGACGTCTGCCATATTCAAGTTACTTTTCCATTTATGGCCGGTCTTTTTTTCTTTGTCGGAATGCGCCACTTCAAGGCCACAAGTTTTCGCCGCTCTTTCATACTTGCGTATATCTGTAGTCGCCTGAACAACACCGTAGATCCCCGCCGCCTTCAAAAGCGTTGCTTTATCAGGCCAGTTGGCGACGTCTTCGAAGAATTTCTCATGACTCTTCTGGGCCTTGTATCCCATCCAGACGAATGCCAGTCCCCAGCAAATGCCTGATGGATCGCCCACCGCGTCGGCTATGCTTGGCGCTTTGTCTAGCGTCGCGACTTGGCTGAACTGGACGCTGTGGGTCACCTTGGTCGCCCCTGCGACCGTCTCCATTTCGTTCGGCATGACATCCTCTTGCCTAGTCCGCTCGGGCAGCCGATCGGCGAGCCGTCCGCTCAGGCCCTTTGCTATGCTTCGATTGAAAAGACGGTTGTCTACTCCGACACGTGCATTAATAGGTACACGGAATCCTCGACACATGTCGTTGGATGTGCGTGCCATTTTGGTGGTCATATGTGCCAAATGCGCTGTTCGTTCTGGCAGCGCATAAGTCGTCAGTCAGCCGCGCGCGCTCATCACTTCCATCGTGCTGGTTCAGGCAGCCTGCCGGTTAAGTCCCAGGGCGTGTAGCTGTGGATAGCTGGCTCGCCTACGCCAGACTCATGCCCGTCGCGCAGGCAAGCCGGTCACCCATAGCTACACCACTTCAGGGCACGTGACCGCTCGTTGCGCGGCTGAACCAGAACACTGGCCGCAGGGGATACGGATGCATTCGGACGCCGTCCGCTAGGGCTAAAGCATTACTTTCAGCGAAAATGATGCAAATGCAGTAGTCGATTTACAGCATCTGGCCGATTCCGGGTGCCCGTTCTGTCAAGCATGCTCGTTGCCGGTATGAACGACAGCAAGAGGGCTTCCCAATGGAACGCTTCGATTACAAATCCCCTCAAAACAACGCACGTGTTATTGGCTGCGCTGATGATCAACAGGATCGGTCAAATCCGAGCCTTCACCTTTTCGGCGACCTGGTCGGGCAAAAGAGCGAGACAACTCGGCCGGTTGCATGGCGCCGTCGCGCATGGCGTTTCGACGCAAGACCCCTGCTCTTGGCCCTTTGCCTTGTTCCGGTGCTCCACCTCGATGCCGCGTCGGCGCAAGGTATCCCTTCCGCTGATGAAGTCGGCCGGGTCGGGACCGGCCCTCGCGTCGGCGTTGCGGGTTCGCCGCCCGCACCGGTAGTCCCGACCCTACCGCCTACGGTCGCCCACATCGATCCCACCGGGCCGAGAGCCGCTCCCGGCGCGATCACAGGGCAGCCGGGTGCAGTGGTCTCCGTGTCAGGCGACGTGGCAATTGTCGACCTGTATGGCGATGGGCTTGTGCAGCTCTCGGTAGACGTCCCGTCTTCGGGATTGCCGGACGACATTGAGAGACTGCTCGACGGCATCGTCAACCTGGATGGCATCGCCCTTCCGGAAACCGTCGAGACCGCCGACGGCCGGGTGATCCTGGGTGGATCCAGCGAGTCTCCGCCGACGCGCGGTGTCGGCGGGCTGTCGACCCCGATCCCGCCGGGCGAGGTGGCGGACCTCTATTTCTGCTGCGATGCCGATGGGTGCTATCCCGCACCGAACAACCACCCGTTCAACTGCGGGGCGGCGCCCATCATTCTCTGGTGCGACGATCTCGGGCTCTGCCAGCCCCAATAGGACGGCATCCCGGTGCCGGCGGCGGGGGGTCGGGGCACCGATCCGCCGCCGCCCCGGCCACCGCGACCAAGGGTACCGAAGCGGCCGCACGAGATCGCGCCGCGCACGATCTGCATGGCGCACTCTCTTCAGGCGCAGCGCGTCATCGAGCTCCCTATAGGCGAGCAGCCCGCCGTCCGAGGTGACCTTGGGGCCAAGGAGTTCCAGCTTCACGCGGCGATCGAATTCGACTTGGCTGCCGATCGCTTCGGCTTCGCTCTGCTCGAGTTGATCGACGAGGCCGCGAACGGCTTCGTGGCGTCCGTCGAGACCCCGTCGCTGCTGGACGTCCGACAGAACAGGCGAACCAGCCGATGACCGGCCCCCACTGGGTGGTCCGCGTTGAATGTTACTTCATGGTTGGTCTGGGCTCTAGCGGGTGCGTGGCCGGCGGAGTTGGGCGTGGAGCGCAATCACCGAAGCAGAGGTCCGGATTCGGTCGATTTTGTTGAAGAAGGGCCCCGGTCCGGTCGTTTTGGCGGGGCCCTTCTTCAACAAAAATCAGCCCGAACCAAAGGTCGGTGACTTCGTCGCGAATGGCTGCTACCGGTCAACCTCGCAGTGGAGTGTCGTTCGACCGTGTGTGGAATGCAGGTGGATCACGTGATATCGAAGAAGGCTCTGATCCAGAAGCTTCTCAAAGGCATCGAAACCGGCGATCCAGAGGCGGCCACCGTCGTCAACGAGGCCAAATACATCCAGCACAATCCTCGAACATACGAAGGCAGTGAGGGCCTTGCGGAGCTATTTGCTCGGCTTGCGAAAACGAACCCGCGTGTCACCTTCGTACGCGTATTCGAGGACGGTGACTTCGCATTCGCTCATAATGAATACGACTTTGCCGGCGTGGAAGTGGCGTTCGAAGTGTTCCGGTTCGAGGACGGTAAAGCTGTCGAACACTGGGACAACATCCAGCCCAAACAGGGGCCCAACCCCTCTGGTCGCGGCATGCTCGACGGCGAGACAATCATCACCGATTACGACAGGACCGAGGCCAACAGGCACCTAGTAGTTACGTTCGCAAGGGAGGTTCTCGTCGACAGGCAATTCGATCTTCTTGATACCTATATCGACGAAGAGCTGATCCAGCATGACCCCGAGGTCGCCGACGGCATTGCTGCGCTCCGTACGGCCCTCGAAACCGTGGTAAATGGAGTCCCCCGGATCGAGTATCACCATGTCCACCGCGTTCTTGCGGAGGGAAGCTTCGCGCTGTGCATGAGCGAGGGCCGAAAGGCCGGTCTTCATTCCGGCATTTACGATCTATTCCGCGTGGCCGATGGGAAAATCGTCGAGCACTGGAACACCGTCTCAGCGATTGCCCCGCGCAGCGAGTGGAAGAACCAGAATGGGAAGTTCTGAAGGCCCTTAGTCCCATCCTCCTCACCGGATACCGGGCGTTTGCTGCATGGCCGCTCTGCCCGCATTGGTGACTTTGCGGAAACGCAGACCGGTGACTGCATGGGTCACGAGGCCGTCGACGAAACCCGCTCAGCGTCAACCGCTGATCCTTCATGACCGGCCTCTCGCGACACCGACGCCTCCCTGACCCGTGAAGCCGTTAAGGCACGCTCGCCGCATACCGACGGCTATCCATCCAGGAACAGTCAGTAGGTGATCTGCGGGTGATGGCCCGAGGCGGAAATGTGAGTTGAAGCCGCCAGACCCGAAGACTACGTAAAAGTTTCTGGCATCAGCAACTGCTGATTGTTGCGGCTGGTGATACGCGACAGCGTCTCCGAAGAGCGGGGCGCCCAATGTCCAAGGAAGGTCGGCCATCTCAGCGACAGCTCATCAAGAGCTTCCTGAGTGGTGCCGCGGCTCTGGCGATCCTGATCCCCATCTCGGCGAGTACCTTGACTGGATGCGAAGAGCCCAGGAGGAGCCGCACGGTCGCGTCGCCGATGTATGCGAGGCCGGCCGTCAGCGTTGCGACACCGGCTGTTAGCGTTGCGAGACCTGCTGTCGAAAATGATGCCTGCCAATGGTCACGTGACGGGAAGTGCGACGACAGCCGTTACCTCGCCAACGCAACGACGGCTTGCGCCCACTACACGGATGTCACTGACTGCAGAGGCCTCCGGCTCCGCGATTTGGATGCGCTACTGGTCAACACCTGTCAGTGGGCATTCGATAGCGAGTGCGACCACCCCCAGATCGGCACAGGCCTCTGCGACGTAGGCACCGACACAGCAGACTGCGGTGGCCAATGAAGAACGGGCGTTTCTCATTCGCACAGTCCTCAACTGCCTGCGCCGCCGCGGTCCTGATGCTCTGTGTATTGACGGATCGCGACAATGGAGGCGGAAGATGAGAGCGCTAAGAGCACTTGCCGCCATACCAATCATCTCAGCATGCGCTGAAAGTCCGGATAGCATAGAGCCACTAGACACAGCCAATTCCTTTTCAAGCAATATCGACTGCAATAAATTAGAGGAAGCCCTTTCGAGTAACTATGTCGAGCTTGTCGCGGCGTCTCAGCACCAAGATTATACACACGATGAAGATGTTGGGCGCCTTGCGGCATGTATTCCCCTTTCTGTACTCCTTACTATTATTTCAGGCATGGCGTACCAAGGAATCGCGATAGCCCCGATATGTGGCGAAGTGGGTTCTGGTGACATGTCGGAGCCAATTGCTCAAATAATGGGCGAGCGGAATCAACTCATGAGGATTGCAGCAGAGAGCCGCTGCGAATTCGAGGCTCTGACAACGGTTGAAGTTGTTGATGAAGCGATGGACACAAATGCGCACACGGCACAGCAATGGGCTCCAGAGGACGTGCGGCGCAGGAGGGAGGAAGCGTCGATTTCAGCGCAGATCGAGCAACGCGACACAAGCCTCCGTATTTTGGAGTTTGAAGACAACTTGCGCAAAGCAGAATGCGGTGATGTTGAGGCACAGCACCGGGTTGGCGAAGAGTATGAGCTTGGTGAAATAGTCACAGCCAACTATACACGTGCCTATCTCTTCTACGCACTTGCAGAACGTGGCGGGTATTCTGGCCCCGAGAGCGAGCAGAGCTTTGTACAGCGAATGCACGCCGACCAGATTGCACAAGCGGAACGCCTGGTGGCCGCTTGGCAGCCGGAGTCAAGCCAATGCGAGGATCTCGAGACTGCCGTCCCGGACACTTTCGGTGCCCGCGGCTGACCGGCTTGCGCCTGCTGCTGGTCGCGCCGGTGCTAATATCGCTGTTCAGCTTGACGGTGCTGCTGCTCCCCTCGGCCTGTGCCGTGGTCGGAGGGTGTCGGGGCGTCAGCGAATGTGGGCAGGGTGAGGCCAGGTGCGAGGGCTACGGGCGGTGCCTGGCGGCCACGGAAGAGGCCACCTGTATCGGCTACGGGACGACGGAAGGTACCGGCACCTGTACGGGCGTTGGGACCTGTGTCGGACTTGGCACCTGCGATGGCTACGCCGTCTGCAACGGGGTGGTTCTCGAGACCGGCGGTAGCTGCGACGGGACACTGACCTGCGACGGCATAGGGACCTGTGATGGATCCGGCCTTTGCGACGGAACCGGCACAATGTCGGCCGGCGGCTCAGGCACCTGCGACGGCGTCGGGCACTGCATCGGCCGTGGCACGTGCAACGGCATCAGCATGGGCAGGTGTGACCGTGGCGCCAGGTGCTCCGGCGATGTCATCCTATAGAAGCTTCTGCCGAAGACGGCCCCTTGGGAGAATGTCGACTATTACACGAGGCCGTCGACGAAACCCGCTCAGCGTCGATCGCTGAACCCTTAGGAACGGCCCCTCGCGGCACCGACGCCTCCCTAACCCGTAACGCCGTGAGGGCACGCTCGCCACACACCGGCGGCTATCCATCCAGGTGAGGTCAGCAGGTGATCTGCGGATCATGACTCTGAGCTGCCTTTCGTTGAGGCAATGAAGGAGAGGCAGCCTTCGGCCCATTCCAAACATCAATCCCCACGAGGCGCGTAGGCCGCTGTACCAACCTCAGTTATCCGATCATGGTTGAATATACATATATTGAATTCTCTGATTGCGAAGGAGGAGGAGCGACCGAAGGAGGGTTGTGTCGCGCTCCTCACGGCTGTGGAGGGCCTTTGGTGCCCTTCCCGTCCTTGACGCGAGCCATCGACAGGCGCCGCTGGCGGATCGTCGCTTGCGCGTCGCTTTCGTCGTCGGCACGATCATCGCAGGGAATGCAACTGGCGGACAATCCTGGCCAATTTTTATACGGTTCATTTGAGGATAGGAGGGATTTGGCATGCGGATGTATTTGGAAGAGGTATTTGCGGACGGCCCAACCGGCTATGTGCAGACCAAGACGGAAGCGCTGGCGAAGGTCTTCGCCGACACGGACGTCGCAGCGCTCTCGTCCAGCGTCGCCTCCCAGTTGCGTGCGCCCATAGAGGTCGTCAGCCCCGACGCCTTGCCTGCGCCCGATGCCGCCGTGGCCTCGCAGGTCGAGGACCTGAAGCGTTGCGCGTTGGACGAGCTGGCAGCCGACGCTCCGCTCGTGCCCGGTGAGACGGTGAGCGAGGACCTGTTCACGTATCTTGAGGCGCCGTTCGAGGATCTGGCTGCCGGAACTGCGGTCTTGCGCCGGACGACCAACCTCGCCCGGGCATACTACTTCTTCGAGAACGTCCGGATCGTCTCCGGCGCACTCCGGCTCATGCCGCACCGGCCGCTGCCGTCGCCGACCGATACTGGCATCGCCGACGGAAATGTGCCCAATGTCGTGATTGACGCCGCCAAGGCGCTGCTCAAGTGGATGGGCGCCGAGGTCATCGCTGAGTTCTTCCCGGACAACACGGTGCCGGCCTATTTCACCAAGGTCTATGCCGAGATCGAGCGGATCGTCCACGAGCAGCTCACGCAGGCGCTGCTCGATCAGATGGCGGGGACGTTCGAGGGCATCCTGCGCTTCGTGAACAACGAGTATGAGGCGGAGAAGGCGAAATCGGGCGTGACGCCGGAACTGCTCGCCCGGCTCCAACGCCAAACGGACGACATGTATGGCCGCGTCGGCGCCATCGCCAAGGGCCGGTACCCGCGGTCGGGCCTGCCGGTCTTCATGTGCGGCGCGACGATCCACCTCGCGATGCTGCAGGAGATCACCAAGCAGCGAAAGGCGCTCCCGATCATCGAAGCTGGTCCCGACCGGACGGGCAGTACCTATGAAGATTATGCCAAACGGCTTGAGGACGTATTCGCCGACATCGTTAGGGCGCGCGACGCGGCGGTCACGGTCAAGTACTACGAGCGCTGCACCTACGCCGCTCAGACCGTGTCGTGCAACAAGGGCTACCAGTGGAAGGACGCGGTCACCGGAGAGGTCGGCAAGGTCTTCTACTACACCAAGGTCAAGGACGCGGATAAGGCAAAGGCCGACGCTACGAAGGATCGGAACGCGCGGTCGACCGCGGTCGTCGCGACTCTAACTAAGGAGTTGAACGATCCGAAGGCGGTTGCTGCGGCATGGCGCAAGGCTGCGACGCCGCCGGGATACTGAACGGGCGGAACGCCGGGCGGCAATCCCGATTAAGACCAAACCAATTGGAATCCCTACAGCCAGGTTAGCCCGTTGTCCGATTGAGAATGCGATCTGACAAATTGTATGCGACTTGACGCCAGGCAATGAGTTGTTTTTTCATCGCAGCCGGATGGCCGCACCGTTGGACAGAGTCTGTCGCACCTATGATGACGTAGTGTCGGGTTGGCCGCTCAGTATTGCGTGCCGTGCGCCTACCCGCGCTGCTAGGAACGCATGGGCGGACTTGCATCGGACCGGGAGGGCGCGAAACGTCTAAGTGTGGCCGCGCCAAGGTAGGGGATCATGTCAGACCGGGCCACGTCCAACCGGATGATCGGCTGGTCCTCTAACCGCTTATCCACCGAAAATGCATTCAGTCATCGAACGTCAGCCTTTGGCACATCGGCGACACGGGCGGGCGGTCGGCCGATGTCCGATCAAGCTTCGGAGAGGGGCATAGGCGTCTGTAAATATACGCCGTGATCTTCGGCGGCCATCGTGCCAACGGGCCCGCCCCCGTAGCGACTTCAAGACCCCGATTGCGCATGTCAGCGATTGGCATTCGCGATGAGTCGCCCCCGGTGCCTTCGTAATGGCCCAGTGTGACGGTCGCCGCTTGTTCGCGCAGGCAGGATACGCGATGGCGTGGACTACCGCCGATTAGAGTTGATCCTCCTGCCTTGGGAAAACCAGCAGCCGATAGGCCATGACGCCTACGTACTCTTTGAGAGCCGTGTTGAGGGTGTCGAGATTGCCGGCAAAGTTCCAGCCAATGCCGTCCCAGAAACCTGCCGTCCGATAGTCCACCGGATAGGGTACGACCTCCCATCCCGCCCGCTGGAAGCTCTCCAGGGCGCGGGGCATGTGGAAAGCGCTGGTCACCAGCACCCAGACCTCATCGGGCGCCGGCGCCGCCAGAGCAAAACTGTTGCGGGCATTTTCCCAGGTGTTGCGCGAGTCCGGCTCTAAGACAAGGCGGGACGCCTCGATGCCCTGGTCGGCGAAGAATGCGCCGGCGACATGCGCCCCGGCGCAATCGGTGCAGGCCAGATCGCTGAGCGCGCCGCTGCCGCCGCTGAACAGCAGGCGCGCGTCGGGAAAGCGGCGGGCGAGTTCTGTGGCTACAGTCATCCGCTCCGCCGCATCGTTCAGTTGCGGCTCTTGCCAGTGCGCGGTGCGGCTCATGTCTTCGGCGCCGCCGAGGACGATGATGCCGTCGACCCGGCTCAACTGGGTAGGGACCGGGAAGCTGCCCTCCAGCGGGCGCAGAAGCAGGTCGCCGAGTGGCAATACCGCAAGGGTTATGGCGCAGACCAAGGTCGCAGCGAGTAGGCGGCGCGCCAGGCCGGTGCGGCCACGCTTCAGCGCGCGCCAGGCGATCACCAGCGCGATGAAGAGCCAGGTCTCCGGTCGGATCAGGCCCCAGATCAGCTTGGCGGCAATGAAGAAGAGCGTGTCCACGGCGATGACTTCGCTTGATCAAGGCATTCATGTTGTCGCTTTAGTCTTGCGCGAGAGGATTCCGGCTGCGCCGACCGTCAGTGGGTGGCAGGCTGCGAAAAGGCCAAACGACAAGGATCGCCGTCAGGAAGCGGCGTCGACAGCGGTCGAAGTCCGCTGAGCCATGCCAGTTCTGTCCTCTTCCGCTTCCAAAGCCGCCACCGTCGCCTTCAATGACTGGACAAGGCGTGGCCGGATATCCGGACGCTCCAGGGCGAAGGCCAGGTTGGCCTCGATAAACCCAACCTTGTCCCCGCAGTCGAACCGCATGCCGTCGAAGCGAAGGCCGTGGATCGCGACATCCGGCAGGGTGGCGCGGATCGCGTCCGTCAACTGGATTTCGCCGCCGGCGCCAGGGGCGGTGCTCTCCAGCGCGCGCATCACCTTAGGATCAAGGACATAGCGGCCAATGATCGCCAACCTGGACGGCGCGACATCGGGCTGGGGCTTCTCGACCAATCCCTGGGCGCGGGCGACCCGGCCATCGTCGGCGGCAACGTCGAGAATGCCGTAGTTCGCGGTCCGCGACCGGTCGACCTCTTCAACAGCGATGACATTGCCACCATGCTCGGACCAAACGTCGATCAATTGGCTGAGGCAGGGTCGATCGGACAGGATCAGATCGTCGGGCAGAATGACCGCAAAGGGTTCGTCGTCAGTGAAAGCGCGCGCACAGCTGACGGCATGGCCGAGCCCCAGTGGGGCCTGCTGGCGGGTCGCCAGGATCGTTCCTGCCTTGGGCCGCCCACCCAGCAACTCGGCGAGCGGTTCCTGCTTGCCGCGGTCCCGCAGCATCGCCTCCAGCTCCGGCGCGCTGTCGAAGTGATCGACCAGCACGGCCTTGCCGCGCCCGGTAATGAACATGCAGTACTCGATGCCGGCGGCGAACGCTTCCTCAACCGCATATTGGATCAGCGGCTTGTCGACGACCGGCAGCATTTCTTTCGCGACCAACTTGGTTGCCGGCAGGAAACGGGTGCCAAGACCGGCGACGGGAAAGACCGCCTTGCGTACGCGGCGAGTCACCGGCGGACGTCTCCGGCGCAAGGGCGGGTCATCCCACCCGGCAGCATCAGCGCATACATGATCAGACCTGTCTTTTGTGGCGTTCGCGGCGTCGTGTAGAGACGGGGCGGGCATTGCCCAGGGGGACAATTACCGGTGGCAAATGGGGCATGACGAACGGGAAGCAGCAGAATCCGCACTCTGCGGGTCCTCCCGCGAGGTTTGGGGTAGCAGCGACCGGGCTGCACTACAACCCAATTCGTTAGTGCTCAGCCGGGATCCTTTTAATGGCCAACGCCAAGCAGATGAGGGCGTTCATCCGCAAGATGGTGCGGAGGTCCAACGAACTGATCGAGAAGGTTTGACGCGGCGATAATCATAGGCCGGGGCGCAACGGGTCGGCCGATAGTCCGCCTTGTTCGATCCGGGGCCCTGACCGACGTGGCGGTCGTCGTAAGGAGGCTCGTCTTATGCAGAACGCCATCGCCGAGGCAAAGGCGCAATTCGTGGACCTCATTCGCCGCGCTAAAGCCGGCGAGGCGACCGTGCTGACGCGCTACGGCCGACCGGCTGCGCAGATCGTCCCGGCTGGGCGCTCCGCCTGTCGACCGCTAATCGGCGCGATGGAAGGCACCTTCGCTTGGCCTGAGGACGTGTTCGACGGTGGCGCCGCGATCGCGAACAGGTTCGCGCGCAGCGCCAGCGCCAGCGCGTGAATTACGCATAGCGGCTTTCTATTGCAGGTAGATTTCAGCGCGTTCGGGGTCTGAGCCCGAGGTGCCGGCTGGTTCGTAGACCGCTTCAACGGCAATGCTGCCGGGATCGACGCCAAGTCTGGCAAGACTCTCCGCTACAGCCTTTGCGCGCTCAACTGCGACCCTGACGGTCGCCGCCAGTGGCACCGCCGAGCCACCACCACGGGCACCGGCGCCGGTAAACGCGACGATCCTCACCGATCGTCCAGTCGCCCGCTGCTCCTCCAGCACCCGTTGCAGAACCGCTCGGCTGGATGCCCCGACGGCCGTCGTTCCGGGACCGAAGAACAGAGTGGCGACGTGCTTGGTGCTTTCCACGGCCCTTGAAGGCTGCGCGGCTGCCGTTGTGGCCGGCCGAGCCGGTCGTGCCGTGGCGACCGTGGGCGCCGGTTCGATAGCCCGAGCCGGCACCGAGGGGCTGGAAACCGGGGCGGGCGCGGGGGTAGCGACGGCTTCCACCGGGCCTGAGCTTTCCCCCGGCGACGCGGAGGGCGCGCCCGTGATTTCGCGTGGCACATTGCCGAAGGCCACGACGGACGGCGGTTCCGGTGTCGGAGAATTGTCCACCGGCGGTGCCGAGCTGGATCTGAGGGCCTCCCGGTCTACCTCAAGCTGCTGCTGCAGCTCCGTTATCTGCTGGGGTGTCGACAGTTCCGTGGGCCGAAGCGGAATGTCCGCTACGATCGCATAGTCCTCTATTACCTCCGGCGTGGGAATCGCTTCGAGCGCCGGTGTCACCGCCGCCAACTCGCGATCGTCCAGTCTGTTGGACAGGATGCTTGAGCCGGCAATCGGTTGTCGCGCATCTGCAGCTACAACATCCAGATTGACCGGTGGCGGAGCCGACGATTCCTCGTGCGCTGGTTCCGGGCTCTGCGAGCTCGGCAGCGGCGGCATGGTTGGCTGATCGACGGCTGCCGACGGCGATACCGGCGATGGCATCGGCGGAGCAATGACCCTGGGCGTCGGCTCCTGGGCGGGCGCTCCAGGCGCCAAAACTGCCAGGGGCGAAGTCGACGTGGGCAGTGCCGCCACGACCACCGGGGGTGCCGGCGGCGACAAGGACAGTTGCAGCACCGGAGCGGCACCCTGCAGTGGAGGCGCCGGCATTTCCAACGGCGTTGCGCCAACGACGGCGGCGGGCGGTGTCACATCAACCGGCGTATCGGCCAGCAGAAGGGACGTCTGCAGCGACGGCTCCACAGGCTGGGCAGCGACCAGCGGAAATGTCGGCGGCGGGATCGACAGTACCGGAGCCGGTGGAAGCGGCTCCGGCCTCACGTCCGGCGCGGCCGCCTGCCTGTCCAGAACGGCCAAGCTGAGCGGCGGCGTCGGTAACGACGAGACACTGGGCTGGTCGGCTACCGCGAGCTCGGGACCTGGCGGTAACGGAGGTGCCGCCGAAGCATCGACGCCCAGGTCGCCCTCCTGCGCTGCCGGTGGCTTCCCGGCATCCTCGGCCACCGACGGCACGTGCTGTTCGGGACGCGGCGGCGCCGTCACACGCGGTTGGCTCTCGACCAACCGGGACGTGTGATCGAGGGGACGGCGACCATCGCAGCCCGACAGCGACGAAAGCAGCGCGACTGCCAGCCCGGTAGAAGCTGCTACGCCGGTGCGGCCGCGGCCAAACGGCCACCTGCCATCCTGGGGGGACACAAGGTGGGTCACCGACGTGTCTCTCCTCTGCTTGCCCGGCTCAGGCGCTTCTACCATGGCCCAATCACTATTCCCAGAAAACGCCACGATAATAATCTATCAATGCGGTAGTAGATAGTGAAAGCTCAAAGGATAGCCGCAACCCACCGTCCGCGTGACCTTCGAGCCTTAGAACTTCAGCGTCTCGCGGCGGTCGAAATCGACCCAAAAGGGTCCCGTTGCCACGTCACTCAAGGCGGATACCGATCGTGGCACCCAATTCTTGCGGGCCGCCAGGACCTCCCTCGCACAGAAGCTCTTTGCCTTTCCTCTGCGATCCTGCGGAGCACCCCGGTCTGGTCCGCATGGAGGGCGGCGACGCGGTCGAGCTTGCAGTATGGGCGATGCTTCGCGCCCGGCGCCTGCGATCCAAAGGCCACCGTCGCGACTTGCTGTACTTCGTGCGCTTACGCCCTCGAACAGGCTGCTTGAGCCGGCGCTGCCGCGCGGGCGGATCCATTCAAGATGGCGGGGCGTCCTGCCTGCGGTGAATGCGGATCCCGGGCGCATCCTCGGGCGTTCCGATGAACTCGATGCCGGCCTCCTGAAGGGCGTTCTTAAGAGCTGTGAGATTCGGCGCCGTCGTACTCGGCACGCCAATCTCATCTTCTGCACGCCTGATCGTACTGATGCTTACGCCGCTCTTGAGCGCCAAGTCTGCAATCGACCAACCCAATGATGCGCGTGCAGCCCGTATCTGGCCTCCCGTCAACATTGACGAGATCCAGGTGAGCACTTATCGTTCATATGAACGATAATATGGCGCACATCTATGACCATCGCCCAAATTGACTGGCACTCCGAACTCCAACGCCTCGATGGCGCCTATGCGCCATCCACGATGCGCAGCTATCGCGCCGATGTCGAGGTGTTCGTGCGGTGGTGCGACGGCCAAGGGATTGATCCTTTCCCTGCCGACACACCCACTGTCTGCGCCTTCCTCGAGACTCAAGGGCCACTTCACTCGCCCTCGACGGTTCGCCGCCGGCTCTACGCGATCCGCAAGATTCACCGACTGCTGGACCTGCCCGACCCTACATACGCCGAGGACATCAACCTCAGTCTCCGCCGCGTCCGCCGCGCCAAGCTGGGTCGCCCGAAGCAGGCCAAGGGCCTGACCCGCGAGTTTCTGGAGAAGTTCTTGGGGGTGCAGCCCGACACGCCCTGGGGCCTGAGGAACCGAGCGATGCTCTCGCTCGGCTACGACCTGCTGACCCGGCGGTCGGAACTGGTCGCGCTCCGCACCGAGGACGTGGTCTGGCGGAGCGACGGGACGCTGCGTGTGCTCATCCGGCGCAGCAAGGCCGATCCGTTCGGTAATGGGCGTACCGCCTTCACCTCGCGCCGGTCGGCCAAACTTCTGGAAGAATGGCTAGAGTTCCGTGGCCTCGGGATTGAGCCGCTCTTCTGCGCGATCTACCAGGGCAAGGCCATCGACCGCGCGCTCAGCGTCACAACAGTGAAGCGCATCATCAAGACGGCCGCGTCAAGGGCGGGCTACGACGCAAGCGTAGTGGGCGCATTCAGCGGCCATTCGATGCGGGTGGGCGCCGCCCAGGATCTTCTCTGCGCTGGTTATGATACCGTCGCCATTATGCGGGCCGGCGGCTGGAAGAGCGTGAACGTGCTCGCGCGGTATCTCGAGCAGGCGGAATTCAATGTGTGGGGATAGAGCTGCGGTGGCGCACGGAGGCAGGTCCATAGTTCATGCCCGTCATTTCCGAGAGCAAGGTGCCGTACGCCCGCGATCGTAGCTCAGGTTAGTTCAAGCTCGGGCAAGCGTTGCTCGAAATACTCGACGGTCCGTTTGAGACCCTTGTCGAGGGAGATCGTGGGTTCCCATCCAAGTATCCTTGTTGCTCGCGAGATATCGGGCTGCCGTTGCTTCGGGTCGTCCGCCGGCAAATCCAAGAATACGAGTTCCGACTTCGATCCGGTCATGGCGATGACCTTCTCCGCGAGTTCCCGGATGCTGAATTCCCCTGGATTGCCTAGATTAATGGGGCCCGTCACGTCGGGTTCCGACTTCATCAGCCGAATAAACCCGTCTACCAGATCGTCGACATAGCAGAAGGACCGGGTCTGAGTACCGTCGCCGAATATCGTAATCGGCTTGCCGGCAAGGGACTGTACGATGAAATTGGATACTACCCGACCATCGGCATGGTGCATGCGCGGACCGTAGGTGTTGAAGATGCGTGCGACCTTGATCTCTAGATTGTGCTGGCGGTGGTAATCGAAGAACAAGGTCTCGGCGCAGCGTTTGCCCTCGTCGTAGCAGGAGCGTGGGCCAATGGGGTTCACGTTGCCCCAGTACTCCTCGGGCTGCGGATGGACATACGGGTCGCCATAGACCTCGCTGGTGGAGGCCTGGAAAATCCTACAGCGGAGCCGCTTGGCTAGCCCCAGCATGTTGATGGCCCCATGAACCGAGGTCTTTGTCGTCTGCACCGGGTCGTGCTGGTAATGGACCGGTGAAGCGGGGCAGGCGAGGTTATAGATCTCGTCCACCTCCACGTAGAGCGGGAAGGTCACGTCGTGACGCATCAGCTCGAATCGGGGGTGGGCATGAAGGTGCTCGATGTTGCGCTTGGTCCCGGTGAAGAAGTTGTCGACGCAGATGACTTCGTGTCCCTGGGCAAGGAGCCGATCTATGAGATGCGACCCGATAAACCCAGCTCCTCCTGTGACGAGGATGCGTTTTCGACTGTCGTAGAGGCGTACCATGTCGGGGCTCTTACCGTTCTTTCTTTTGTGAGGCGGCGGCCTTGGCCGCGTATTCCTGGATCAGCAGGCGAATGGTCTGGAAGTACCAGGCTTTGTAGGCGGCATATTGGAAGCCGGCGCCACCATCCAAAAACCCGCGCTTGGCGATGTAAGTGAAGAAGAAATAGAACCAGGGATACCAGAACCGAATGATGTTGCGGTACTTGAACTGCTGGCGGTTGGTGAGGTGGCCCCAGGCGTCGGGGGTTTGGGTCAGCCGGATGTAACGGTGGGCCTCCCATTCGGCATAGTCGCGGTGCTTGCCAATAAAATGCGCCAAGCCTTTGTAATCTTGGTGGTCGATGCGGGCCCCGATCTCGCCTACCGGGCCTTCGACGATGGGGTGCTCGTGGATTTCCATGTCGAGTTGGCTCCAGCGGTCTTCGTCGATCCGCTCATAAAGCGCGCGGCCGGTCCGGAACAGCGCTAGCTTGCGCTGTTGGAGCCCGTGGCGCAGCCGTTGCCCCAGGAAGTAATTGTCGTAGCGTAGCCAGAACCCGTCGACATCATCTCGGCGGCAGGCCTTCGCGAGGGCGTCGCAGAAGGCTTCGTCGGCGTACTCGTCGGCATCGAGAAACAGCACCCAGGGCGTGGTAATTGTCTCGTTCATCAGGAACCAGTTGCGTTTCTTCGGGAACTTGCCGTTCCAGCGGAAATCGACCACCCGCACTCCGTAGGAGCGGGCGATGTCACAGGTGCGGTCGGTCGAGCCGCTGTCAATGACGACAACATCCGCGAACCGGCTGAGGCGATCGAGGCAGCGGGAGAGGTTTGCCTCCTCGTTCTTCACGGGGATGGCCACCGTCACTGGCAGCGAGACTGCGTTATCCGCCATCTTCAATTTGCGTTGACGGGTTGAAGAAACAACGAGAAACGAGCGGCAGCTTGAATTCGAACCTCTGTTTGCCCGTCGGCGGCCAGAAGTCCGGGATAATCCAAGCACGTTCTCTGGAGTAGGCGGAGTGTGACGTTCGGGCGCGACGCCGAGGGTACTACCGCTTGTAAAGCCGAAGAAAGCACTGCCGAGTCAATGTGTCGGAGCCTTCTGTCTGACAGCCATCTCGGGAAGTAGTAGGTCGAGTTTCAGGTTATCTGCTCCCGGGCAATCGCAATCATAGACACGGGGAGAGGCGGCTGACGTCTGCGCATTCGAAAGCGGGAAATCTGGAGCCAGCCTCCGCCAGCATCATCGCCACGGTTGGCATGGACCAGAACTTGCTGTGACCATTGACCCATAGCCCTTTGAAGTGGCTGTAAAACCCACTCAAGTACAAACGCGAAGTTCTTGAGATACCATGGTAGATCTTGGAGACGATCGCCGCCCCTCCCGGCTTCACGAAGTCGAACAACGTTCTCACATAGTCTCGCAGTGCTTAGACTTGGCTCAATACCAAGAGAATGATCACGACCTTAAAGCGGCCGCACTTCGCCACAAGATTCTTATCCGCAGCCCTTTCCTCTAGATACAGATTGAAATAGGCCTTCTTCACCTAAGCAATCTCTTCAGACGTTGAATCAAGGCCCGTGAGCGATCCTCCTTGACATGCGAGCACAGCCCCGACACTGCCATTGCCCCATACGAACTCGAAAAGCCGGTGGCGGCAACTCGTCTCTTAGGCTCAGCAGTTCAGTCGTCAGCGCTGGCACGAGATAGGCACAGACGTGGCGGTTTCTAATGCGCGAATAACGACAACCTGAAATGAACGCCTGGCCTTTCATCGCTCTCGTGTTCCGACATCCCGTGCCGGATTGCCTGCCACGACACGCCCGGATGCCACATTCTTCGTTACGACGGCACGGGCGCCGACCACCGCATCGGCGGCCACCTGGACCCCAGCTCCGATGAACGCTTCAGCAGCAACCCAGGCCCTTGCCCCGATGACGATGGGCGCAGTCACCAGCGGGAATCCGGGGTCTCGGAAATCGTGGCTGGCCGCGCAGAGGTGCACGCCTTGGCTGACGACGCAATCCTCACCGAGCTCAATGCGTGCTGCCGAATAGCAGATTGCTCGAGGGCCGAGGCAGCTGCGCGGTGCCATTTCGACATTCCAGGGCGCCCAGATCCGCGCCGAGGGATATGGATGCGCGCCTGCGCCGACCGAGGCACCGAAGAGGCGCAGCACCCCGCGACGCCAGCCATGGGCCAGCGTCGGCGATGGGCGATATAGGATGGCCCAGGCGAATTCCCATAGGGCCCGTCGCAACTTGTCCCCAAGGCTGGGCGCAGGCGCGGGTTTGGTAGGTGTCCTCGCAGGTTTGGCTTGGGATTGGTCGCCGCAGTCGCCGAGGTCCGCGCGCAACTCAGGACGCTGTGTCAATCGAGTATCAGCCCCTCAGGTGGGTCGCCGCCGCCCACCGCCCAAGTGTAGAGGCGTTCGAGACGGAGCGCGACCTCGCGCGCACCAAACCGTGTTTCGACCAGATACCGGCCGGCATCCGACATGGCGCGACGTTCGTCAGGGCCACATTCGATGAAGCCCAAGATACCACGGGCGAGCGCTTGCGGTTCCGTGGAGATCTCCAGGGCCGCACCGGCCGCGTACCCCTCGGGAATATTGCAGGCGCGCGTGATGAGAGCCGGCGTGCCCCAGGACCAAGCCTCAAGCACAGCCATGGGAAGACCTTCGCTGAAGGAAGGTAAAACGAAACCGGAAGCAGCCCGGAAGACAGCATCTTTTTCCGAGCCAAAGACGGGGCCGCCGAAGGAGAAGGTCTCGCCTAGGCTGAGGTCCGATGCTAGGCGTTCTAGGCGCGCGACAAACGCGCGGGCGCCCCAACCATTGACCTGCAACCGCCAGTCGGCTGCCGACGGGGACTGTCGCGCAAGCGCCCAAGCATGCAAGAGCTGTTCGAGCCCCTTCTTTTCGTCGAGGCGCCCTACGAACTGGAGGATGTGGGCGCGATCGCCTGCATCGGTCACTTGTGTCAGGTGCGGAGGCACGATTCCGTTTGGCACAACAGCGATCGGCGCCGTAACACCGAAGTGCCGGATTGCTTGCGCCTCATCTTCATTCAACGCTCGCAACGCCCTCGCTGAGGCTAGATGATCGTCTTCAAACCACTTTGCCACCAAGCGCTTGCGCCAAGCGCTCCGACGGATCGCCCAGGGGTCCAGCATGCCACGTGGCGTGACAACGAGGGGTGTGCCGCATCGACGATGTCGCGAGAGCGCGACACGAGACAGGTTCATCCAAAGCCCCTGCGTGTCGAGAACATCCGGATCGAGCCCATCGACAGTTTCTGCCATAGACCGGGCCCAATTGAAGCCACTAGGGCCACTGCCACGATGCGCATACACGCGAGGACCCCACGTTGACGCTGCATGCGGCCTTTTCGGATCGGTGACTCCAACAACATGCGGCTCGACAGCCGTCTCGGCGACGAGAGCATGCGTCATGCTTGGCACGGAAGCGGCCAGCCCTCCGGAGTCTTCGGAAAGGCGTCCAACGAGGATCGCCACCCTCACTTCCACCCCAGCGCCGTGACAAGAACCGCGTTCGAGACGCCTAAGGCGCGCGCGCCGACAGTCAGCGCTGAAGAGACGGCCGCGTCGAGACCTTCGGCAAAGCGGTTGAGGTCCCAGTCTGCAACAATGCGCTGACTGGCACGCCCGTACGCCTTTCGATCCATGTTCCCATTTGCGACGCGCTTCATGAGACCAGCGAGCGCGTCAACGTCGGTCGGGTCGAAGGTAAAGCCGTTCACGCCGGTCTCGACGAGATCCTCTGCGCAGCCGCATCGATTGGAGACAAGTACGGGCAGTCCGGCTGCCATGGCCTCGTTGACGACGAGACCCCATTGTTCGCTGAGACTGGGAAGCACAAAACAGCTGGCCGAGGCGTAGTGCTCCGGCAAACTCTCGTACTGAACAAATCCATCGATCCGGATTCGCTCGCTATGCGGACTATCTTCACGAGCTTTTTCGATGACAGCGCGTTCCAGCCCGTCTCCGACGATCCGCAGAGTCCATTCCGTATCTTCCGACGTCGCCGCGAAACGGTCGAATGCAGCGATCAGCGATACGAGGTTCTTTCGTTTTAGGAACCGGGCTACGGTCAAGAACTCCAGACGCTTTCCAATCTCAGGGCTCTGGGATGACGACACCGTCTTCCGACGTGCATCGAAATGCGCATTGTCGACTACATCGAAGCCTTTGAATATCCGCTTTGGGGGAAAGCCGAGTGAGCGCAAGTAGTCAACGTGAGGGGAACCGGCAACAAGCGCACTTTCAAATCCTTGCACGATCCTCGACTTAAGTGCCTCTGTTAGCATGCGCCGCGGGGCGTCATGGTGCGTCGAATCCGACATTAGGACTGTCGGCAAACTCGCCCGCTTTGCGCTGCGAAAGAGTGCAAGAGCGCATCGCTGTCCCCAACCCGGCACAGCAACGATCGACGGCTTGAGGTCCGAAAGCACCGCATCCAAGTGTCTTCCTAAGCGCGGCGGTGAAATTCGGTCGGGGTTTTCGCCCGGAAACGCCGTCATGATCGAGAGATCGGCCGGATCTGGCTCATGACGCCAAGCGTAGTCATCGAGAGTGCCTAGCTCCAGCCCAACAACGGGCATTCGAGATGCGGCGCACCGCAGCCTCGCCCGGTGGTAGGGTCCGAACCTTTGAAAAGCGACGACTACAGGTCGCCCGGTGGTAGCCGTCAAAGATATACTCGATAGGTTTGCATCCACCCCGACAAGACGACGAGTGCGAAGAGGCGGTTGGCGTGCTTCTCCGGATGATCCGCGAGACGCCGGAGTGTCTTGCCGTCAAATCCCGAATTGCTCAGATGCTCGATGGCATCTTCGACTTCGGAACGCAGCACTCCCTTCAGCCAACGCCCAATTGGTGGCGTGAAACCTTGTTTTCGTACGGCGTCAAAGTCCGACGGCAGGCGTCGCGCGGCAAGTCGCCGAAGGGCGATCTTACGCGCGCCCGCCTCAGCTTTGAGCCGCCATGGCACCGCGCCGAATGCGTAGTCAAGCACCTGCCGGTCAAGCAGGGGCGCCCGAACCTCCAATGAGTGCAGCATGCTGGCCCTATCCACTTTCACGAGCACCTCGTCTGGCAGATAGCTCGCAAAGTCCGCGCGCGCAGCGCGCTCCGCCGCGCTGAGGCCGGACGGCGCCAGTCCGTCGCGGGCGAGTTCAACATAATCGTGCGCCGGGAACAGACCTGGCGCGAGTGAATGACGTAGTCTACCCCCGAAGAATACGTTGAATCGTCCAATGCTGCCGCTCGGGTCGAGCACCGATCGCGCAGCGTTGAAGCCACGCAAGCCCTGGGGGGCCCATGCAGCCACGCTTTGTGCCGGTCCCCGGATAAGCCCCGGCAGCCATCGCCGCCACGCCTCCATGCGATCCAGCAGAGTATAGCGCGGATAGCCCCCAAACAGTTCGTCCCCGCCGTCGCCACCAATAGCAACGGTCACGTGTTCACGGACAGCCTGCGCGAGAGCCGACGTTGGCAGCAACGAGGGGTCCGCGATCGGCTCATCAACCTGTCGAATGATCCTGCGGAAAAGTTGCTTCGAGACTTCAGGAAGTGCAATCTCGGTGTGATCGGTACCCAGATGTGCGGCTACACGTGCCGCATGCATACTCTCGTCAAGGTTAGGTGCGTTTGGGAATGCGACCGTGAATGTCCTCAGGTCGCCGTGACGGGCCTCAGCCGCATAAGCCGCCACCAGACTAGAGTCCAGCCCCCCACTCAAAAGCACACCTACCGGCACATCGGCGACGAGTTGACGCCGAACCGAAGCCTCCAGGACAGCGTCAAGCCCCTCGATGATCCTGTCATCCGTCGAACTGGTCGACGACGGAAGTGGTGGCGCCCAGTATCGCTCGACGTATAATCGATTTGTCGCAATCTCGTACGTGGCCACGGCTCCCGGAGGAAGCTTTGAATAGCCTTCAATCAAACAATCCGCGCCGGCGACATATCCCCACGCTAAGTAGTGCTCAAGCGCAGAAACATTGATACTTACCTGGCCCTCGCATCGCAAAACTAGCAAGGCCTTAAGTTCAGACGCCAGCGCAACTCCAGTTCCGTCATGGCGATAGAAAAGGGGTTTCTCCCCCGCGCGATCTCTTGCGAAAAAGAGCTTCCTCTCTGCTGAATCATAAATCGCGAACGCGAACATACCATCTATGCGGTCGAGACAGGCCTTTCCCCAGGCGTTCCACGCTGCAAGCAGCACTTCCGTATCACTGCCGCCTTGACGACGAAAACCAAGTTGGTCCAACTCGGCGCCGAGTTCGCGGAAATTGTAGATCTCGCCGTTGAAGGAGATGAGATTTTTGCCATCGGGGCTTCTCATTGGCTGAGCGCCGAGGGAGCTGGTGTCGATCACTGAGAGCCGGGAATGGCCGAGGCTCACTCTCCCGTCAGAACTTGACCAGACCCCGGAACCGTCCGGACCCCGGTGCGCCAAACAGGAGACCGCTGCTTCAATCTGCGGGCGGGCGCAGGCCGGCGCGACCGAAACGATGCCACACATTTCTAGATCCGCCTCGTCATACAGACATGTCCAGCTGGCGAGTGTCGCAATCGCGTCACGCTGCGCGAACTCCGCCGCCTAAGAGAACGTCAGAGGACCGTTTGCCGGTGTCGACACAGACAGGATCCGGAACCTGGCATCCAAAAGGGCTGCGCCAGCCAGTAGAGTTCGCTACCAAGGAAGACGATGAAAAGAACAAAGCACCTCGAGTTAGTCCCGGAACGTTTCCAAGCTCTTTCGATCCAGGGAAACGGCAAAAGCAGCATGCCAGCCACTGGACCGTAACTCCCGAAATGGAGCTGCCAGGAGCCCCGACGCAGCACCAGCCGCGACAGCACGGCCGAGATATAGATGATGAGACGTTATCAGCTTCACCGCCCCAAAGTGCCGTGGCGAAACGTAGATCATGGGACGGCGCCTCATAGCGCCATTTCTAGTTGTCGATGGTGCCGAGTTCTAGCCCAAGAAAGTACATGCGCTCGGGAGCAGCGCATGATGATAGGCCCAAACTGCTGAAACGCGAGGATCGCCGGTTGGTCCGTCGCCACGTCGCCGGGGAACGCCGTAGCCTGCTTCCAGTTCGAGAGCATCACTAGGCTTAGCGGCGGGTCAGCATGTCCCTCCGATCTTATAGCCAGCGGCCGGTGCGCAAGGGTGACCTCACCGCCAAAATCCGCCGAGCTATCTTCGCCTCTAGGTGCGCGTTGCTCCAGCTCATTAACCAACTAGCGCTTGCAGACGGACTCAAAATTGCACGTCATCCTCCAAGCGCTAGACGCGATCGTAGATCGTGCGAAGGCGACAGATTCTCAGATCGCGCGAACTGCGCCTTGTTCAGGAACAACCAATGTAGGTGATCGCCTCAAGCCGATCACAGGCTGCTCTAGGCGAGCCAGGGCTGCAGTGAGGCGTGCGCCATAGCGGGACCATGTATAGTGTTGCGCTCGCTCCCGTGCGTTCGCCGACATCTGCCCGCGCAGTTCGCGATCGGTGACGATCGTTGCTATGGCCTTCGCTAACGCCTCCGCATCACGCGCTGGGACGATGAACCCATCGACGCCGTCACGGACGCAAGAACCCGCGTTCGGCGTTGTGACAACAGGGATGCCAGCGGCGAGTGCTTCGAGGGTGACGGTCGCCATCCCCTCCGCAAGGCTGGGCAAGACAAATACATCGGCGGAAGCGTATTCGCCAGTTATCCACGATCGCGGGACCTGCCCCAGGTAGGTCGGACCACGAAAGAGCGGATGCAATGCGACCCTTCGTTCGACAGGACCGACAACGCGCCCTTCGTATTGAACACCACCCAATTCAGCGAGGAGCCCAACTGCCTGCGCAAGGTAGTGATGCCCCTTCCGCAAGCCAACCGTTCCGACGCTAAGTATTCGGCCCGGCCGCGGTACATTTCGGATCGCAAACCAGTCTTCCGACACCCCATAAGGCACCATAGCGATTCGGTCCGGATCGGCACCAAGGTCTTCCATCGCACTGTTCACAAAGGCCGAGGGAACAAGAATAAGATCGGCTGCAGCGAACTTTTGGCGGTCCCGCTCACGGCCTTCTTCAACTTCGCGTCGGTCAAGGGGAGCCTCGGGCGAGTCTGGATGGCGCGCATGCTCTTCTATCATCCAAAGCCCAACATCAGGACTCAACATCACTTCGTGGACAACTGCAATTCCAGTCCGGCGCGCTTCTTCGCAGAAAGCTACATCCTCATTTATAAGGTTAGTGTAAAGCGCGTTGGCCCCGCCGAGACCTTCATTGCGCGCCATGTCCATCAGCATGCCGCCAATTGACGGCGACGCTCGCTGGAGCAGCCTGTTGAGCGTCATCTTGGCGAGCAACGGCAGGCCAAGATGACGGATCTTCTCGCGTGGGACCGCGTCCGGCAGGCGCCGCCCAAGCAACCTTGCGACCGACTTTGGACGCATCGAAGGTCGCCAAAAGTGCTCCATCGTCGCGAGGGGACCGACGCTGGCGCATATGTCTGTGTAAAAGCGCTGCAGCTGGCCCGCTTCCGCAAGCAATGCTGGGATCGCATAGTGCATGCGTGCCCCGGGCTGCAGCACTGCGAAACGCAAGTCTGGTGAGGCTTCGTTCACGTCCGCCTTTCGAGGATGTCGCCGATATTGCGTACGGACTCGGACCAGAGTACCTCGGCCCTCCGAGCCCAGGATACCGCCTTCATTGCAGTGACTTTTCCCGGGTCGCGAGACAGGCTAATGAGTGTCGCCGCGATTTCCTCATCACTCTGGTCGGGCCGGATCAAGATCGCCCCCTCCGGGATGATATGGTCTGGAGATCCGCCGACATCCGGCGCTATCACGGCCAATCCAAGTGCGTGGTACTCACGAAGCCCTATCCCTCCCGCCTCGGCCCTCGAAAGCAGGCAACCGATGTCACAGCTGCTGACTAGTTGGACATACCGTTCAGCGTTAGTGCGCTTATCGATGAACCCAACCCAATCGACATTTTGAGTAGTGCGTAGTTCTTCATCTATCGACCTGCGGTCGCAACCGATGACGCGGAGGTATATGTCAGCGCCTTCATGTGCGGCAATCGCCATAGCGCGAAGCAGGCGATCAAGGCCCTTTCTGTGCGGATCCTTGCCCACGAAGACGAGGCGAAGGCTACCGTCTGAGCGTCCGCCACTTGATCCTTTTGTGCTAATGTGCGTTGCTGCTTTTTGATCGATTGTATTGGCTCCTGGTACCACGATATGCACACGTGAGGCTTCGACACCATAGTGGTCTATGAGGCTGGCCGCCGCCCATCGGCTATGAGCGAGGATGCCTGTCGCCCGATGGTAACCGGTTCTCTCTGCTTCGATTGCGCCCTCGACAACGCCGCGTCCGACGTCACAACGTGACCCATATCCGTCGAACATCTGCGCGAAGGTCTGGTCGATGAAGTACCAGCGAGCCACGTCATCGCGCATGACAACAGACCAAGGGTAGAGCTGAAAGCAGTTCAGTAGCAGTGAACCTGCGATCACACCACCGTGTGGACGCCAAAGCGTTTCGAGAAAATCCTCTGAATACTGATATCCGCCGCGCCCATAGCCCTTTATGATGCGCTTCAGGTTCCAAAGCAGTCTGCGCCGCCGCCAGACGGGCTCATCGACTCGCATTGCCAGACCGGCGTCGAGTACGCCTTGAGACTGTGCCTCGGTGAGGAGGTGGTACGGTATGCCACTCCATGTAGCAATGTCGCTAGGGTCGCCGACAGCGGCCAACAATCGCTTCCTCACTCTGCGTCTCCTTCAGAACCGCAGTTTTCGCGCCGCTTCCCACCATCGTGCAGCCCGAGGACCGCTTCCCATCGGCTGGCGCAGGCGGCGACAGCATATTCGGCGCGGGCGCGCCGGAGAGCAGCCTCCGCCAGGTGAGTGGCATGGCCGTGCTCGTCAATCAGGCGCCGGAGGGCCTCCGCCAGTGCCGTGGGTTCCGCAGGAGGAACTAGGATCCCTGTAGCGCCATCGCCCAACACCTCGCGGCAAGCCGCCACGTCGGTGGCGACGATCGGCACACTCGCCGCCATTGCCTCGATAAGGGCGATGCCGAAGCCCTCGTCGCGCGTCGTGCTGAAGGCGTAGAGGTCCATTTCTCCAAGAATTTCGGGAATGTCCGTTCTGCGGCCGAAAAACCTGACGGTCTCTCTCGTGCCGAGGCGGGCCACCTCAGCTTCTAGCGCAAGACGCGACGAACCGTCCCCGATGATCCACAAGGTCACGTTTGGCACTACAAGGCGTAGCAGCGCGATTGCCCGAATTAGCGTGAGGTGATCCTTGATCGCGTCTAGCCGCGCGACCATGCCAATCACTGGGCCGTTTGTGACGCGTCGCCGCCGCGCTGAGGCGGCACGCGAAGCGATCTCCTCGATATTAACGCCGTTGGGGATCACGCAAGACCCAGCCGGCATGGTCACGCCGAGGCGGCCGAACGCGCTCATCACCGCTTCGGAGCATGTGACGATGGGACAGCCCAGACGCCGTGACCCAGCGACAACCAAGGCCCAAGGCGCACGCGCCAAGATTTGCGAAGGCGGCGGATTTCCAGCCCAGGCGCCAACTGCCCGCACACGCGCCCTACGGGCCGCGAACCCGACGACCAAGTGATGGCGTCCGAAGCAATTCATCAACACCGCATCCGGCTTGTCTACCCGGAATGTCGTCTCCCAAGCACGGAATGCGTCGAGGCCACCAAACCGCTCGAGCCCGAGCGCCTCGACACCCGCTGGCAGTGCCTCTTCGAAGGCGGCGCGAAGCGGCCCGCGCTCTTGACCCAGGGCGACGACACGCTGCGGAAACGCGGCGCTCCAGTGGCGAACGAGCCGGAGAGTCATCATCTCCGTACCGCCGGTATCGAAACCGGCGATTACGTGCATGAGTCCACGGCCTTCGGTCACCTCCGTCATCGCCCGCCGATCCCCAGCAGCGCCGCATAGCTCTGTGCCATCGCGCGGTCGGAGAACACGGCAAGAGCCTTCTCGCGGGCGCGGTGTGCGCGGTCGGTTGCAGCCGCTGGATCGTTGTGCACGGCCATGATCGCATTGGCGAAGGCTGTCGGGTCCCCAGGTGCAGCAAGAAGGCCGAGGGCGCCATCGTCGAGCACTTCCTGGCAGGCGGGAACGTCGCTCGCGATGATCGGCGTTCCCCCCGCCATGGCCTCGATCAGCGCGATGCCAAGCCCTTCATCGGGCGTCGTCGAGAGGGCGAACACGTCGAGCTGGCCAAGGATTTCCGGTACGTCATTCCGACTCCCCAGGAGCATTGCCGCGTCGTCGAGCGACAACGCGCTAATCAGCTCGTCAAACTCTTCTCGGCGCGCGCCCTCACCGACCAACCAGAGTCGGGCTTGAATTCCTTGGTCCAAGAGGTTCCGGATAGCGCGGATCAGCGTGGGCTGATCTTTGTGGCGCTGAAGGGTCGCCACCATACCAATGGTAAACGGGTTGCCAGCAGGACGCGTTTCCCGCGCCACTGCTGCCCGTCGGGAGATCGCCTCCAGCGGCGCACCATTGTAGACTACTACCGTCTCCGCTTTCCGAACGCCGAATGCGGCGACCGCACCATCGCGCACATAGCGGCTGCAACAAGCAAGACGATACGTGAAAGGTCGGCCCATCTGCACAAGCAACCGGAACTTGCGAAAGGCTGGTGTTTCGTCGTTCGAAGGATAGTTTCCAACATGTGCCACCACATGCCTTACACCTGCGAGACGACTGGCTATCGCTATTACCGCATGCCAGCCTAGCGGCATCGAAAGAACGGCTCGGGCGCGAGTCTGCCGGGCGAGACGAAAAGTGCGGAGCATCAAATAAAAGTACCGGGCAAGGCCCTGGTCGCCGAAACAGAGATCAACTCGCTCGACGCCCAATGCGTCAAACTCCCGTGCCAGATCGCGTGGCTCAGCTTGCAAAACCGCAACCACTACCCGATATCCCGCCGCCTGCCAGTATTCGCATAACGACAGCGCCATACGCGGCGTGCCTTCGGCCGCCAGCGATGTCAGAAAAATGACGATCGTCACGTATGTAGGGCCAGCCGTGAAACCGGCTCGCGCGCCTCGAGTCGACGCCAGTGCGCTGGAGAACGATAGCTTTTCCTTAACCCTCGATAGCCTATATCAGTCAACAGACCTAGGAACGCGAAAGGGTCTCGATCACGGTCCCGCAACATTCGCCAGTGCACCTCAAGTTGCAGCGCAGGCTTAATTGATTCAAGTGCCTCGATAGACCCACAAATAATCTCGCTTTCATATGATTCAGTATCAATCTTTATTATATCCGGCACCCAGTCCTTTGTTTTTATTACATGGGACAGAGTAAACCCCTCAACTGTGACCGACTGCGACCCTGGTAACGAGGGCTCTCCGATTACCCTATTCACAGCGGGCAGTTCGACTAGACCGCCACTGTCGGAAAGAGCGCAGTGCATCAGAGACCAGTCAATTCCATCTGAGAGATTCAATAGCCGCGCCTGGTCCAGCAACCTATGAACATTCGGGTCGGGCTCTATGGACAAAATATGGCCAGGCCCTCTGCGCGATCGAGAAAACAATGCGGAGATAAATCCTGTTTGCGCCCCAATATCAATCAACGCTGAGCACGATTGAGAAAGCTCGAGAAAATCTCTCACTTCGTCAATGCATTCACTCCACTCAACTCCATGCAGCACCCATGTTGTCAAGCATTGAGCGTGCGGTGGGGCTACAACAGAAAGATTCGACGCAACAAATATTTCGTTCTCTGGACAGCCTTGACGAAAAGCCAATGCGCGCGACCGATCAAGCCTCCAATATCGACGTAGCCGCCCTAAGAACCCAAGCGTTTGCCAGATCGAAAACGGCGTCGTTCGTCGCAAGTAATTAAGGATACGCATGCCCAACTCCTTCACATCCACGTGGCCAGTTTGTAAAAATCAATCTATTATGAGCAGGAGCTCCCTTGCATAGCGCAACATCAAAAGCTTTCTGAAAGTAAAAAACTGTAGAATTGTATTCAATCCTGCACCGAAATAGCACTCTTTCGAAAAAAAACCTGATCATAGTGGGCGGTATTGGATTGATTTTTATTCGAGATTTCTTGAGGCTCAAATTGCACCCCAAATAGAAAATCAAATAACTCTCTGGCTGATGCGCTGTGTTCGGCAAGATTTTTATGATCGATCTCGCATATTATCGCAAATACACTCCCCTCTTCCAGAAATTGCTTCATCGAGCAAACAACAGAGTATTCATGCCCTTCAGTGTCAATCTTTACGAGGGTTCTCCTTCCACGAAAAGCATGAAGTAAAAAATGAAGATCATCGAATCTGACACCAATTACTTTGACCGCATCGTTTTTCGCTCTATTGCACACAACCCGCGCTCCTCCGGAATGGGATGCGTCACCTGGGTCGAATGCGACGAAGCCTGGTGTGTCCGTCACGGCGATCGGCAGTGCGGAAACATTAGTACATTCGTTCAATTCGATTGTCTTTACAAGCTGCGGAAACAATTTCGGGTTTGGCTCAAATGCGATCACATGCCCTTCAAGCCCTACCGCGTTGCTGGCGAGAGCCGTAAAAAGGCCCTGATTAGCGCCTATATCGACAAAGACATCACCTTTCTGCAACAAACCGATAAATTGAAACATCTCACATGAATGGCGCCCAAAATAATTAATCCAGAATGTAGAATCTCTCGTATTTACTGGCAGATACAGCCCCGATTTTGCCTTCACATGAAGGTTCTTTGTGAACGAAGCGGTGAGCCTTCCTAGTAGGTCTTTTCCACGAGGCGTCGGCGAGAAGCGATAGTAAGACTCGACGATAGAGAAGACAATCTTTCTAATCATCAGTTATCTCTTAACTTGCGAGAGCAAATCATGAAGCGTCTGAGTATAATGCTCAGTCATGCCCTCAGCCGAAAACCGTGCTTCGGCGTCGGCCCGGCACGCGATGCGGTCGAGCTCGCCGACCCTGCCGACCGCCACAACCGCTGCATCCTCGTCACCCGCGAGGAACCCGTTGACGCCGTCACGGATGAGTTCCGGCATTGACCCGCGCGGCGCGGCGATGACGGGGGTCCCGCAGGCTAGCGCCTCAGGTACAACGATACCGAACGGCTCGTCCCAGCGGATGGGCACTAGGAGCGCACGGGCATCTCCTAGGAAGTCAGCCTTTTCGCGGTCACCGATCTCGCCCACGTAACTGATGTCGGGTCCCAGATGAGGTGCAATCTCGCGTTCGAAAAACACGCGCCCGTCAGCCTCGTCGGTGACGTTGCCTGCGATGCGCAGCGGTAGCCCCGTCCGTTGCGCGACTCGGATCGCTGTGTCGACCCCCTTGTTGGCAGTCAGCCGACCTAAGAATGCTAGATATCCATTGGCACCGGTCGGCGAGAACGAAAGTCTATCCACATCGACAGCGTTGTAGATGGTTCGCCACTCAGGACCAATAAAATCGCCCCGTTGAGCATCACTGATGCTGACAAGGCGCAATGGCCCACGCGCGTGACGCTTCAGCATCGCCACCTGATCTGCGCCAATAGGATTTTGAAAATTGTAAACCATTGGAAGGCCGCACCGCAAAAGTGGTGTCAAATAGTCAGTGCGGGCATTTGAAAGTACAACGTCATGGCCTCGAACGATCTCAACCACCGCGCGCAAAGAAAATGCTGCCCGCGCGAATGCCCGCCATGCATAAGTCTTCTGTCCAGCCCACGGGTAGGTTATGAGACGTCCGTAATTGCGAGACCCGGTGGCACCCATCAGCGACACCTGGTGGCCGCGCGATGCAAGACCTTGGCACAAAAGCGCGATGATCCTCTCCGCTCCGCCATAGCCTTCCGGTGGCACAGGCAATTTAGAATCTGCGATGACTAAAATGCGCAACTTCTTCACCATGGTCGCAGAGTATCCATTGGCACAGTTCTTAGCATGAACGTGGTCAATCATTGCTGACTGGGAAGCTGTCGACGACAAGACAGCCACCTTCAACCTCGAACACCTCACTACGAAGGTGAAACGATATCACGGAGAGTGTCATGACCGCGTGGCGACCATCGATTTTCCCGCAGTGCTTCACATAGCATTGCTAACGCCGCACATCGGTGTGACTAGTCACGCCGTAGCGTGGGCCGAAGCTACTTCCGATGCGGACTGGCCGGGAGACGCGCTTACACGGGTTGACTTTGGCCAATCTCAATACGGCCAGCGACAGGATGATAGTGAATGGAAGCGCAGCCAGGAGTTCTGCTGTACTATGGGTGATAGCCTTCATGCCTTCAGCGAGTAGAACAAGGTAGAAGTATTGTCCGGACATACCGCCGAAGGCTGCACTCGCATAGAGAAATCCAAAGCCGTAGCCGATGACACCGAACACAAGCACGCCGAACAACCCGAATCCTCGGTAACTATCTGAGAACCCTGTTCTCGTCGAGCCCAGCGAAAACGCGCCCTCTTCCTCGCCATGGCGCAGCCGTTCGCGTAGCGTCGAGATTTTGAGGCCTTGCTTGAAGTCTTGACCTAGCAAGAACGCGGGCACGTATTGATGAACCAGCTTGTTCCAATGATCGGCCCCAAGCTCCCAACTCCCTGACTGGTTAGCGTGCCAGAAGTCATACTGCGCAAATCCAACCTCACTGGCAGAGCCCTGGCCGAGGTTGAAGAAATCGAATCTGAGGTAGGTCTCGGTGGATGTAAGAACGCCAAGCATGCTCTCTTCACCCGAGTTTATTTTTTGTCTGATCTCGCCTGCGGAATTCAATAAAACAGTGCCAACGAGGAGGCAGACTATTATTACCCCGCGGGGTGGATGCTTGCCCTTCACAAGGTACCACGCCCCTGCCGTCAGAATTACGAGGTCGAAGAGAAGCTCGCGCCCTACACCGAAGAGCGCTCCATGGACTATTGGAAGTGCCGCCACGAAGGCGATAATAAAGGGAGTGAGCGAACGGGTCCGCGCGAAGATCAAGACGGCCAAGCACAGCCCGAAGCCAGTTGCCTTGGCCAGTAGAAACCACATCGTGATAATACCAGTCCACTCGCCGCCCATTCCGGAAGTGTCCACGTCGCGCATCTGAATAATTGCCAACAGGCCAAGCGCGGTCAGTCCGGCTGAGGCGATTACCAAGCGCTTCATACTGAAGCCCCGAAGCACGCGCTCTGGAGCCCGCACGATGCGCCGATGTTCGGCCTTGCGGCCGGCCTGGAAGCCCCAATAGATGAACAGGTAGCACCCAGTGACATAAAGCCAGAACGCGTCGCTTGTATAATAGTTGTATGGATCTGACTCCAACTCTAGACCCTGGGGCACTACCCAGGCGAGCCCCATCATGGCAGCCAACGTGGGATACTCGAAGACGGTCCGTCCGCCGAGAATACCGCGCAGCGCCAGCCAGAGGAGGACGACGCAGAGGAGATAGAATGAGAGGTGGAAGCCGGTGTCGGTCATGGTCAGGTCGGAGCACTCGAAGGGAGCCAAGGCCAAGAATACTCGCGATGACGGGCTCCCACGCCTTCGGGGCCTCGCCTGGTTTCCCGAAGAACGTCAGATCCCCCGGCTCGAAAAACCCTCACGCTTTCGGAAAAACCACACGCTTCCGGAAAACCAGCACGCTACGCGGACGCGCGCCGCTGCCCTGTGGAGCAGTCGCAGCGGCGGCCGCCCTGTGGTCACACTGGTCTGGGAAGCAGAACGCGTCTCGGGTGGCGAAGGCATTGGCCGGCAGTGAAATGTACATGTCGGTGACAATGTTTAAGCCCTGCTCTTGCGGGTTTGGTCGGCGCATCTTCTGCTATCTCTAAGCATCGTTTAGGCAAAGGCAGCGCTCTTGGTTTTGCAGCACATCACGGTCCGTCCCACAATCTGTTTGGAGATGCAAATGACGGTCTCCGTACGTGGCCCATCCGCCAGGACTTGGCGCGACAAGGAAACTTGCGCCCCTCCTATGCTTAGCGTGGCTGCCTTGGGGTTGGGCCGTGCAAGCTCCGACTAGAGCCTGTTCAGAACTGAGAGCATACGGGCGGCCAACGTGCCGAGGCCGTTGACCGCTGAGAGGGACGTTCAGCGCGTTTTGGTTCTGCCACCCACCATTCTGGATGAGGAGAAACAGAGGCACCTGTACCGCTGCCCTCGTTCCGATGCCGAAGGGGCGGAGCTCCGAGCAATCCGACGAGGTGGCTTCAGCCTGGGCCATTAGTTCCGCGCGGCAAATGAAACACGTCGGAGCGGTGTGCGCTGTGGCGCCAGACCGCCCGAGCGAGCAAGAATCCATGGACAGCAAACTGAAGGCCCGATCCGATCGCAGCGCCCGAGATTCCGAGCCAAGGAACCAGCGCGACCGACACGGCTGCGTTGAGTACGAGAACGGCCGCTGTGATCACCATGAGCGAGCGTTCCGCTCTGATCGCACGCAGCATGGGCGCCGCGGGTCCGAAGAAACTTCGGACCACGATGCCCGCCACAAAGATGCAGAAGCTCGGTAAGGCGACGGCAAAGCTGGGGCCGTAGAGTCCCAGATACCAGGTGGCGAGGGCCACAGCAAAGGCCGCCGCGATCAGCGTCACGATAGCGCCGGTGATGGCCGTCCGCGTTGCCAGCGACTGAACTTCCTCTCGCTCGTTTGCCGCATGGAGCCGCGTCAATGCGGGCTCGGCCAATAGGCCGCTTGCACCGAAGAAGAAGTTCACGACAAGCGCGGCGCGCACGGCAGCGTAGTAATGGGCGACGTCCTCCGGCGAGGCCATGGCAGTGAGGATCAGGATATCGACCTGCGTCGTCAGATTGATAAGAAGCTGCGTCCCGGCAAGTATGAGGCCCGCCCGGACAGTGGCAGGATGCCTATCCGACCACCATGGGACGCAGAACGCGCGCTGCGCGTTGCCCAGCGGCTCTCCACGCCAAAGCAGAAACAGCGTCACGCCCGCAGCGACGGTACCGACGATCTGCGCAAACAGGGGCAGCAGGTGGGTCGGCGCGGCGATCACGCTGAGTGCGAGCAGGGCCGCGAGGGCGCCGACGGGACGCACGACATCGCCGATCCAGCCGGCAAGAAGAACCCGTTCGTGCGCGACGAAGAGCGAACCCAACAGACCTGTCGCGTTGCTCAGCAGGCAGAATAAGAGGGCGATCGCGGCCACCCAGGCACCAAGGACAATCGCCACGGCGAGCGCTAGGACGACCACTGCGTTGATGACCGCCAGCCCCTGGACGAGAGGCTTCAGGCCGCTCCTGTCGCCGCTGCCCCGGCTTGCGGCGAACTCCCTCTGGAGCAGCGCCGGCAGACCGATCGACGTGGCGACGCTCACCAGACCCGCCACTGCGAAGATCGAAACATAGGCACCGAAAGCCTCTGCACCTAGCAGGCGCGCTCCGAGGATGCCAAATGCCAGGGTCAACAGCGTCGAGACGATTCTAAGGGCAGTCGCGTGGCTCGCGCGCAGGATTTCCCGGACCGGGAAACACGCGACCCAAGGCACAAGATTAGAGCGACTATTCACGTGACCAGTCAGGCTATCAGCGCCATTAGTCGAGTTTGCATTTCAGCACTCCTGGATTCTTATCAGAAAAATGTTCAAAACATTCCCATTTTGCAATAAAAATTCTGATATTTCTACAAATTATTTTGGAGGTTTACGCGGTTAGTTTTCCTGATTCACCTAAAAGCTGTAGACCGGATTTCAAATTGACCGGCGAAGACAAAAGTAATAATTGCATCTATAGAAGTAATTCTAACATTGATCTAGAACGAGGATACGCCACCACTACCACCCCGAAGATGTGATGCTCTGAGAGGGCTACGACAAATGAGTGCAAGAATCAAAGTTAGAAGTTCTTACCTGCACCAAGCGGAGGCTTCAAGGGTCTCCCCCCCATATTTCACTCGGGAAAGGCCAGAAAACAGTTAGTTCCACAGGTTCTGCAGAAAAGCAAACTCATAGCGATTGACAAAAGTCTGCCGCTCACAGTAGTGATAAACACAATCGGCCACAAACTGATTTCTATGCGGCCGCGACGGCACCATTACATTGCAAGTATTGATAGTACGCAGAACACGCGGTATGGTCGACGATTGCTCGCGCTGAAAATGCTGTCATGGGTAGGGACGCGAAGCGCGCACAGTAGCCTGCCGAGATAATCTGCTTGATTTGGCGCACTGCAGCTGTGTTGTGTTTACTTAATGTAGATTCATGACATTTTCGCCTTAAAATACGAAGTATGCGGAAAATCATTTTAGATTGAATGTTCCTATGGATTTTCTCATTTTGCTCAAGTTGGATGGAGGTTGCGCATAGGCAAAGAGCAGCGCATAGCTGATTACGCGTCAGTACTGGTATTCGAAGGCCGCACAGTCCTCGCCAAAACAATCCTCGACGAGGCGCCTCGATCTGTCTGTGTAGAAATCCCGGTACGCTCTTCGGCGCCCGGAATCCCCGACCCTCCCGATATCCAATGCATTCCATCCGAGACGCACCCCGAGAGCGTAGAAATCCTCACGCAGAGACTCGAACCGAAGAATGTGCTCGACAGCGATTTCACCTCTGCGGTCGCGCACAAAGTCCAATTGGCTCCTGCGGTGGGCACGCAGATTGTGATCGCTCAAGGGACGGCTGAGCCACGCCTCGAGATCGCGCTCGAAGCCTGCACACCGGTCGTCGCCGTTATCGAAGCTCTTCCATTCAGCCTTGCTGAAATGCATCACGGACGACAGCGTCCGGTCGTAGGGGTTCCGGACAACGCAGAATGAGACGAGGCCGGGATCCGCAGGCAATAGGCCGAGCATTTCCATCTCAACATAGGTGAGGTGCTGGGCCGCAAGGGTCACGTCGAGCGTTCCGATCAGATGCCGCTGCGCGAACCCGGATATCGTCGCTCTTGCCAGGGCGATAGCTGCGCGGTTCGCAACGCTCCTGCGTCCGCCATCGGGCGACCCCCGTCCGCCGAGAAGCGCAGCCTCGATCGATCGTCCCGCGTTTTTGGGGATGTGAACGAAGAGGCAGTTCAGATTGGGAAAATACGGAACTTCAGTGCCCCGGATGCGTCACTGCACCGGCCCGCCTTGGATCTTCGGGCCGAGTTCAGCAGACTATCATTCTTGCGCCTGCCTAAAGCATCTTCATCGACGCGATGCGAGAACTCCCCCTCTATGCTCTCGATCTCCCTCATCGTGCCTGGTGTTCACCCAAGCGTGCAGTCTTGTCGCTCCCAAAATCCCGACAACGCAAAGCGCCCTCGCGCGTACGGCCCGGGAAACCCCGAATTCCAAACGCCTGATAACGCAAAACCGCAAACGGCACGACCCATGGTCTAGAGGCCCCGGCCCTACACTGCTCGGTGGGGCGGCCAGCCAAGCCGACGCGCCGCCGCCCAGACCAGCCAGCCCAGGACGAGCCCGGCCAGGCTGGCCCCGGCGTCGTCGAGATAAGCGCCGCGGCCGGGCACCAGCAGCTGGCCGACCTCCAGCAGCACCGCCGCCGCCGCCAGCGCTGCCGGCAACCAGCCGGCGGCAGGCCAGCCCAGCCGTCCCACCACATAGAGCGCGGCGAAGGCCACCAGATGGCGCAGCAGGTCGCCTTGACCGGACAGGATCGGCGGGTCGGGAATGCTGAGGTGCGGCCAGAAGGCAAGCAGCGCCACCGTGAGGGCGAGAACGATAAAGACCAGCCGGGCGGCCCAGCCTGGCCAGCCCGCCGCCGGCGCGCCAGCCGGCGCCTTGGCTTGCATCGACGGCTCGGGAGCGGCGGCCTGGGTCAGCTGGTCGATCCAGGCCGCCAATGCCTGCTCCGGACGGTAGGCCGCCTCGAAACGGGCGCGCGCTCGCGCTCCCATCTCAGCCAGCCGTTTCGGCCGGGCCAGCAGATCGGCGAGCAGCGGGTGCCAGGCCTCCGGCCGGTCGGCCGGCAGGACCAAGCCGAGACCATGGCTGCGGATCTCCTTAGCAATAGAGCCGTCCGGATCGCCGAGAAACAGAACCGGCCGGCCGGCCGCCAGTACGCCATAGAATTTCGAGGGCATGATCAGGCCTTCGCAGGCCGGATCAAGGCTGATCAAATGTACGTCCGGGGCCGACAAGCTCTCGCTCAACCGTTCGCGCGGCTGGTAGGGATGAAACTGCACCCGGTCGGCGCCGAGAGATCCAAGCCGGGCGCGCATCTGGGCAAGACCAGCGCCACCGCCGACGAACACCCAAGTGAGTCCGGCGATATCGCCGGTCGCGGCAACCAGCTCAGCGATTTTGCTTGGCAAATGGGCCCGCCCGAGATTGCCCGAATAGCCTGCCACCAGACGGCCCTCCAGGCCGGCGGTTGCGCGAAATGGATTGTCCGCCGGAGCCACCGGCTGGATGGCGGCGTCGGGCCAGTTTGCGATGATCCGGACCCCGCGCTCCACGCCGGCACGGCGCAGATGCTCAGCCATGCGATCGTTGAGGACCACCGTCGCCCGAGCCCGCCGCAGCGATCGGTTGCGCAAGCTCCGCAGCAGCCGGCCGGACAGGCCGGCAGCCCATCGCAAGCCAAGCGCCGACGCCACCTCAGGGAACAGATCCTGCTGCCAGGCGACCAGCTGCGCGCCACGCCATCGCGCCGCCAAGCCGGCCACCACCGACAACAGCGGAGGATCGGTCTTCACCAGAACGACGTCGCCGGGTCGGGCCAAGCGGAGCAGGGCCAGAAGAGCGGCGAAATAGAAGACGGCGTAATCGATCGCGCGGCCGGGAAGCCAGTCGCGGCCCCAGCGGGTGGTCCAGACCCTGTGCACCCGGACACCATCCTGCCTCTCCCGTGCCGGCAGACCCGCGCGCGGCCTGTCGTAGATCTGCCGACTGGTCACCACGGTGACCGAGTGCCCCGCCCGGCTGCAGGCGACGGCCAGATCGGTCAGAAGCTGGCTGGTGGCGCTGTGATCGGGCCAGTAGAAGCGATTGACTGAAAGGAGGCGCAAAGCCGGCTCATACTCACTTGCTTCGCCCACGCTGCCGCAGTCCGGGTGACTCGGTGTCATCCGGCGGGGTGCAGATCAACCAATGGGCCAGCGCAGCCGGTCAAGGCCGGGACCAGGCTAACGCATATCCGGTGAGCCAGAAGCCCACCCCAGACACCGCCACCCGTTCAGCTCTAGCCCGCAGGCTCAGCCGCCGACCGGCAGCACAGCAGAGGCCGGCGCCGTGACCAGGCGCTCCGCCCCCATCAACTCCAGCAGGACCGCCACGCGACCCTTATCGTCCAAACGGGCCACCCGACCGACCTGCTCGGCCAGCGGCCCGCTGAGCAGGCGCACCTGGGCACCGATTTCAATCCCGTGGGCAAAACTGACAGACCCGTCCGGAGCGGTAGCCGCAGCGATCGCTTCGACCACGCCAGGTTGTACCGGTTTAGGGCGCCCGTTGTCCATAATCAGCGATGTCACACCGAGTGTCCCCAGGACCGAGCGCCAGGCATCGCGCTCCAGATCGAGGGTGACGAAAAGGTAACGGGGAAACAGCGGCGCCAGCACCGTCTTGGTGCGGCGCGCATGCCGGACGGTCTTGGCGAGGCGCGGCACGTAACTGCGGAATCTCTGTTCGGCGAGATGCCCGGCGGCATAGAACTCTTGGTGCGGCCGGCTCTGCACTACGTACCAGCGCTCGGTCAGGCCGAGAGCGCCGGCCTCGACGATCCCGATGGGCATGGACTTGGCGCCGTCAGGCATGAACCCCCTCCGCCTGGGCGCGGCCGGTCGCCTTGAGGGTGGCCAGATCCGCTGCGACCATTTCCGCGACCAACTCGGGCAAGGCGACCTGGTGGCGCCAGCCGAGCCGTTGGCGTGCCTTGGTTGGGTTGCCGATCAGAAGATCCACCTCAGTGGGTCGGAAGTACCGCGCTTCGACCCGGACCAGCACCGCACCGCTGCGAGCGTCGCGGCCAACCTCGTCAACCGCGCTGCCCTCCCAGATGACGTCGCGACCGACTTCGGCGAAGGCGAGTTCCACAAATCGCCGGACGCTATGGGTCTCGCCGGTGGCCAGGACATAATCGTCCGGCTCCGGCTGCTGTAGCATCAGCCACATGCCGCGGACGTAGTCCCGAGCATGTCCCCAATCCCGCTTGGCGGCCAGGTTGCCGAGATAGAGTACCTTCTGCAGCCCGAGCTCTATCGCTGCAACCGCCCGGGTGATCTTGCGGGTGACGAAGGTTTCACCGCGCCGCGGACTCTCATGGTTGAACAGGATGCCGTTCGAGGCGTGCAGTCCATAGGCCTCGCGATAGTTGACGGTGGCCCAATGGGCATAGAGCTTGGCGACGGCGTAGGGTGAACGCGGGTAAAACGGAGTGGTCTCGTCCTGCGGCACCGCCTGGACCTTGCCGTACAATTCCGAAGTGGAGGCCTGGTAGAAACGGGTCCGCTCGCCCATCCCCAGAATGCGGATCGCCTCCAAGAGCCGCAAGGCGCCGAGGGCGTCGGCGTTGGCGGTGTATTCCGGGCTCTCGAAGCTGACCTGCACGTGGGACTGGGCGGCCAGATGATAGATTTCGTCCGGTTGGATATCCTGAACAATGCGGATGACGTTGGTTGCGTCCGTCATGTCGCCATAATGCAGCCAGAAGCGCACCTCTGACTCATGCGGGTCCTGATAGAGATGGTCGACCCGATGGCTGTTGAAGGACGAGGCGCGCCGCTTGACGCCATGCACCTCGTAGCCCTTGGCCAGCAACAGCTCGGCCAAATAGGAACCGTCCTGGCCGGTGACCCCGGTGATCAAGGCTCGCTTCATCGGCTGAGCATCTCCAAAGGCTCGACGGCCGCACGGAAAGACTCCGAGGCATGGACCTGGGCGATCCCCGCTGCGAGGGGGATCGAAGGGGCCCAACCCATGGCGGTCAGCCGCTCGACTGCGAGCAGCTTGCGCGGCGTTCCATCTGGCTTTTGTGGGTCGTAGACCAGAGTTCCGTCGAACCCGACCACGTCCATGATCAGCCGGGCCAGGGAGGCAATGGTCAGATCCACGCCACAGCCGACATTGATCGGCACCGCATCGGAATACCGCTGCATGAGAAAGACCAGAGCATCAGCGCAGTCATCGACATGCAGGAATTCCCGCCGGGGCGTTCCGGTGCCCCAAATCTCCAGAGATCCGACACCACGCTCTTTGGCCTCATGCGCCTTGCGCAATAGCGCCGCGAGGACATGCGAACTCGCCGGGTCGAAGTTGTCGCCCGGACCATAGAGGTTGGTCGGCATCGCGGCGATGAAATCGCAGCCATGTTGGCGGCGATAGGCCTGACAGAGCATGAGACCGGCGATCTTGGCGATCGCGTACCACTGGTTGGTCGGCTCCAACGGTCCGGTCAGCAGTGCATCTTCGCCGATTGGCTGGTCGGCATGCTTGGGATAGATGCAGGACGACCCGAGGAAGAGCAGTTTCTCCACGCCTGCGCGATGGGCAGCGTGGATGACATTGGTCTCGATGGCCAGGTTTTCGTAGAGGAACGATGCGGGATAGCTGTCATTGGCAAGAATGCCACCCACCTTGGCGGCTGCCAGAAAAACGGCCTGCGGCCGTGTCGACTCGACCCAGCGCGACACAGCATCCTGACTAGTCAGATCAAGCGCGTCACGCGTCACGGTCAGGATCTCGCAATCTTCGCGTTCCAGCCGCCGGGCGAGAGCGGAGCCAACCATGCCGGTATGCCCCGCCACCCAGACGCGCTTTCCGGCCAAGGGGTAGCAAAGCTCCGCAGTGCCTGTCTGTGGTGCGCCGGTCATTGTTTCCGTCACGCGTCAAGGTAGTATGAATGATAGCGACTGCTATATTTGTAGCCGCCGTAATTGTACGAAGACGCCTTGGCCTGGTTGACCATGGTCATCACCGTTCCGATCAACGGCGCATCGACGCTGTACAACTCCCGCACACCCTCCTTGACTGCTTCACGCGGTGTCGAGTCCCAGCGGACTGCAAACACCACGACGTCGGCCAGGGCGGCGATAATCCTGGCGTCGGTGACCGCCAGCACCGGCGGTGTGTCCAGGATTACGACATCATAGCGGGTCTTCAGCTCCTCGATGGTCTGGTGGAACTTGCCCGACGCCAGGATGTCGGCGGCATTGCCACCAGCGCGATACTCGCTGGTCCGACCCGACAGGATGTGGAGGCCGGTCTCCGGCTCGACGGAAATCACTTCGTCCAAGGACGCTTTGCTTTCCAACAGGGAAAACAGCCCGGGCGCCTGGTCGTCGGTCTGTTCGATCAGAGCGGCCAGAGACGGCCTGCGAAGGTCGCAATCGACGATGATCGCCGATTTGCCCGTGGCGACCGTGGTCAAGGCCAGCAGCATGCTGGTGGTCGACTTGCCCTCAGCCGGTACCGCCGACGCGATCATGCAAACCTTGCGCATGCGGCTTGACAGCATGACGCTGGTTCGAAGGTTTCGCACCGCCTCCGCCAGAGCCGAATTGGGCTTCTCGCGAAACTGCTTGACCACGTCATCACGCCGGCGGGATTTGATCAGCGGCAGGGTCGCGATCACCGGTAGTGCGGTGGCCTCCTCAAGTTGAGGCTGCCCGCGGAATGTGTTGTTCAGCCGATTGAGCAGGAAGACGAGAGCGATGCCAAGGAGGCCACCGCCCATTGTCGATGCCACAACCGTCCTGCGCTTGCCCTCCGCATCGGGCGCCAGCGGCGGTTCTGCCGGCGACAGGATGCGGGCATCGGGTTGCTGTACCTCGGCCTGCTGAGCCAGCTCGTTATAGCGGGCGAGGAAATTCTCATAAACGGTCCGGCTGGCCTGGGCCTCACGATCAAGCTCGCGCAGCTGCAGCTCAAGGCGTGACTGGTCAACGGTCTCGGCTTCCAGTTCGCCCACCTGACGAGCAAGAGAAGCCTCCCGGTCGCGGATGATCTCGATTTCCGCCTCCAGAGCCGCGGCCACCCGTTCCGCCTCGGCGCGGATTTCGTCACGGACTTCCGCAATCTGGTCACGGACCTGCTGGACCGCGGGATGGGTCTCGGAAACGCTGACGAGCAGTTCGTCCTCGCGGTTGTGCAATTCGCGCTCGCGATCACGCAACTGCTGGATCTCCGGGGACTCGCGGAAATCCAGAACGGCGCCGAGATCGCCTTCGGTCCGGAGCTGGCTGGAAACCCGAGCAAAGCGGGCCTCCAGATCGGAGCGCAGGCCGCGAACTTCGGCAAGCTGAAGGTTTAGGTCGGTCAGCTGTTGGTACAGCACCTCTGAGCTCTGGCCGTAGGCCTCAGTGAGATCTGCGCGGGTACGCTCGACTGCTTCCTCAGCGCTCTGCACCCGGTCGCGCAGCTCATCAATGCGCTCGCTAAGCCAGTCGGTCGCCTCGGAGGCAGCCTCCTGCTTAGCCTCAAGCTGCTCCACGATGTACTGCTCAGCCAGGGTGTTGACGATCAGTGCGGCGAGATTGGGATGGCCCGCGGTGTAGGCGAGCTCCAGCACCCGCGACCCCTGGATTGGCCGCAGCCGCAGCTCCGCATCCAGTCGATCGACCATGGCCAGGCGCATGCGCCGCGCTGCTTCCTCTGGCGCGGGCGGTGGCGGTGGCGGCGACATCAGGCCGAGGTCCCGCAGAACCCCGTCGGGAATCCAGTTTAGTGGGTTGAGCCATCTGCCTGCGTCGGCCAGCAGCGTTGTCTCGTCGCGTAGCGCCGGGTTGAAATGAGGGTCCGCGCCCAGATCGAGCTCCTCCACCACGGCAGACAGAAGCGAAGTCGAACGCAGCACTTCGATCTCGTTCTGAAGGCCATCGGATCGGATGTCCGGCGGCGCCATCACATCCTGCATTTCGATTACGTTGGCTCGAGCCGGATTGAAGAGAACACGAGCTGTCGCCGTGTAAGTCGGCTCCATCTGGCTAACCGCGACGACCGACAGTCCCGCGGCAATGACGGCGCACACCCCAATGATCCACTTGCCGCGCCAAAGCGTGAACAACAGACCGCGGAGATCAAAATCGTCGTCTTCGGAAATAGCGTCGTCCAGCGGCCCGGATTTGGCACTGCGACGTTCCGGCGGCGGCGTCCGCAGATTGGCCTCACGAGCATCATGATCCATTCAATACAACCTCGAACCACCCGGACGGGCGGGATGAAGGCCCGCCAGTGTCGTCTCTGATTACAGCTTGCGCCGGCTAAGGCCCCACGGCGGCTTGGCCGTTTGGCCCGGTACGCGAGGATCGCAACTAAGGCGTACCCGCGAGGAAACTCGATCCTCGGCGTCATCGGGCACCTTTTCCAGTAACAACGACAAACACCGTGCGCAAGAGAATCGACAACTCAAGCTTGAGACAGGCCCTCTTCACGTAGATGAGGTCCATTCGTGCGCTCGTGCGCGTCGCTTTCGGCCCCTCCGCATACCCCATGTGAACCTGAGCGAGCCCCGAAATCCCCGGCCGAACCTGATAGCGCAACCGGTATTGCGGCATAAGGGCAGCATAGGCGACGGCATGGTCGTAGGCGTGCGGCCGGGGCCCGATGAAACTCATTTCGCCCCTCAGAACATTGAGAACTTGCGGTAGCTCGTCGACCCGGGTACGGCGAAGAAGGTGGCCCAACTGGGTAATCCGTTCTATCTCCAGTGGGCATGCGTAACTACGGCTGGCCGTATCGGTGACCGTCATGGTTCTAAACTTGTAGATTCTAAAAGCGTTTTCGTTGCGCCCCATGCGCAATTGTGAGAACACTAGCGGCCCACGATTGAACAGCGGGTTGACCAGCACCAGAATGCCGGCGAGGAGGCAAAGTAGCGGCAAGAAAAACACGCCGAGTGCGACATCGCAAGCCCGCTTGATTGCCCAGAACGACGGCCCAGCCGATGATTGTATCGGACCTTGGCCAAGCGAAACCTCACCCGGTAACATGAGAATGGAAGATGAACCATCATTCATGAGACGGATTTCCTTGATGCTGACCGGTTTTCCTGTTTGGCACTCACCGTAGATTGGCCAATCTCTTACAGTCAGACAGTAAAGCGAAATTTGATAAGAAATCAAACTTAGTCCGCTTAAGGGTTTTATATCAGAGGATGATGGGTTCATATTGACGAAGGTTATGTTAAATTTTCATCGAAATGGATTTTAGATGAGGGGAATGCCGCAATCAAGGGTGTATTATCAGTTAATTCATTTCACGGTATAAGAACATTTTGCGCACAATATAAAAGTAATTTGCTAAAATTTTTCGAGATTTGTCGCAGATTCTGACGGCCCGAGCTCGGGCGATGACCGCGGTCGACAACCATTCGTGGCTTTGCCCGCTCATCCGCGTCTGCTGCGCCGTTATGGCGCCGGAAGTGATCCGGGATTGCCAGGATACGCCGGGCTGCTGCGGGGCGCCCGACACATTCAGGTGGACAACGACGCTCCGTCTATTAGCCAGAAAATCAACCTATGGGCGTATGCCAGCAAAGTCGTGCTGGACTTCTCCCGACCCGGAAAGCCAACCGACAACGCGTTCACCGAAGTCGTCAAAGGGTACTTCCACGCTGAGCGTCCGGTCGCCGACTGGTTCCAGCCCCTTGCCGATGCCCGTGGAAAGATGGAGGCTTGGCGTGAAGACTGGAGTGCGACAGACCACACGGCCCAACCGACTGGTTTCCCCCTACCGCCCTCGTGAAATCCGATGGCAAGGCCAGGAGCATGGCGACGTCTGAACGAATACGACTGCAGGGATCACGGCTGGCGATGGTGGGCTTGGCGGTTCGTATCGGCATCCTGGCGGTTGGTCTGGCCAGTGGGATGGCGCTGATGAAGGCAATCCCGGTCGTCAACGACGAGGCCCGGATACAGGATCCTTGGGGAGATTGGCGGCGGGTGGCGGCGCGGACACTGTACGACCCTGCTGAATACCGGCAGACCACCGGTGTCGGCTATCTAAGCTTGGCCGCAGAAGAGCAGGACCTGGCGATGGCCGAACGCGCCCGCGATTTATTCCTCGCGAGCCTGGAGCAGGCGCCCGGCGATGCCTTCACCTGGTCCCTGCTGGCTTGGAGCGAAGCCTTCCTTGCCGACGAGGCCGCGGCACTCCGAGCACAATCGCGTTCCTGGGAGTTAGCGCCGCACAATCTGACACTGGCCCGTGAGCGTGTGGCGTTTACGGCCGGTCTTGCCGACCGATTCCCCGCCAGCCTGCAATGCGCGGTAGGGCGCGACATCGCGCTGCTTCACGGCCGTCCTGAGCATCGGCAGTTCTTGATTGATTTGGCCGAGGACGTTCCAGCGATCGCGGCAATCGTCGCGGAGTTGGAGGCCGGCGAAACGGACGATGGCCGCCCACGCTAGTCGGCGATGATGGAGATGTCCCGGGCGATGCCGAGGCTATCCCTGAAGATCGAAACCACTTTGTCCAGCTCGGCCAGAGGCGCATCCGGGATATAGATCAGATCCTCATCCTGGATCTCGAAACGCTGCGCCGCGAAAAGCACTTCCGGTTCGGTGAAGTCGAAATGGTAGACGGTCGGAACGGTCGCCTGATCGAAAGGCAGGACGCTGTCCGACGACAGTTCCTCAAGGATCGCCCGCTCAGTCATCCGAAAGACAAACACACCATCGCGCGCAGCTTGTGTGTTGGTCAGTCCTGAGCCGCGGCTAAGCGCCTGGGCCAAAGACAAAGACGGCTGAGCAAAATCGAGCACGTCATTCAGGTCTGTGGCACCTAGCAGGGTGACGCGTCGGGTGGCCGGCTCAAACTTCAGGACGTCGTCCGGCCAGGCAACAATGTTATGCTGCGGATTGGCCAGAAAGCGATCGAACCGCAGGCGGGACTCGCGGCCATTGCGGATCAGCAGCAGATCCACCTCATCCGCAGGGGCAATCGGTCCCCCCGAGGCAGTGACAATATCGAGAAGCCGTGTATCCTCGTTAAGGATCGGATAAGTGCCGGCCTGGGCCACGTCTCCCATCACCGAGACTCTACTGTCGAGCCGGTCGGTAAGCCGCACGATTACCGACGGGTCGACCAGCACCTCACCGAGACGCCGCTCCAGACCTGTTTCCAACCTCTGAGGCGTCAGACCGGCCGCCGGAATACGGCCGATCGGTGGCACGCTGACTCCGCCGTCAAAACCGACCTGCTGCGGCGGCAGGCTCGTTGTCGCCAAAGGCGACACCGCCGTGACCGACTGGCCAAAATTGAAGAAACCTTGTGGGCTACTATTCACGATGGTAATCTCTACCTCGTCCCCCGGCCGCAAGGTGAGTTGCGAGGGTTGCGGCGGCTCATCGGTCGGAAACTCAATGGATATGGCCGGGGCCCATGCACTAATCCGTTCAGCCACCGACAAATCGACGCTCAATAGGGCATAAGGCGAAGGCGGCCGCTCACCGGTCGTGATCGCAACGCTTCCATCAGCGTCCAGTATCTGGTCGGTGGTCGGACCGGTACCGGGCACAGTACCGCATGCTGCGAGCATAGTCGCAAAAAGGCATCGTGCCCCCCTCTCAAGAAGTAATTTGCGAGTTATCATTTGGCCAAGCCAAGCCCTCGTCTACCAGCAGGTGCTGCCCACCGCCTGGGTGCCGGTATGAAGCAGAAGGGTTGAGCGAGCGCTTTAAGGACAGCGTCACTTGTAATACTGCGCGTTAAAGCTGTGCAAGAGGTAAATGACTATGCCCCAAAAACGGGAAATCCAAACATCGAGGCGACTGCCAACAAGCTGTTGAAGATGGGTCGCTGTGCGCCTTCATGAAGGCTTCGTCACCGAGTTGGAGAGCGAACTCGATTTCCAGTGTTCCGTCATCGGGCAATTCCGCCGGCCCTGTGCGGCGGACCTCCTTGATCTCCTCGCCGGCCCCGCTGCGGGGGCCGGAAGGCGGCCACCCCCGAATGCAGCGGGCGGTCCGGGCGCCCCACTTCGTCAGATCAATCTGGGAAAACAGCTACCCCTAAGTTGCAGCGCTCCCACATCGCGATCGCCGCGGGCATGGGCTTCGGCAAGAGCGGATCATGCCCGCGCAATGGTCGCCGCAGGGGTCTTCAATTGCCAGCTAGGGGGTGCTAGCTATGGGCGAGAGGGGCTTGCAAACCGCATTAAGATTCGGGCGATCGTGCGGCGGATCAATCTTCGCAGAAACTCCCGACGGTCGTCGCGGTCCCAGCGCTGACTGTTATTCCACCAGTCATCGTCATCAGACGTGTCCACACCCCATCCTGACAGGGTTACAGACCCGCTCCGTGCGCTGTCAAAACAGGAGAAGGGCGAATCGCACGCGTCAGCGGACGCCGGCAGCGCCATGACGACTACGACCAAAAACGCCACTAGTAACTTACGCATCGAGGCCGCCCCACTCTGATTACGAGAAATACTGGATTCATCCGAACCGCGTGTCAAGGGTCACGCCGGCCGACTATTCTCCGTTAATGCGACTGCCGGCGACTTCGCTTGTGACTTGAGAAGCTCTGCCTCCAGCCGATACCCAGCAAAACGGCGAACAGGGCGGCCGTTCCCGGCATCTCCAGGCTGAAATCGACGAGGCTGTGGGCGGCGCCGACCGCAACGCAGGCAACGGCCAAGGACGCGAAGACGTGATCCCGCCGGCGCCCGCGGGTGGCTTGGGCAATTCGCCAGACGACGGCGGCCAGCGCGGCGTAGAACGCGGCAGCTCCCACGGCGCCCAGCTCAAACAGGTTGCTGAGATAGGAGTTGTGCGCCAGGTCCCACTCCACGTTTGCGACGGCTGGCGGGATGTAAGCGCGAAGGCCGTGATGCAAACCGCCGAGACCATGGCCCAGCCAGAAGCGATCGAAGCTGGCCTCAACAATGACCGGAAAGATGATGAAGCGTCCCGACTCCTGCGTCGTGGCAAAGAACCGGGCAGCCAGTCCGCCGAAGCTGGTCGCCGCGATGAAGACGGCTCCGAGGATTACGCCAAGCAGCGCCACCCGCCCGACCGCGCCACGAGCCCGCTGATAGGCGACAAAGAAGACAACAACTCCAAGCACTGCGGCGATCGTACCGCCGCGAGATTGGCCGATGACGATGGCGAGTCCGCAGGTCAGTGCGCCGCAAGCGAACCACCAGCCCCTTGCAACGAAGCTGTTCAGCAGATCGCGGATTAATCGGCGTGTGCTGCGGGTCTGGTCGGCGCCGGAGGCCTGCTCCATCACCATGATCCAGGCAGCGATGTTGGCGAGCAGACCGAAGGCCGCATAGGTCGCATAGGAGTTGCGGTTGACGAAGCTGGCGGTTAGCGGCCCCCCATCGAGCCCGGTCGGATCGATGATCGGATTGCTACCAGTTATAAAGGCACCGAGTCCGAAGATCGCTAATCCCGTGGAGAACAGGGCAATCGCTATGACCATGTGGCGGCAGCGGACCCGGTCGGTCGCGGCTCGCGCGGCGATCCAGAAGACTCCGGCATAGCACGCCAGGCGAACCAGGTGATGCTGCGCTTCGGTAGGATCGATGGCGATCACCCCAGGCGCGGCAACCGCGGCCCATGCCGGGTGGTGCCAGGCCTCAGGCGCCCAACCCGGCAACGTCTGCAACCATCCCCAAAACAGGACAGCGAAATAGGTGGCGGCGGGTAGGAGGATGGCGCGCTGACGGTCGGCCCTAGGAGGGGCGACACCATCGACAGCGTATTGGACCCCCACAGCAATAGCGACGACAAGCGCCAGCGCGAGCCATGCAGGCGGATGATTGCCTCCAAACGCGAGCGTCGAGGCGAATACGGCCATAAGCGTTAGCCAGCCGAGATAGCCTTGCAATGCCGAGGCAAATCGCCCCCGTCCCAGGTCTGCGGTGTCATGGACCATCGATCAGCATTCCAATAGTGGCTTCCACCCGCATGGAAACGGCGGCTGCTGATAGCGATCCAATGCGGCAAACGCGGAATCGTCACCCTGTCATCCAAAACTGCGCCTCAGAGAGGGGCAATCGCAATCGGAACCTTGGCCATTGGCAGCCGAGCCCAAACGCGAGCAAAGCTGGCAGGACTGGCTTTACACCACTGGAACGGTTGCGAGCAACGAAGGCCAACGCGATTACGGCCTCAAAGAAACCGAACACGCCAATCTCCAGGATCTGTTGCTTACTCACGTCGGGAAGAGATTTATAAATATTACAATGTTTTATCGAAGTTAGCGTTGCGCAAAGCCATAAATTTGGCGAAAAGTTTTTGTGATATTTCTATTTAAATTAGCATCCAGATCATATAAAAAATGCCCAACCATAGCAACAAACTCAGAACTATCATCATCTGGGCGGCCCGTGGCAGCGACCAGCATTCGCTATCCGTTGAGCGGGTGGCAGAACTATACTCGAAGCGGCTCTGAAATTCTCCTTCAGGCGACTCCTCGTCCGTTGACCAGCGGCGATACTGTGCAAGACGGAAATCAACTTTGCCCATAAGACGTCTCCTGGATCATTTAGAGTGAGAATAGGTCCGCATCTATTAATTAAGGGAAAACGGGCGGCAGCATGTTCGATCAGCAGATTCTAACCGCGCAGTCTGTCCCGACTTCAATCCCATCAAAAGCGCCTTCGCAAAGCTGGAGGCCCTTCTGCGCAAAGGCGCGGCCCGAACCAGGGATGTCTGGCGGTACGTCATCGGCCGCGTCGCTGACGTCGTCACACCTGACGGATCCCGAAACTGCATCGCCAGCAACGGCTACGATCCAGATCGATTGGATGTGGCTCCAAATCGAAGATGAACTAGGAGCGACAGTCTCGTGCATACCCATCCACAGTCATCCGCGACAAGTCCTGCAAAATTGATGGACAAAATGATGGATAGGCACATCGTCCGGGAATCACGCGCCTGATTCTATTGATATTTTCGGCACAGTGCTGCGGACTCCCTCTCCGCCACATCTCACATGCGGCCATCTCCCCTCCGCCGCTATCGCCCGCTCGGCACACCGAGCGAGCGACGGCGACTCAGAGAGGATGACCAGCCCAGATCCCATGACAGGCTCTGATCATCTTGGTCTCCGTAGCGGCCCGGTGCCTGCTCTGCGCCAAGGCCTGCAGCCGCGCAGGTGGCGATGCAGCCCTTTGGCCAAGATGTTGCCATCGTTCGGCAGACTGCATGCCATTCCATTCCGGGCTTCGGCCTGCGGTCCGCACTGCCCAGTTAAAACAGCACCAGATCACTGTCGGTGTTGAATCCGGTGAAGGCCTCCAGGATCACGAAGGTGGCGAAGCTGCCGTCCCCGGCTGCATCCAGTGCGATCTCCGTACCGGCCGCGGTCTCGGTAACGCCGATCCGCGCCTCGGCTTCCTCAGAGGATACGCCCAGGGCCCAAGCCAGGTCCTCGATTTCCACGGTATCGCCGGCAGCGAAGTCCGTGATCCGGTCGACGCTGCCGCCTGCCATGTCCTTGACACGCCAGACGAAGCGGTCGTCTCCATCGCCGCCGGTCAGGGTGTCGTCGCCACCCAGACCGCGCAGCCAGTCGCTGCCGTCGCCGCCATCAAGGGTGTTGGCCCGCTTGTCACCTCTAAGGATGTCATCATAGTCGGTGGCCACCACCGCCTCGATGCCCTCGACCTTGTCATTGCCGGCACCCGACGCCCTGTGGCTATGCAGGTTCACGTGGACGCGCGTCCCGACATTGCTGAAATCCAGGGTATCGAAACCCGATCCGCCGATCAGGGTGTCGGCCCCTTCGTCGGCATACAGGATGTCGTCACCCGACCCACCTTCGAGGCGATCGTTGCCGCTGCCGCCGGCAAGCGTGTCGTCGCCGCTGCCACCGAGCAACGTATCCAAGCCGGAACCGCCATTGAGGACATCGTCGCCGGAGCCCCCGGACAGCTGATCGTTGCCATCGTTGCCGTCCAGCGTGTCGTTGCCGCTGTCGCCGCGCACCTCATCGTTGCCGCTGCCGCCGGCAAGGATGTCGTCGCCCTTTCCGCCAGCTATCCAGTCGTCCCCGCGACCACCATCGGCAGTGTCGTTGCCGGAGTTGCCCCACAGCTTGTCGGCCCCGTCGCCGCCAGTCATGACGTCGTTTCCGGCCATGCCGTACACCTTGTCGGCACCGCGACCGCCGTCGATGATGTCGTTCTCATCGGCCAGCACCGGATCCACGATGGGGTCGACGCCCCCATCCAGATCGCCATTCACATCCTCGCCCCCGTCGGCATAAGCGATGTTGGGGTCGAGCACGCGGGCATTCGACTGACCCACATCGACCACGAAGACGGTGTCGTCATAGTCCTTGTCGCCGCCGTATTTCAGGTCTTCGAAGCCCAGCGTAATCAGCCCCTCGACGGTGTTCAGATGACCGACCGTGTGCGGGAAATTGTCGGGGTTCGGGGCATAGTCGTCGGCCGGATCGGCAGCGCTGTGGAACAGGTCGTTGCCGTACTGGCTGCGGATCTTGGTCTCCTCACCCGTAACCGCATCGATGTGCCAGAGCTCCAGCGCGGTGGCGGTCTCAAGATTGCCCGGCTGGCCGTCAGGCGTGCGAAGCTCGAACTGGCCGTCGGGGTCGGACAGGTGCTGCTGGTTGTCGGTTCCCTTGCCGAATCCATTGCTGACGATGAAGAAGCCGATACGGTCGCCGGCGTTCAGGTCCAGCGCAACGGCACTCTCGCCCGGGATCAGGTCTCCGCCGCTGCCGATCTTCGACGCGTTGGGGAACAGGATCGAGACATCGGTGATCGAGCCATCATCTGCCACCTTGTAGACGCCGAGGCTGTTGCGATAGCCCGCCCCTTCGTTGAGGAAGGTGACGCTGCCCGCGTAGTCCTCAGCGACCGTGAAATCGCTCAGCTTGACGATGCTCGGCCCGCCGCCGCCATAGAGAGTGTCATTGCCTGTTCCGCCGGCGATCAGGTCGCCGCCCGAACCGCCAAAGATCAGGTCGCCGCCGCCGCGGCCGTCCAGGTCGTCGGCGACCTGGCGGCCTGAGATCAGGTCGGCACGATGCGAGCCGTTGATGGTGTCGGCGGCCTGCGTGCCGATGATCGGCGAATAAATCGCCTGATCACCGGCAGCCGCCGGCGCCGTCGCGGCGTCGCCGGTATTGGCCGTCTCCACGGCCTCGGTACCATTGCTCATGGGATCAGTCCTTCAAGTTTGCAGATTGACAGTCGGTTGAGCGGATCGGTTGGGAGGCCGGGCTACCAGCCGATGCCGTGGTAGGACGCCTCTTCCGGGATCTCCGGGAACAGGCGGATCAGGTCGATCACCGCAACGCCTTCCGGCCGGCGGGCGACCGCATCGCCGTAGCCATGCGCCTTATGGGAAACGACCAGCACGTCCGCGGCGCCGGCCACGTCGTCGGCCGACGACCGGGCAACATCGGGCAGCGCCGTCATGACCGCGCGCAGGTGCGGCCGGGCGTGGCGCATATAGGCGTAGTGCCCTTCCAGATCGCCTTCGGCATGCAGGTTCGGGTCGTAGACCGCGACCTCCAGCCCGCGCTCAAGGCACTCGGCGACCAGTTCCAGCGTCGGGCTCTCACGCAGATCGTCGGTGTTGGGCTTGAACGTGATGCCCAGGAAGCCGACCCGCCGCGCACCCGTCTCTTCGATCAGCCGCAACGCACTGGCGATATGCTCGTCGTTCGTCTCGGTCAGGCTGTCGATCAGCGGCAGACGCACGCCGCGCTCCTGCGCCAGGTGCTGCATGGCGCGGACCTCTTTGGGCAGGCACGATCCGCCGAAGGCAAAGCCCGGCTTCAGGTAATAGGGCGAGAGGTTCAGGTGCCGGTCTTGGCAGAAGATGTCCATGACCGCATGGCTGTCCGTGGCGAAGGCCTTGCACAGCCGGCCGACCTCGTTGGCGAACGCGACTTTTGTGGCGTGCCAGGTGTTGTCGACGTACTTCACCATTTCCGCCGTCTCGACGGCGACGAAGGAGATGGTCTCGTCCACCGGGGCGTAGACCTCAGCCAGCATCGCCGCGGAGCGCTTGTCGGACGCACCGATCACGGTCTTGGTCGGCTGGAAGAAGTCGCGGACGGCCGTGCCCTCGCGCAGGAACTCCGGGTTGAAGGCGATGCCGAACCCTTCGCCGAGGCGCTTGCCGGACGCTGCCTCCAACTCCGGCACCATGACGTCGCGGGTCGTGCCCGGCGGCACGCTGCAGCGCAGGACCACCAGGTGGAAGCTGTCCTTCTCGGCCAGGGCGGCACCGATCTGCCGCGCCACCATCCGTACGTAGCGGAAGTCACAGCCACCGTCCGCGGCGGTCGGCGTGCCGACGGACACGAAGCTCATGTCCGTCGCCAGCACGGCGGTCCTGGCGTCGTTGGTGGCGTCGATCAGGTCACGCGCGACGCCGTCCGACAACAGGTCGCCCAGCCGATCCTCGACGATCGGGCTCTCGCCAGCCGCGATCCGGGCGACCTTGGTCATGTCGGGGTCGACACCGATCATCCGGTGGCCGAGCGATGCGATGCAGGCCATCGATACCGCGCCAACATAGCCGAGGCCGAAGACGCTGATGGGGGCCTTCGTTTCGCCGACCGTCGCCAGCAGCGGCGCGACTTCGAGATCGAAGGCGGGGGAGAGATCATTCATCGGAGGACGCTCCTGTTTGACGCGTGGAAGTTCAGTCTCTGGGCCTTTCCAACAACAAGACCCGTGCCAACCGAGCGCCCGCTCAAAATTCTCTATATGAATCAGATAGTTATATTGAAATCGCGGACCGCGTTTGAATCGCGCCGCATTGCAGTCGGCCAAGATTTCATTGCGTTGCGCGATGCGAAGCGCGATGGCGGCAACGCTCGGCCGCCCCAGAACGGCACGATCGTGACGCTCTTCACGGGCACGAGACCGCGGTTGAGCAACGCGGTCACAGACATGGGAAAGACCTGGAAGACTGGCGGGTGTGCGAGATGCGGGTTAAGGCAGCCGACGTTCGCCGAACCAATGGTGTGCTGGTTGAAAATGGGGGATGCGCCCGGTGGGCCAGCGCCGCATGCCGTACTGCGGCTGGACATGGCAGAGAGCGGCGGCCGCGGCGTCCGCGTTGTCGCCAGGACGAGCGCAGCGGCTGCCGGACCGGCGGCGCCGGTCTGTCCACTCCATCAAGACAGCAGCATCACGCGCAGCATGGTGAAGCTCGGCACCTGCACGAGACCGCTGTAGAGCGACACGCCGAGGAACAGGGCGGCGACGGAGAACACGGTCAGATACCGGGCCATCCAGGTTCGGTAGAAGTTCAGCAGGCCGCCGCCGCCCATGCCCGCCGTCTGGTTGCCGCGGTTCGACCACCGCTGCTTCGCCAGCCGCCACAGGCAATAGACCTTCACCGACGCGTTGATCAGCTGGTTGAAATAGAGGATGCCCGGATAGGCGAGTTCCACCTTGCGGGAATAGATATAGAGGAACAGCGACAGCAGCATCCGCGTGATCGCGATGAAGATGGCATAGGCCACCAGATAGGCCGGCGTGTGCAGGATCGCCGCGGACGCGGCAAGCACCGGGCTGACCAGCATGGTCCACATCGACAGCCGCTGATCGACCAGACACCACCAGATGAAGAACGGCATGGCGCGGGGGCCGAGGGCAATCGCCCGGCTGCCGTTGCGCAGCATGTTGCCGGACCAGCGCCGGAAGTTCTGCACCATGCGGTCGAGGCCTGAGCCCTCGATCACCTCGACCGTATAGCCGATGGCATCGGGGACATAGAGCATCCGCGCCCCATGCTTCAGCAGGTAGTACCAGGTGCTCTTGTCGTCGCCGCTGAGGAAGCGGAAGTTGCCCCACAGCCAGTGGTTAAGGTGGTCGGCCTCCAGCGTGCGGATGAATTCCAGGTCCATCAGATGGCGGGCCCGGAACACCGACATGCGGCCGGTCAGCGTCAGAACCCGCCCTGCGAGCGCATGGCTCTGCATGGCGAGGCGCCGCTGGGCGAAGCGCATGGTCAACCAGGTCGCAACCCAGCGGGGGCCGATACAGATCACCTCCTCGTCCGTGGTGACGGCTTCCAGATCCGGATAGACCTTGAACAGCGGCATGCATTTGCCGATCGATCCCGGGCCCAGGATGAAGTCGCCGTCCATGAACACGATCAGGTCGTCGGGCTCCACCGGCCCACGGTTCATGGCGCGCAGCACCAGGCCGATGGCCAGCCGCTTGCCCGGCTGGTTCTGACGGATGATGCGCAGCGTGATGTCCAGATGGCCGGCGAAACTGCGCAGATAGTTGGAAATGACGTCTTCGTCATAGATATCCCCAGACCCGAGCCAGATCGTGCCGGGAACGCCGCTGCTCTCCACCTCGCGGCAAATGCTGCGGATGACCTTTTCCGTGATGTCGCGGTGCTCGCGGAAGGTCGTGAACATGAAGTGCAGATGGCGGGGGCGCCAGCCGGCAGCCCATTCCGCCTCGCCCCGCACGCGCAGGCGCGGATAGACGAAGGTGCCGTAGATGGCCGCGCGGACCGCGTGGGTGAACCACCAGCCATAGCGCCACACGCCCAGAATGCCGAGCGTGAAGGTGATGGTCCTGGTCGCCGGGTCCCACAGCGTGTTTGGCAGCTGACACACGAGCACGAAGCAGATGCCGAAATAGAGGAAGATCTTGAACAGCGCGGCCGCGTTCCATTTCTTCCAGCCGCGCGGCCTCTCCGTCGGGTCTTCGATATGGAACGTCTGCTGGCGGCGGGTGGCGGTCGACCGGCTCATGCTTCCTCTCCCTCAAACTGGTGGCCGACCCAGGCGATCAGACCTGAAAGAATGGCGTCGTCGCTGCGGCGGTCGAAGATGACGATGGCCGGAAGGCCGGCGTTGATCTGTTCGCCGAGCGTTGGCTCCGTGAAGGTCAGGATCACCCGGCCGGACCGATCTTCCGGCCCCCGCCAGCTATAGTGGCTGCGCTGCTCGTCGATGAACCCAGTGGTCCGGTCGATCCGTGTCACCGTTGCAGCCACGCGGCGGTCGAGCGCTGGAAGATAGATTGTCGCCGCATCGTCGAGGCCGACGACCAGGATCTGCTCTTGGTCCAGGAACGCCTCGATCGTGCGGGCCTGATCGCGCTCGATGATCAGGATATCCTCACCGCGCAGCACGGTGGCGCCATCCGGCTTGCTGACCTCCACCACCCGACCGTCGAACGGTGCTGCGATATCAAGGCGCTGCCGGTGCATCTCCAGCGCCTCCAGCTCTTGACGGGCGAGCAGCAATTCCTCTTCCGCCAGCATCAGGTCGGCGGCGAGGTTGGCATACCCCTGTTCCATGCGCACGGCATCGAACAGGCCGTCGGCCGTCGTCTCAGTCGCCGTCTCGTCGAACTCGCCGAGGTCGATGCGAAGAACCGCCAGTTCGGCCTCCAGAATGGCGACCTCGTCGGCGGCTTCCTCGACGACTTCAACGGTCGTCCATCCCTGACTATAGATACCCTCCACGCGGGCGTGGCGGGCGCGTGCCAGCTCAAGGCGGGCCTCAAGGGCGGCGACGGCGGCGGCCGTGCGCTCGCGGTTGTTGTCGGCGACGACCTCGCGGTCGCGATCGCCGAAGGTGGCAGCGTCGAGCTGACGGGCGACGTGGTCACGCCGCGCACGGGCGCGTTCCACGGCGATGGTCGCGACGTCGAGGCTGTGCTCCAGTTCGCTGTCGGCGAGCCGACCCAGCGTCTGGCCCGCCTCGATCCGGTCGCCGGGCGCCATGTCGGCGAGCATGATGCGGCCGTCGGCATGCGCCGACACGACGTCCAACGGGGCCGTCACGACGGCGGTGTCCACCTCCAGCTTGAACATGTTGGCATACGCCACGAAGCTCGCGAAGGCGATGATGCCAACGCCCAGCGTCAGATAGACGACGGTCATCACGATCGCCCGGACGGGCCAGCGCCGAACCGGTATCTCCTCCTTCGGGTTCGGATCCGGGCGGGTCGACACGGGTGTTACCGGTACGTCGATACGCTGGATCGTATCCTCGACATCGACCATGGAGCCGCGCACCAGCTCGTCGATGAAATGGGACATCAGGTTGCGTTCGCGCTCGCCAACCCGAATGAGACGGAATGCGACCATGTCGGCGGCCATCCGCACGACTTCCGCCCCAGCCACGAAGCCGACATCGAATCCCTGGAAGGGCAGGCTCAGACGAAGGTCGACCTGATCGCCGACGGCGAGCTCGTCAACCGGCACACCGTCCAGGCGCAAACCCGACAGGCTCCAGTCGGCAGCCCGGATGACCTGGTGGCGCCAGGCGACCCACAATGGCGCGGTCACCCGGTGCTGCAGGCGCTGGCAGGGCCTTTCGCGCACGATCTTCATATCGGTGATCCCTCTCGGAACAGCTCTCGCACATACATCCGCAAGTGGCATGCCAGTTCCGGGGGCACGGATCGGGCCCAATCATCGCGTATCGCAATTGCGGATCGCGAATCCGCACTTCCCGAATTCGGAAGATCGCACGGCCGCGCGCCCCTGGCGTTGTTCGGCAAAGACATCGCGGAATCCAGACAAACCGGGACGTTCAGCCGGTCGGCCACGACCTGCCGGCAGGCGATGGCACGAGGCTTGCCGAATTGGCGGCAGTGCCGGCGCCGCGGGTGCCGGATTGGCAAACACCAGACCCGGAGACACCCCGATGTCCAAGCTGCCGTTCCAAGAGACGCGTCCGCTTATTCCCGTTCTGCTTGCAGGCGGCAGCGGAACGCGCCTGTGGCCTCTGTCCCGTGAAACCATGCCGAAGCAGTTCCAAGCGCTGGTCGGAAGCATCAGCCCGTTTCAGCAGACTCTGCTGCGCGTGGGCGACAATCGGCACTTCGCCCGCCCCGTCGTCGTTACCACCGAAGACCTTCGCCCGATCGCCGAGGCACAGGCGGAGGCCGTCGGCATCGATCTCGCCTGTCTGGTGGTCGAGCCCGCGGGCCGCAACACGGCCCCAGCCATCCTGGCAGCCGCCGTCCAGCAACTGAACGACAAGGGCGACGCCAACCTGCTGGTGCTGCCTTCGGACCACGTCATCGTCGGTGCGACCGTCTTCGAGCAAGCGGTCCAGCAAGCCGCCAAGGCAGCAAATCGGACCAACATGTTCGTCACGTTCGGTGTCGAGCCGAGCCGTCCGGAGACGGGCTACGGCTACATTCGCCGCAGCACCGCGATGGTCGCGCCGGAAGTCTTCCTGATCGAAGCCTTCATTGAGAAGCCGTCGCGCGACGGCGCGGAGCGGCTGATAGCCAAGGGCGACGTCTACTGGAACAGCGGCATGTTCTGCTTTCCGGCGCAGGCGCTCGTCGACGAGCTCGGGCGCCTCGAGCCGGAGATGTCCGCAGCCGTCAGCGAGAGCGTCACAACCGGCATCCGCCAGGGCCAAGTCCTGCGACTGGAAGGCAGCGCTTACGCGCGCGCTCACTCAACATCCATCGACTATGCCCTGATGGAGCGGACCGACTTGGCCGCCGTCGTCCCGCTGCCGGCGTTCTGGAGCGATATCGGGTCCTGGGATGCCGTCTGGGAGATGACGCCCGGCCGCGACGCCAGCGACAACGTCTGTGTCGGTCATTCGATCGTCATGAACGGCGCCAACAATTACGTGCGCTCCGAGCGCGGCGTGACGGCCGTGGTCGGCCTTGACGA